>NZ_CP150189.1:2363546-2688720 GCF_037965815.1 Aeribacillus sp. FSL K6-2833 | reverse complement strand
CAGGATTGGGGATTGAATTAGATGAAGAGTCTTTAAAACGATATGAAATTCATCATGTGTATGTAGGAGAAAACAAAAAAGTATACATTTAATTTTTGAACCATTTTAAAGATGAGGTGAATGTTCGCTTGAAACAGTATAAAGCATATATCAATGGTCAATTCAGAAATAGCTCCAATCATACATGGATTGACGTTTTTTATCCAGCAACAGGGAAATTGGTTGGTCAAGTGCCTGCTTGTTCAAAAGAAGATACAGAAGAAGCTATCGAGAATGCAAATAAAGCCTACAGACAGTGGAGAACGATTCCTTCTTATCAAAGGGCAGAGTACTTACTGAATTTTCTTACGTTAATGAAAAACGAAGAACATCTTCATGATATTGCACAAGCGATTACGTTAGAAATGGGAAAGCCGTTATCTCAAGCTAAGTCTGAAGTATATTATGCAGCGGAATTAGGAGAGTATCAAACACAGTGGGCACGCAGAATTGAAGGAGAAATTGTTGATAGCGACAATTCAAATGAAAAAATTTTAACATATCGTGAGCCGCTCGGTGTAGTCGTAGCGATTGTGCCATGGAATTTCCCGATTTACGTACTCATTCGTAAAATTGTACCGGCACTGGTATGTGGAAATACAGTCGTAATCAAACCAAGCGTTAAATCTCCTATGTCAGCCTTAGAATTGGCGAAATGTATCGATCAATCTGGATTGCCAAAAGGGGTCATCAATATTGTTACTGGTTTGGATGAAGTCGTTGGAGAAACATTAACTTCTTCGAATCAAATTAACATGGTGACATTTACCGGAAGTACAAAAGTAGGAAAAAGAATTATGGAAAAATGCGCTCGAAATATGGTGAGAGTATCCTTGGAACTCGGGGGAAAAGCTCCTGCTATCGTAATGGAAGATGCCGATCTTGATTTAGCTGTTGAAGCGATCAAAGGTGGAAGGCTTTCGAACTCCGGACAGGTGTGCAATAACACGGAGAGAGTTTATGTACATCACAGCATTAAAGAAGAATTTACGAAGAGGTTGTTAAAAAGATTTCAGGAAGTGAGTATAGGAGACGGTTTAAAAAATCCTGATGTGGAAATGGGCTGCTTAATCAGTCCTCAAGATGTGCAACGAGTTCATTCGATGGTACAAGAAGCCGTGCAGGAAGGAGCAGAAGTTTTATGCGGGGGAGAGCCATTAAAAGAATTAGGAGAAAGTTTTTATCCCCCAACATTATTAGATCACTGTACCCAATCGATGAAAATTGTTCATGAGGAAATTTTTGGACCAGTACTTCCGATTATCACGTTCGACACGCTGGAAGAAGCGATCGAAATGGCGAATGATTCAAAATATGGACTTACATCGAATGTATATACAAACAATTACAAATACGTGATGGAATTGACAACGAAGCTTGAGTGCGGCGAAGTTTACGTAAATCGCCAGCAAGGAGAAGCTTATCAAGGATTTCATGCGGGTTGGAAGCAATCAGGGATTGGCGGAGATGACGGAAAACATGGTTTTGAAGAGTTTATGCAGTTGAAAACAGTGTATTTGAAATATTAAGTTTTCCCGACTGGAGCGAGAGAAATTGAAAACAGGAAGGATCGAAGAAGACTTTATCGGCAAAATGGAAATTCCTATCGATGCTCTCTACGGTATTTATACAGCACGAACGGTACGGAACCTTTCATTTTCCGAAAAAAAACTATTTCAATATCCTCGGTATATTCATGCGCTGGCTTATGTGAAAAAAGCAGCAGCATTGGCCAATTTCGAGGCTGGTTTATTACCTATTCAAATAAAAGAAGCAATTGTATGGGCATGTGATGAAATTTTAGATAATCGTTATCATGAATCGTTTGTTATTGATGTGCTTCATGGCGGCGGAGGCATCGGCACAAACATGAATATAAATGAGGTAATCGCCAATCTCGCCAATGAAAAACTAGGTGGAGAGAGAGGAACGTACCATCCTGTTCATCAAAATGAGCATGTCAATCTCTCTCAATCTACTTCCGATGTATGTCATACCGCCAATAGAATTGCCGTTATATTAAGTTTCCAATCTTTGAGACTACAACTAGAAATGTGTATTCAAGTGATGAATGAATTATCAGAAAAGTTTGATCATGTCGAAACGATGTCAAGAACATGCTTACAAGATGCTATGAAAGTGAGGATTGGGGAGTCGTTTCGCAGCTATGCAGCTATGCTTAAGCGGCGACTTCATTTGCTTAGCGTTTCGGTTGATTACCTCCACCAAATTAATTTAGGCGGGACGGTAATTGGCTCAGGAGTTGGGGCTCCTCAGCATTATAGGGAGGTTGTCGTTCAAAAGCTTTGTGAAGTGTCAAACCTTCCTCTGCGGCATCGAGAAAATTTATTTGATGCTGCTCAACATATTGATGATCTCGCAGCTGTTTCGAAAGAATTACACTTACTCGCATCGTGTTTGATAAAGCTAGCCAAAGATTTGCGCCTTCGTTCATCAGGACCTGAGGGGGGATTTGGAGAAATTGTTTTACCGGCTGTGCAAGCGGGCTCCTCCTTTTTCCCGGGAAAGATTAATCCTATTGTCCCTGAAACATTAATTCAGTGTTGTTTTCAAGTACTCGGTTGTGACCGTGTGGTGCAAGCGACTTTAGAACACGGTGAACTAGATTTAAATGTTTTTGAAGGTATAGCATGTATCAATATTTTAGATGCAATGAAGATGCTTGAACGTGCCCTTGCTTCTTTTATCGAAAATTGCTTGTTAGGGATTGAAGTAAATGAGCAAAGATGTAAGCAGTTAGCAAATAGTCTTATTCCTGCTATTGTCGAGCTTAAAGAGAAATTTGGCTATTCAACAGTTTCTAGATGGTTGAAAGAAAAAAGCAGGGAAGAATTGATAAAACTTTTGCAATGTGGAGGGAATGACGATGACAAAAATATTTGAAGGGATAGAACAGCCAAAGCTGGATTGGGCAAAAGAATGGCTCAAAGAAACAAAAAAATTATATATCAACGGCGAGTGGGTCAATAGCGCAAAAGGTGAGGTTATTGAATCTATCAATCCTGCAAACGGAGAAATTCTTGGAAAGTTCCAAAGCGCTGAAAAAGAAGATGTCGATAAGGCAGTTGCAGCGGCCCGTCATGCGTTTGACCATGGAACATGGCAGGAGCTTTCGCGCAAAGAGCGTGCGAAAATACTGCGGCAAATTAGTTCTTTAATCAAAGAGCATCAAGCAGAGCTTGCGACATTAGAAGCGTTGGATAATGGAAAACTGTATACCGAGGCCTATAAAGATGATGTGCAGGAGGCATCGGATATTTTCGAATATTATGCCGGCTGGACTGACAAATATTACGGGGAAAACAACCCTGTTGAAGGAAACTTTTTAAGCTTTACGACGCGTGATCCTGTAGGAGTATGCGGGCAAATTGTGCCATTTAACTTTCCGATAGATATGGCTGCTTGGAAGCTTGCACCTGCACTAGCAATGGGAAATACGGTTGTGTTAAAGCCTTCAAGCCAAACTTCATTTTCTGCGGTTCGCTTGTTTGAACTTATTGATGAAGCAGAGCTTTTACCAAAAGGTGTTATCAATTTAATTTTGGGAAAAGGTTCAATTGGTTCGTATATTAGCCGTCACATGGATGTGGATAAAGTATCGTTTACAGGGAGTACAGTAGTTGGAAAACAGCTTGTTCATGATTCAGCCGATTCAAATTTAAAACTCGTGACACTTGAACTCGGCGGTAAATCACCGAACATCATTTTCAGTGATGCTCCTGATTTGGATGGAGCGATCGAACGTTCATTTTATGCGTTGTTTACGCATAAAGGCGAAAAATGTTCTGCGCCGACGCGCTTATTAGTGGAACGAACAATTTATGAGCAAGTGGTCGAAAAAATTGCTGAGTATGCTAACAGCTATAAATGTGGCGATCCATTTGATCCTGAAAGTGACCAGGGGGCACAAATTTCAAAATCTCATATGGAATCCATTTTAAAATATATCGAGATCGGGAAAAAAGAAGGGGCGCGTCTTGTTGCCGGAGGTCAACGAGATGTATCAGGTGAAAATGGAAAGGGATACTTTGTTCGTCCAACAATCTTCGCTGATGTTAACAACAAAATGACAATTGCTCAAGAAGAAATATTTGGCCCTGTTCTTTGCATTATTCCTTTCGATACAGAAGAAGAAGCCATAGCTATTGCCAATGATACGATTTACGGATTGGCGGCAGGGCTTTGGACGAACGATGTGTCTCGAGCAAACCGTGTGGCACGAAAACTTCAAGCTGGAATGGTTTTTATTAATAAGTATGGCTGCTATGACTTTGCTAGTCCGTTTGGTGGATGGAAGCAAAGCGGCTGGGGAAAAGAATATGCGATTCACTCCCTTCAATCGTATACGAAAATGAAAGCGATTTGGATGGCTTACTAAGGAATCTTAAGCGGAATAGGGAGCAGTTCATTGGAAAATCTAAAGAATTGAGGGAACAAAATGAAAATGAAGGCTGCGGTGATGACCGAGGTAGGAAAACCACTGCAAATTCAAACGGTGGATTTGGCAAGCCCAAAAGCAAATGAGGTACTTGTCAAAATAGAAGCAACAGGTGTTTGTCATAGTGACTTGAATGCCTTGTATGATGATACAACCCCAACTCCTGCTATTCTCGGACACGAAGGAGCAGGTGTCGTAGTAGAAGTAGGGACAAATGTAAAGAACGTTCAAGCAGGGGATAAGGTGGCATTAAGTTGGATGCCTTATTGCGGTACGTGCGAGTTTTGTGTGACAGGTGCTGTCCATTTATGTGAATCAGCATTTGGACCGATGTTTAACGGAACGCTGCTGGATGGAACGTCTCGTTTGAGTAAAGATGGAAATCCTATTTACCATTACTCCTTATTATCGACTTTTGCAGAATATGCTGTCGTTCCTGAAATGTCATGCATCAAGCTTCCAGACAAAATGCCATTTGCCCAAGCTTCTTTAATTGGCTGCGGGGTTGCTACTGGGTATGGAGCTGCGGTTAATGCGGCAAAAGTTACACCTGGTTCTACAGTAGCAGTATTTGGCATAGGTGGGGTTGGTATCAACGCTATACAAGGCGCTCGCATCGCTGGAGCATCAAAAATTATCGCGTGCGACGTAAAAGATGCTAACTTAGAAATTGCGAAAAAGTTTGGTGCCACACATACGGTAAATGTAGGCAAAGAAAATGGGGAAGAAGCATTAAAATCGTTTACCAATGGTTATGGCGTTCATTATGCCATTGATTGTTCAGGACATACATCGGCAACTGAAACAGCATGGAAAGGAACAAGAAAAGGCGGAACGATTGTTGTCGTCGGTGCATTTAATCCAGAGATGACTTTGAATCTGCCGGCCGGAGGATTTCATAGAGCAGGGAAAATATTGAAAGGAAGCTTTTATGGAGATATTCAGCCGTATCGAGATTTTTTAAGAATCTCCGAATTATATCTCGATGGAAAATTTATGTTGGATGAACTCATATTAAAACGAATGACACTCGATCGTATCAATGAGGCACTCGAAAGTTTTCACGATTGTAATTGTATAAATGTAGGACGTTCAGTTATTGAATTTACTTCCACGCCTATACAGCGTGAAGAAACTTCGTTTGAAAGAATTCCATAATAAACTTGGCCGCTCTTGTGGAGTGGTCAAGTTTCAAATAAAAGTGAGGAGGCTGGGAAATGAATCAGCTATTTGAATTTATACCGAAAACGAAAATTGCTTATGGAGTCGAGCGTTATTTACAAATTGGAAAAGACGTTAAAACAATAAGTCAAGATACAAAAGCCGTACTAATCACGGATAAGGGAATCCTCGACAATGGATTGGCAGACCTTGTTGTTTCAGCATTAGAAAGGGAAAAGATTGCTGTAAAAGTATTTAGTGATGTTCAAAGTGATCCAACAGCTGCCTCCATTGATGAAGCAGCCAATATAATACGCCAATTTGGGGCTAAATGTGTTATAGGGCTTGGTGGCGGATCAGCGATGGATGTAGCAAAAATGGCGGCGCTTATTGCTGGCGGCGAGAAAGGGGCGATGCATTATGCATTAATGGCCAATCCGTTTCCTAAAAAACAAGTAAAATCCATTATGATCCCAACGACATCTGGTACAGGTGCGGAAGTAACAAGTACAGTAGTTTTCTCGGATGAGCATAAACGTAAAGTATGGGGATGGGATGAAAAAATGGCCCCTGATTTAGCTATCGTTGATCCGACATTTACAGTTGCCTTGCCAAGATTTTTAACAGCTGCTACAACGTTAGATGCTCTTGTTCATGCGATTGAAGCATGTGCTGGAAAGCGTTCTAATCCTTTTATTGAAGCATTTAGTTTGCAAGCCATTCAACTAATTGGAGAAAATTTTGAAAAGGTGTTGCAAACTCCAGATGATCTGGAGGCTCGAGGGAAATTAGCTTTGGCTGCTACTCTTGCTGGTATGGCGATTGAGCAAGGAGGAACAGGAATCGCCCATTGCATTGGTCATGCACTCGGTACGATTGGACGTATTCATCACGGTCGTGCTGTGGCAATCGCGCTTAATGTGGTGTATTCTTGGAATGTCGAATCAGCTGTCGATATTCACGCTAAAATTGCTCGTTGTCTTGGAGTGGACTGCCAAGGATTATCGAATAAAGAGTTGGCTTTAGCAGGAGCAAAAGAGTTTAGCCGATTAGTGGAAATAAGTGGACTGAAACAATCTCTCGAAGATGAAGGTTTATCTCTTTGCGATGTTGATAGGTTTATAGAAACAATGCTTTCACCAGAAAACGAACCGATGCGGTTGAATAATTGCCGTTTAGCTACAGAAAAAGATTTGCGTCAATTTGCTGAACAGATTTTAAGTGCAAATAAAGAAGTAAGTCATCAAGCATAGAATAACACTTCGAATTGTAAACGTTTACTTTTATGCGGTAGCGAATCGTTTTTACAATTTAATTTTAGGAGGAGTTTTATGAAAAATTTAAGACATTCTGTATTTTGGCCGCCGTTTTTGCTTTTAATTGCAGCTACCATTTTGAGCTTTACGAATAGAGAAGCTTTTATCAAGATGGCTACAGATGCAAATAATTGGGTTATTCAAAATATAGGATGGTTGTTTAGTTTAAGTGGTTTGTTGATGTTAGTTGTTGTGGTCGCTATCTATTTTTCTCCACTTGGAAATGTGAGAATTGGTGGAAAAAATGCAAAGCCATTGTTGAAACTTTCTAGCTGGATTGCGATTACGCTATGTACAACAATTGCTGCGGGTGTCACGTTCTGGGGAATTGTTGAGCCTGTTTATCACATAACGTCACCACCTGAGTCACTCGGAATTAAAGCGAATAGTGATGAAGCTGCGATTTTTGCGATGTCAACGATGTATTTGCATTGGACATTTACACCGTATGCTATTTATTGTGTTCCAGCATTAATGTTTGCTTTTGCGTATTATAATATGAGAAAACCTTTCAGCTTAAGTTCAACATTAACACCTTTGTTTGGGAATAAGGTGCTTGGCGGATGGGGAAATATGATTGATGCCCTATGTCTGTATACATTAGCACTTGGAATGGCAGCGGCAATGGGAACGAGTGTTTTAAATTTAGCCGGGGGACTCAATTATCTTACTGACATAGCAAGTTCACCATCTCTTTGGGCAGTTATCTCACTTGTAGTAATGATTACATTTATTGTTTCCGCATCTACTGGACTTATGAAAGGAATTCGTATTTTATCTGATATCAACATGAAAGTTTATATTGTTATTATTCTCTTTATGTTTGTCACTGGTCCAACTGCTTATATTCTTAATTTAGGAACAGAATCTTTTGGAACGTATTTAGCAAATTTTTTTGATAAAAGCTTATTTACAGGAGCGGCAGCAGGAGATCCTTGGCCGCAATGGTGGACGGTATTTTACTGGGCAAACTGGTTTGCATGGGCTGCAATTACAGCGCTGTTTTTAGGGAGAATTTCATACGGTTATACGGTTAAAGCATTTATTCTTGTGAATTTTGCTCTTCCTGCTTTATTTGGCGGCTTATGGATGACAATTTTTGGAGGAACATCGATTCATAAGCAGATGACAGAAGGCACCCTTGGTAGTATTTTAGCGGATAAAGGTCCTGAATCAGTGTTATACGCTGTTTTGGCTGATGTACCTTTGTCAAGCATTATTATTCCGTTCTATTTATTCATTGTCTTCATTTCTTTTGTAACAGCAGCTGATTCAAATATTTCGGCAATGGGCGGTATTAGCTCTACTGGAATTTCTCCAGAAAGTCCTGAGCCAAGCTTGATGATCAAAGTTATATGGGGGCTTTCAGTCGGTACGATCGGTTGGATCATGATCAGCTTTGCAAAGATTGATGGAATTAAAATGCTATCAAATCTGGGAGGAATACCGGCAATTATACTTGAGCTGCTTGTTGTATTTGCGTTGATTAAAGTGGCGCGTTCTCCGGAAAAATATGATATAACGATGGAAGGTAAAGAATATGAAAACGAACAAAGAAAAGAAAAGTGCTCTAATTGATATACCCGCTTTAAAACAGACGGCATGCCTTATCAAGAAGGATAAATTAAGAAAAAGAATCAGCTATCATTTATCCAATTGTTTTTAAAAATCCTTTGTTTGGTCCATTTTATTGACAAAAGTTGCAATATCATGTCAAAAGGTATAATGGTGAAAGTGTCATTTAATGACAGTAAAAAAGAATGAAAGATTTAAAAATCATATAATGATGAAGCTTTTCCCATGTTGCATTTTTAGAGTTTGTTTATTAACCATACGAAACTATGTTATAGGCATAAGCAGATATGCAAAATAAATACTGAAAAAAATGGGTTTGAGGTTGATAAAAGCACTGATAAGGGGGGGCTAATAAGTCGTTTTTACGGCTTATTGACGCCCCCATTAATGCTTTAGAAACGTTGATATATCGGTGTTTATGATTTTTTGTTTTCAATGGCGATTTGAATTTCTAAGACAGCCCCTAAAAATCATGATGAAGCCATCACTTGAAGTTTCTCCAATTATATATTTCTTCATGTTTTACAAACTTCCTCCATTTTTAATATCCTTTCTTTAAAAAAGCAAAGATAAAACAACAACTCAGCCATTCGGTACAACCCTTATTATAAAATGTGTTAGCCCTTTTTTTGAAACCCCAAACGGCTTCATCCAAATCATGCATTAGAAAGATACAAGGACTTAACCATATGATCGTTTTCAGAGACACGTATTCCTCAACTTTGACTCTAAAAGAAAATGAATGAAAAACAAAAATTTAAAGATAAGATAATAAAATTTTTAAAACAAATATCATGAATTTATATTAAATTTATGGAAAGCGTTTACATTTTATTTTTTTGTTAGGAGGGGAATGTATGCTCTTACGTATGAAATAGAAGAGCCTTTCAAAATTGACACGATCATGATTGATGAACCGAAAGATGAAGAAGTTTAAGTCCATATTAAAGTTTTTGGATTTGTCATATTGGTTTAATCGTTCGCGCTCAATTATTCTATTATACTCCTGGCGTCTTATGCATGAAGGGGATGGAGTTGTTGAGAAATTGCGTTATATTGGGCTTTCTATTCTAACTATTTAAAATGTTTAAAAATAAGGAGGAGTATTCTATGTCTGGAGTAAAAGCGGTTGAAAAATTTTCTCTATGGAATAAAATGCCTATTGGCGGTGTGTGGAAACATGGTTCCAGCAATAGAGAATGTGTTGTGACAAATCCATATAATAACGAAGTGCTTGTCACCTTTAACTATGCAAGTAAAGAAGATATCAATGAAGCGTACGAAACTGCACAAAAAGAGCAAAAGAGCTGGGGACAAACTTCCGCATATGAACGTATTCGTGTTTTAGAAAAAGTTGCACAGCTCATCGAGGAAAAAAGAGAAGAAGTTGTGGAAATTCTCGTGAAAGAATCCGGGAGTACAAAGTTAAAAGCAAATGTTGAGGTGGATTGTGCCATTGCGGATGTGAAAGAAGCAACAAAATATCCGTTACAAATGGAAGGCTCGATTCGTGAATCTCTCATTCCAGGGAAAGAAAACCGTGTTTATCGTGACCCAATTGGAGTAGTAGGAGCGATCACGCCTTGGAACTGGCCATTCTATTTAACCATTCGTGTTGTTGCACCGGCTATTGCAACAGGAAATGGTGTAGTACTAAAACCAGATTCTCAAACACCGATTTCAGGCGGACTCATTATTGCGAAAATTTTTGAAGAAGCCGGGCTTCCGCAAGGGGTGTTAAATGTAACAGTGGCTGATCTTGAAGAAATTGGTGATTATTTTGTTGAGCATCCAATTCCTGAAGTAATTTCTTTCACAGGGTCAACAAAAGCAGGACAGCATGTCGGGGCTTTAGCTGTGAAAAATCTGAAAAAACCTGCACTTGAATTAGGTGGAAATAACGCCTTCATCGTACTTGACGATGCCGATGTTGATCAAGCGGTATCTGCAGCAGCATTTGGAAAATATATGCATTCGGGTCAAATATGTATTGCGATCAATCGGATTATCATCGATCGAAAATTGTATGAACCGTTTGTTGAAAAATTCAAAGAAGCCACTAAGGCCATAAAAGTTGGGGATCCGTCCGAAGACGGCACAGTTATTGGCCCTATTATTAATAAAAAACAAGTGGATCGAGCAATTCAGTTAGTAGAACAAACACTTAAAGAAGGTGCAACATTAATTCATGAAGGAAAAGTGGAAGGAAACTTAATTTATCCATATATTTTAGGCGATGTGACAAATGACATGGCAGCTGCGCAAAATGAAGTGTTTGCCCCAATAGCGGTCATCATTCCTGTTGATAGTGAAGAAGAAGCTATTGAAGTGGCAAATGGAACTCCGTTTGGATTAAGTGGGGCTGTATTCTCTGGCTCATTGGAACGAGGCATTCATGTAGCAAGAAAAATTAAAACAGGTATGATTCACGTAAACGATCAATCGATCAATGTAGAACCGAATGTTCCGTTTGGCGGAGAAAAATATTCGGGTTTAGGACGTTACTGCGGCGAATGGGCTATTGATGAATTTACAACTGTTAAATGGGTTTCTGTTCAAAAACAACCTCGTCAATATCCATTTTCATAATGCTTCTTCATCATGACATATTCTAACAATTATACCCTTTTGTATTATGTGCGAAATATTGCACATGATGCAAAAGGGTTTTCTTTTGACAAGCTTAATTTAGGAATTATTCCATTCATGATCGCAACGCAAATAGTTAAATACTTAATTTCTTAAAAATGACATCACACCCGCCTTCATTAACGATGGTCCAGAATATCAAGTTTAGTTTAATTCTGGAAGACTATTTCGACCAATCCATAGTATTTCTTCACCACTGAATATTCATTTCGCTTTTCCGCAGGCTTCGTAAGATCCATGAACGGCTTTTACGAGTTCGTTTCCACCTTTGATTTTCAGTCTCAGTCAGAGGTGTCTTGAGGAGGTTCTGGATTTGTTTCAATATTAGCTAGCTTATTGCCCATCACAACTGTGCGAAATGCTTTTCCTTTGGTTACATACTACGCAATCATTGTACTAAAATATGTCTTGTCTGTTCGTACACTTCTATAGAAAACAGATTCTTTTTTCGTTCGATAATTGAGTTCTTCCACGGACAACGCTTTGCTTTAAATATTTCCGCCCATTTTCATCAAAAAAATTGCTTCAAATGTTAGCAATGGCTAACCATTGAAGCAGTATTACTAAATTTTATTTAGTTCTTGAAGTAACTCTAAATATTCTTGGAATTCCGGATTGTATAAGTCTGTGTTTTCCACACCCAAAAGGATAACCTGTTTCTTTTACTAAATGCCGGCATACCCCTTGTATGGTAAAGTAACTCACAGTGTTTTTGAATTTTTTCCTATAAACAATGATATTAATTCTTTTTCCTTCTTGGATATCATTCCACATTTTGATGCTTTGATGCTCACTTTCTGGATACAAATCTAAATCATCGGGCGCTTCCTGATTTTCTTGAATTTGCACTAAATGTTCTTTTTTCAGCATCAGAATAGATAGAATTTAGTATGGTTTCATCATCGATGACAAACACTTTCCAAATATTCTTTCTATTTTCAACGCTCGGGTCCAGTTTTAAGAAATCTCTAAGAGGAATTTCTTTGGCTTTATAAGTGGATTGAAGAAATTCCAGAATTCTTCTAAAGAATACTAGGTAGGCAACCCGCTGGCGATAAACTTTTTGTACAGAGTTTGATAGTCATGCTTTTTGTCAATTTCAATCTCCCCTTAACTTGCTTTTTAAATCATCAGCCACTAGAGGTTCTACAGCATATACAGGTGAAACGGCGAAAGAAAAATAGAATTTATTCATTAAATTATAAAGGTAGAATTTTGAGTTAGTAAATGGAAAAAAGTAATTTTTTTCATTAATTTATAATATTTTAAAGCCAATTTTTTTGAAGCAGGGTACGATCACATATAAGTTTATCTAAAAACTTTCCGTGTGAATTAGGTGAATATGCATGATGCAGTTTGGAAGAACACCATCTACCGGTGCTTCTGACATTTTTAAGAATTCAACAAAATGCTCGATTAATTTTTGGAAGGCTTCAGCCCAATACAGTTTATTTTCTTCATCATTGATAAAGACACTTTTGCTGAAGGTAGTTACACATAAATAAATTTGACAAATAATAATAGGATGGTATACTAAATAAAACTAAAATTATATGAATTATATGAATAGGGGAGATTAAGCATGGCAAAAAGCTGCTTTCAAGTGAATATAGGTGCATTTGATCAATTTATTAAAGATGTAAATAATGATCCTGAAAAGGGGAAAGTGACCTTCAAAACGACAACTGAATGGCAAGGAGGAGCAGTTTCTAAAACGACAGCACGAGATTTTGTACTGCATACTGATGAGCCTGCAAGCTTAGGTGGAACAGATTCAGCTGCAGATCCGGTCGAATTGTTGCTTGCTTCGATTGCTACTTGTTTTTCAATAGGTTTTGTCACCCAAGCTGCAAAAAGAGGAATTGATTTTAGTGATGTGATAATCGAAACAGAAGGTGACCTTGACTTAAGAGGGTATTTTGGTTTAGATAAATCAATAAGGCCTGGCTACACAAATATTCGTTATAAGGTAAAAGTAAAATCTGACGCATCGATCGAACAATTAGAAGAACTGCGTCAGCTAGCGCATGAACTGTCTCCAATGATTGAAACGGTTGTGAACGGTGTTGATATAACTGGTTCTGTTGAAAAAATATAAATCAAGCAATAAAATTGTTGTTTTACAGTGTTTTATGCAAAAACTTTTTTACTCGAGCCTAGTCGGAATCATTAAAAATTCCTCTCTATACGTTTTAATCAGCAGACGCGATGATATACTCTCGTTTCGTTTTTAAATCCGCCAACGTGATCAAAAGAAATAAAACAGCCTGAGTCCTTATGTAATTTTAGGTCTCAGGCTGTTAATGTCTGTCTGCGTGACAGGGCTTATTTTCGAACTAAGATAAAGCAAGTCACGAGTTTGCAGTCATTGGATGTTCTGTTTTTTCATTTTATGTCATTTGGTCAATTCTTACATTTTCAGGGCTTGTTTTACGGTTTCCTTCAGAGGGGTCAAGGATCCGATCAGTTTTTGCAGATCATCTGATGTTTTGGACGCTTCTCCTTTGGAAATCGCGTCATAGATCGCTGCCGTAATTTCAGCAAACGGCTCAGGGACACCAGCGTTTACGAGGAAATTTTTCTCTTCTTCGAATGAGACAGGCTGATGCACGACTTTTTTGCCGGAAACCTCGGAGAGAATTTGGGCAAGTTCATCAAAGGTCCAAGGTTGATTGGAAACAAGGTTATACGTTTTGTTTTCATGCCCTTCCTCTGTAAGAACCGTTGCGGCAGCCAAAGCAAGTTCATTGCGTGTTACTGAATTAACGATCCCGCTTCCCGCATTCGTAACAATTGCTCCAGACTCTATGGATGCGCGCAGCCCCTCATTTACAAAAAAGTCCGTATATAAGGCATTACGCAGGAAAGTATACGGGATATTGGTCGTACGGATGGCATATTCCGTTGCTAAATGAACGTGTGCAAGGGGAATTATTGACTCCTCAGCAAAGGCATATCCTGTGTAAGCAATATGTTTGACTCCAGCATCTCTGGCAGCTTTTACGACATTTGCATGTTGAACGATACGAAGCGTATTATCAGAATCCGGACCTGAGATAAAGAGCAGCTTGGAGACACCTGCAAAAGCCTTTTGAAGAGATTCCGGTTGATTATAGTCGCCATGGCGAACTTCCACGCCTTGATCGGCAAGAGTGGAGGCTTTTTCAACATTACGCACGATGGCAATGATTTGACTGGCGGGAACTTTTTTGAGCAAATGTTGAATCACAAGCCCACCGAGTTGACCAGTAGCACCTGTAACCGCAATTGACATAAACATTTCTCCTTTTTTTCTAAAGATTTTTTAATAAATAACATCATCTAGGTGGCGGAAGCCAAAAATAAACGAAGGCGGCCGCAATTAAAGACTGGATTGAGGAATGACTGTTTATTATGTATTTCGGCCATTCTTGCCCACCATTATAATTGCATCAGAAATGTAAATCAAATCTTATGCCTGTGCTGCTAAACAAGGTGAACGCGTCCTATCATTTTGTCGCGCCTATCATAGATAAGGCCGTGCAATCAAAATTTTTACAAGTCAACTCCTCTTTTTAGCTTTTTAATAGTTTGCCGCTGTTGTTCAACTCATGAAAAAGTTATTTTCTCTTTCCCTAAACTAGATAAACCTATGATGCTTCGTGTGTTTTTTATATATGATAGAGATTTTTTGTCCTCTTAAACAGTTTTTGTTACATTCACATAAGGACAGGGGATCTGGGGTAAGTTCTTAAATTGAGGAAAAAATACTCCAAAACAACGGTTTAATATTCTGAATCTTCTGTTAAAATGTAGGTGAGCAATTCATAAAATTTTTTGAAGGAGAGGGCTCAACATCAGATTGCCGATCCATATTGAAATCGGTGGAGGTATTGAAACGGGGAGCTTTACTGAAAATATAGCTGAAAGCGACAAATCGATGGAAGTCTTTCAAAATCGTAAGTTATAGATCTTCTAGATAAATCTGATCCGGTTTTACGAAGTTTACAGGGGAGCCGATTGCCACTTGCCCTTTTTGTGGTGAGTTACATGTCTATTTCGATAATCCTGATTCGGTTTATTTTACGAAGTTAGTTGGAGTGAGGATTTCCATTGGTTCTCAATGTCGTATGCTATAAGTCTATTTCGATGATTCTGATTTGTTTTTACGAAGTTTGCAGGGGCAAGGATTTCTATCGGTTCTCTTTGTCATGAGTTATAAGTCTATCTCGATAATCCTGATTCTGTATATTTTGTGAAGTTTGAAGGGGCTACGATTCCTACTTGGACTCTTTGTCCCTTGAGGTTGGTGATGGCAGAAATGCAGAGCATCCGTTCGTTCATTTTGTCTGATGGAAAGAAAAAGGTTTGATCATTTAATAGAGTGATTATCCTCAAATAATGACGAAAAAGCTGGCTGCATCCAATACAAATGAACGGCCTCATCCAACTGACTTATTTGCATAGTTGCGAAGTACAACCTGTCGTGCAGTATCCATGCCGCTCAGGATGCCGTCAAAAAGATTTTGATCCTATCGTGTTTCTTTTTTCACTGAAAAGAGGGGAGGAATGAAAATGCCAGGGGCCGTTTTTCGACAGGCTGTTCAGGATGCGACGGGAATTACCTGGGAAGAATGGGTTGCCACCTTGAAACAGGCTGTGGATCCTTCTTGGTCTCACGAACATATGAAGGAGCACATATGCGAACAATTTCAGGTGTCGGATGAATGGGGGAATGGCTGACCGTCAAGTATGGACAGCTGCTCGGCAGGATTCCTGTTGGTGTCACCAAAGATGCGGGCGTTCAAATCGGCGTCCGAAAAACGATAAAGGTGGAGAAGGAAAAGGTTTGGGACTATTTGACTTCGCCGCATGGCTTGCTCTTATGGATCGGGGACGTCTCCGAGTTTCGACTGCAAAAGGGTTACGAATTTAAATCTAAGGAAGGTATCTGCGGGAAACTTACGGTAGTTTTGCCATTTCGAAAGCTCCGCATGAAATGGAAACTTCCGGAATGGGAAAAGCCTTCCCGGCTTCAATTGTATTTGCTGCCCACGGATTCGGGCAAAACGACGATCGCCATCCATCAGGAAATGCTGGATGATGTCTATGTAAGAGAATTGATGAGACGCTTCTGGGCAGACAAGCTGGAGCAAATTAAAAATTATTTGGAGGGGCGCAATGAATAGATACAGTCATATCGATTTAAGAGTAAATTCATGGGAGAAAGTGCGCACGTTTTATGAGAATCTTCTTCCTGCATTGGGTTTTACCCGCACTTTCCATTCGGAAAAATGGAAAGTGTTTGCAGCGGAGGGAGAGCTTCCGAGCGTTCCTTATTTCGCTATCACGGAAGATCCCAATCATAAGCCAAACGAGAATTTGATCGGGTTTTGGGCGCATGACCGGGAGGAGGTGGACCGGATTGCAGAGCTTGTAGTTCGATATGGGGGCACCATCGACAGCGGCCCCTGGCAGTTCCCGATCAGCCCGACTTATTATGCGGTTTATTTTCAGGATCCTTGCGGAAACAAGTATGAAATGGTCCACCGATTAAATTGATTCAGCACCCGTTGTTGCCCAGCCGAAACCTTTTCTTGCTGCTAGCTTCTTTTAGTGGATATCGGTTACGGTTTCCGATTTGTGCGGGCAATTTCCCGCTTGACGGCCGGTGCCACTTTAGTACCCAGCAGTTCGATGGCACGCAACACTTTTTTGTGCGGCAGCGTGCCGACGGTCAATTGCAGAAGGAAGCGATCGTGGCCGAAAATTTCATGCTGGAACAAGATTTTTTCGATCACTTGCTCAGGGCTGCCGACAAAATTGGCGCCCCGTAAGGAAAGAGAGAATTCGAACTGCTCCCGGGTCAATGGCGGCCAACCGCGTTCCCGTCCCAGCCGATCCATCATCGTTTTAAACGCTGGAAATGCAATGTCAGCTGCTTCCTGCGACGAATCGGCGAGAAAACCATGTGAATTGATACTGAGGTGTGGCGTTTCGTGCCCCGCCTTTTGCGCTGCCTCCCGGTGTAATTGAGCAAAGGGCGCGAACCGTTCGGGCAGACCACCGATGATGCCCAGTGCCATCGGAAGACCGAGCATGCCTGCACGGACGGCCGACTCCGGGGTTCCTCCAACGGCTATCCAAACCGGAAGCGGATTTTGCAGGGGCCGCGGATAGATCCCTAGATTGTCCAGCGACGGACGATGCTTTCCCGCCCATGTGACCCGTTCGGATTCTCGCAGCTTGAGCAGCAGATCAAGCTTTTCTTCAAAAAGCTCGTCATAATCTTTCAGGTCGTAGCCAAAAAGGGGAAAGGATTCGATAAACGAACCGCGGCCGACCATGATTTCAGCGCGGCCTTGAGTGAGCAGGTCCAAGGTGGCAAATTGTTGAAACACCCTCACCGGATCGTCAGAGCTTAAGACGTTTACTGCACTGGTCAACCGAATGCGTTTGGTGCGGGTCCCGGCAGCGGCCAGCACTACCGCTGGAGCCGATACGGTGTAGTCGGGACGATGATGTTCGCCAATGCCGAACACATCCAGTCCGACTTGATCGGCTAGTTCAATTTCCTCCATCAAGTTTTGCAGCCGTTCCCCCGGGCTGATCAATTGACCGGTTTCCGGATCAACCGTCCGTTCTCCAAATGTGTAAATGCCGATTTCCATCCGTTGGCCCCTCCTTTGATTACTGTTCGTTCATACCGATGTTAGATTTATCTTACCTTATTTATTCGAAGCCAGGCAATAAAAAGGGCTTAAGGCAGCAATCGCCTTTCCTCAAGGGTGTTTTGCTATGGATGGGAAGTTCGTTTCGGGCGATTTTATCGTAAAAAAAATTTAGCTGACAGGGAAGACGAGATGCCCCAAGATTTTTCCCTAATTCGCTTATGGAGAGGGAATGCTGGTGTGTTTGTCGCTGCCCCAACGTTTTTGATTCATTAGCGGAACGGGAAAACCGCACGGTGGGAATAACGCCTGTCTATTATCCAAAAGCATTTTTCTCCCGGAAACGGGCATTTTTGCGGAACCCCAAAATCATGACGTATCTTCATAGAGGCTTCTTTAGAATGCTGAGAGCGGAGGGATTCTTTCATCCATCTATTTAAAATAAATCTTGACGTTTGCCGGATATCCAACATATGCCCATACCAAAGCCGTGACGAATGCATAAAAAATATTGAGATGTAAATTGTTACAACGGGAGGTATGGAAAATGTACCCGGAACGTCAATTTTTCGGAAGGAGACCCTTTTTCTTCGGAGGGCGGAACCCCTTTTTCTTCGGTGCGCCGTTTTTTGGCGGCTTGCTCGGCGGCTTTTTAGGTAGTGCACTGGTAGGACCGCGGCCATATCCGTTTTATCCGCCGTATTACGGAGGATTTTATGGCGGTTATCCGTACTATTGGTAAACGAAAATTTTTTCGACGAGCTGTCTTAAACGGTCATTTCAGAATGACTTTAAGGCGGCTTTTTTTATCCGCCGATTGCAAGATGTAATTCGGGATCAAAGGCAGATGTCGATTCATCATATAACATCGCTTTTGGTTCCATAGCAAGCTCTTGTGCAATTGCCACGCGCTGTTGTTGTCCTCCGGAAAGTTGACTTGGGTAATAGTTCATTTTTTTCAGCTAAAATCAACTTTTTTAAAATAATTCTCCGCAGTTTTACGAGCGGCTTCCTAGGAATTGTTGAGGGCTTTATCTGTACCAGCCATTTCGTCACCATTGGAAATAAGTTAAAGCATCGAAGAGCCCTTCTTATTTCTTTTCAAAGAGCAGCTACATGCTTTTCATTAAAAAAATGTCCAACTATTTTAACTATTCCTGATGTAGAAAGACATCTTATTCTATTGGGATATGCCCTGTATAGATTAAAATTCATAACTGTACCAAGCTTAAGGTTAAGGCAAAAATTTATGTTCCATTTTTCTCTGCCTTTCTTTTCTTAAACAGAGTATATTTTTCTATTTTAAGTGGTACAAAAATAAGTCCATAATCAGAGGTCATTCCCCGTCTGTATGTAAATCATCAATATTCTGGAAAAGCTTTACCCGATAAGCCACAAAAATAAAGCGGACGGAAGAAAAAGAACAAGTTTTCTTCGTCCGCTTTTTGTATTGTTTTTTATTAAAAGTGGTTGGCTTTGTGTCATAGCTTCTGTCATGTAGAGAATAAATTGAAAAATTTACTGCCTTCCATAGGTCTTTTGTCTTCACCAATAAAGAAATCAAGAAGCTGACTATTACACGTTGGCTTGTTACTAATCAATTGATCCTAAATTTCTCGTGATTAACAGGCTAATTGTCATACATTCGATTAAAACTTTTTGCCTATCAATTTTAAAAATAGTTCATTTTAACTATACCATTTTCACTATAAAATTTGTTATACAATTAAGTAAGAGATATTATTTGATAAATTCCTACAAATTTCTACAAAAATATAATTTTGTTTCGGCAAACTACTCGAAAGGGTAGGACGCAAAGCTAAAGGGGCTAAATCTATTTTGATAGACATGCCAGCCAGCTGCCCTTCCTATAAAGAATGGTTTTGATTCTTTTTAAGAAGGTTATTAGCGGATGTATTGTCTATTCAACTGCCCTCTTTAGAATTTTTAAGGGCAGTTTTTTTATTTTGACATAGGAAAGGAGGCTTGGTGATGGAGTAAAATAAAAATACATATTTGGCAAAGTTCATTCTAATGGCCCATTGCAAAAACATCTCAGTCGTTCTAAACCCTCTGTGTCAAAAGGGAGTATGAATTTCCCAGGGAATATTCCTGAAATTGATTTACTTCAACGTCTTCCCGGAATTTCATCTACTGATCAAACAAATTAGTGGTAGTAATAGTTAAGGAAGTAGATATAGGAAATATTTCATGCATTAAAAGAAGTAATCGACATCAACGAAGAGCAACTCCAACCCTACACCTACTATTCCCCAAAACTCACTAGTGTCGCTTAAATAAATTTTGAATTTTCAGTCTATATTTTTTTTATGAAATTGGTAAAAAGTGAAAACACTATAATAAAGGTAGTAAACATCTATTTTTTACCTATAACCTAAGATGAATGAGACAACGACAACTCAACCTTACGGGACACTCTTCCCTTTTATTTTTCGTAACCAATTGTGTGCAGATTTCCATAAAGCTGCTTTTAAATAGCGACTTATTTGTAAATAGCTACGATGGCTATTCGTATTCAACTGTGCTAATACATTTAAGCAATACACAATCATCGCCATGTACATTTGGTTGTGTACTGCTTGTTCACTGTGTCCATAGAACTTTTTAATGTTTAAATGTTGTTTCATCCATTTGAAAAACAATTCAATTGCCCAGCGCGATTTATAGATTTCTGCTATTTCATCTGCACTTATGTCGAAACGATTTGTGAGTAAATGCAGTGTGTTTCCTTTTGTATCAACCAATTTCAGTAAACGGAACGCATTCTCAGAACGATTTTGTGTGGTGCCAATGACCACCATTTCATCAGACAAAACAGATGAATTTTCTGGCAGAGAAAAGGTCTCCAATACACGAACTACAGCGTTTTTCCGTAATCGTGAAACAAAGAAATAGCCATCATCTGTCATACGATCAAAACGTTCATAATCTAAGTAACCACGGTCAAACACGTACAGGCATTCTTTGTCATCAATAAATACCTCTAGTTGACCTCAATCGTGTTCAATGGCGTTCGTCAAAACTGCTTTGTCCGGCTATGAGTACCCTTTTCCCATGAAAACCAGGCGCAAGTGTAACTTGACACCTGACTTTGTTTTTCGAAACTCGGCCCACTTATGGTTGGTCAAATTCAGAGGTAACGTGCTCTAATCAATGATTTTGAGTGGCCTTGTCATTTTTCTTCGCGTTTGAAAATGAGTTTTCTGATGAATTCGTTCCACTAAATCGAGAAAAATCGTTTGAAAGAAAACGGTTGGAATCACATTGATTCGTCTTCCTAACTGTGAAAAGCTAATCGATTGTAATCCTGTTGCTCGCTGTAATTTTTCGGAGAAGACCGCATCGCTTAATGCACGCAAACTCTCTGTTTCATGAAGCCCTGCATATAAAAGGAGTTTCACAAAAGAAGCCATATAAAGCTTCTTGGTATAGCGAGTTAATTGATGGCTTTCCACTAATTCTGTAAATAATGAAGAATTAATCGGTGAAAACCATTGTTCATAAGATGTTTTTCGTGTAAACTTATTCATGCTATGCTCCTTTATATTGGATTTGGATAGGTTACTACCACCAAACCATTATAAAGGATTTTTTTATGGAGAAGTTTACTAACAGAATATTCTGTAATATTAATCGAATTGTATAATTTTAATGCGACGCTAGTGATGAATACTATATTGACAAAAGCAAGAAAGGTGGTGAAACGAATGAGTGTATGGTATCCAGACAAAGAAGAGAATAGACGCTCCGATTCAGAAAAACGTGCGAACGCAAAGGCAAAAGCTGATGTAGATTTTAAAAGTGACGTTGATGTGGATACGGACAACGAATTAGAGAATAAATTAAAAAATATTGATCGTAACACAAATATTGCAAAAGTAAATAATAGCGGCAACTCAAAAGTGGAAATTGATATTCATGTTGATTCCGATTCAGATGCAAAAGTTCGGTCGAAAGCAGAATCTGATCAAGATCAAAACCAAGAGCAAAGAGATTAATTGAGCATAATTAAATGTGGGTGAGATGTCTTTTTTGTCCCACCTATAATATAGGGTGAGAATGTTATGGAACATTTAGATAAAGGAGAGTTCTCTTGGTTACGGAATGCTTCTACTCAAAGCCCTCAATCAAATAAATCTTCCATTGATTCGAGCGGTAATTCAGATGTAAATGTTGATGTAAATATTCAAGTTGATACGATACCCATTGCATTTGCCGTTCTTTACTATTTATTGGCTACTAAGCAATTATCGCACGAAGAGTTTGAGTTTGCTTTACGTAAATTATTGGAGACAACAAACAAGTATAAAAAGCTGAACCGTGACGGTTCTTCAAGAGTCAATTTGTTACATCCTAATGTATGGGGAAGGTAAAATAATAAAGGAGATTTTACTTTCCTTCATTTTTTTAAAGGGAAACATGACAGGTAACCTAGTTTTTTAAGTTTTATCGTTTGGGATTTATTTTAGCATTTGATCATTTCTGAAACTGTTATGATGATAGGGACGGTACGTTTTAAAAAAATGTGAAAATGCAAAAAATTGTAAGACTGTAAAGCATCTTCCTTTATTTGAATTCAGCCCGGGTTACGATCTAGTTATAAAATGGTGAGCACGTAAATGATCGAGAAGATTGGAAAAGAAAGCTGCTGTATGGATGCAGTGAAAGTTTAAAGATTTTGTAAATTAAATTTTTTTATCCCTTCAGCAAAAAGCACTGGCACGTTTTTCTTGATTAAAGCAGCATATGTAGAAAGGGTATTATTTTTTCAACCAAATTCAGAATTGATGAAGAACATAAATGCCCAAAAGTTTGCAGGAAGAGGATATCAATCGACAGTTCATATTGTGAAAATTCGAAAATTTATTTTGTTTCTTATTGCGGCCAAAGCATGGGCCGCTCTTTTGTTTTGAAAAAGAGGAAGACAGATTATGCTAAAATATTTTTAAAATACAATGAATCGACAGCAAGATTTAGAGGGGGAAAACCATGGCGGTTAAAGCAGAGATTGATTTCCAAAAAGAATTATTTGAAGCAGCTAATAAAATGCGCGGAAGCGTGGCTCCAGCTGACTATAAACATTATGTACTGCCGCTTATTTTTTTGCGCTATCTTTCGAATAAATATGAACAGAGCTGCAATGAGTTGGAGCAAATTTTTGCGGAAAATGAAGAAATGCAGCAAGGTTTCGTTTCAGATTCTCATCAATATAGAGATAAAAATGTGTTTGTCGTCCCGAAGGAAGCAAGCTGGCACTATATAATGAAAAATGCTAAACAGCCGAATATTAAAGAAATTCTCGATAATGCGATGAAGCGAATCGAGGAAGAAAACCCAGAATTGACAGGGGTGCTGCCGCAAATTTATCAAGGCTTGAACTTACCGGTAGAAAATGTTGCTGGATTAATTGAAATTTTTTCACGTGATGTGTTTAGTGGCAGCTCGGAAGACAGCATAGATATACTCGGTCGTACTTATGAGTATTTTATTAGTTCATTTGCTTCGTCAGAAGGGAACAGAGGCGGCGAGTTTTTTACCCCATCCTGTATTGTGGAATTGCTGGTGGAGATGCTTGAACCAAAAAGAGGTATCGTGTTTGATCCAGCGTGTGGAAGCGGTGGAATGTTTATTCAAAGCGGGAGGTATGCGCCGAATAAAAAGTCTCTTTTATTTTACGGACAGGAAAATGTCGTCACGACAGTACGTCTTGGAAAAATGAACGTATTGCTTCATGGCATCAATGCGGAAATACGGCTGGGAGATTCGCTGTTGAACGATCAATTTCCTGAATTAAAGGCTGATTATGTGATTGCCAACCCGCCGTTTAATCAAAAAGATTGGGGGGCGGACAGAATATCGAAAAGCGATCCGCGCTTGATCGGGCCTGTTACAAACAGCAATGCAAACTATATGTGGATGCAGCATTTCTTATACCATTTAAATGATGCAGGATCAGCAGGGTTTGTGATGGCAAATGGCGCAATGACAACTAATATTAAGGAAGAAAAGGAAGTGCGGAAAATATTGGTGGATGAAGGGTACATCGATTGCGTTGTCCAATTGCCGGAAAAACTGTTTTTCACAACAGGCATACCGTGCTGTTTGTTCTTTTTAAGCAAAAATCGCGATGGAAAAAACGGTTACCGTGCTCGAAGAAACAAAATTTTGTTTATCGATGCCCGAAAAATGGGAAAGCCCGTCAGCCGCAAGCAAAAAGCATTGTCTAAAGAAGAAATTGATAAAATCGCATCAGTTTATCGAGCATTTAAATATGAACATGCAAAAAGCTGCGAAAATATTGAAGGTTTCTGTAAAATTGCAAAACTTGAAGAAGTACAACAAAACGACTACAAACTGACACCAAGCATGTACGTCGGAACAGAGGCAGAAGAAGAAGAAGAAGACATTCCTTTTGAGCAAAAAATAGCCGAACTAACGAAACGGTTGCTCGAACAATTTGAAGAATCGAACAAACTACAAGAAAAAATCAAACAAAACCTGGAGGAGCTGATGTATCGGAATGGGGAAAAGTCAAACTTAGTATTCAAAAGGGAAAAAAATGAATGATCTGAGAAAATGTGAAATTTTTTTATCGGTGCTTTCGAAAATTTCCTAATAAAGATTAATCGAGGAAAAAAGGTGGTATTAAGACCTTTCTGTCAGAGAAAAGTGTATTATAATCATTATAAAAGCAGAAGTTAATATGAAACTTTTTCTTCACAAAACCAAACATTTGTTCTATTATTTTATGTAGAAACGTTTAGAGGATAGATATTTGTTATTATAAAATGAATCATGATGGAGGTTTAATATGATGGAAGAAGCGTTAAAATTAATATTATCAGAGCTAAAAGAAATGAAAGAAGGACAATCCCGTTTAGCAGTCGAACAACAAGGTGTAAAGGAACAGCTGAAAGAGCTAAAAGAAGGTCAGTCTCGTTTAGCAGTTGAGCAAAAAGGTATGAAGGAGGAGCTGAAAGAGCTAAAAGAAGGTCAGTCTCGTTTAGCAGTTGAGCAAAAAGGTATGAAGGAAGAGCTGAAAGAGCTAAAGGAAGGTCAGTCTCGTTTAGCAGTTGAGCAAAAAGATATGAAGAAGGAGCTGAAAGAGCTAAAAGAAGGTCAGTCTCGTTTAGCAGTTGAGCAAAAAGATATGAAGAAGGAGCTGAAAGAGCTAAAGGAAGGTCAGTCTCGTTTAGCAGTTGAGCAAAAAGGTATGAAGGAAGAGCTGAAAGAGCTAAAGGAAGGTCAGTCTCGTTTAGCAGTTGAGCAAAAAGATATGAAGGAAGAGCTGAAAGAACTAAAAGAAGGACAACACCGTTTGGCAGTCGAACAACAAGGTGTAAAAGAAGAGTTGAAAGAGCTAAAAGTAGGGATGAAAGAACTAAAAGAAGGACAATCCCGATTAGAAGTAAAAATGGAAAATATCGAACGAAAAATTACAGGAATCCCTAAAACTTATGAGAATTTAGAACAATTTGTAGCACGTCAGCAGCGTGTGATTGAGGAATTGTCAGCACGTTCAGTTGAATACGGGGTAGAGATTAAAGAGATTCATCGCATTTTAAAAAATCAATAAAATAGAGTTTTTTTAAATTCAGAGTGGATTTTAATTGGAAACATGAAAAAGCGCCGAAACATTTTTCATAATGTTCCAGCGCAATCCATAGTCAGCCGAATTTGTGCTGATTATTTTTAAAGATTGTTCGTTTATCTTCCTTTGACGATGGCAATCATTCCTTCTTCATCATCCAACACAAGTTCAATCCCAGCGTACGGGTCTTCGTTTAAAAATTCATCGAGCCAAAGACGCAGAGCTTCGATGATGTTTGCGGTAATAAGTACTTGCTTTCGGTCGTTTACATACGCTTCGGCAGAAAAGCCGTAATCGTCGTCATACATCAGCTCCACTACAACTTCTTCCGGCTTTATTTGTTTTTTTCGGGAAATGTACACGCAGATTGCGTTAATAATATCTTGCTCCGGAATGATCAGCTTTTCCATGGATTAGCAGCCTCTTTTTCTTTTTTATGCTTGATCAGGACGAAAATTTTGCGAATGATCGAGATGAGAATAACGATTGCCAGCAAATTAATGAATAAACCTAAAATTGAACCGAATATACCCATGTTTGCTAGCAGTCCGCCAAATAATAATCCGGCAAGCCCTCCTAACATAAGGCCTTTGAAAAATCCTCCTGATGAGAATGTGCCTTTGGAGGCGGCAGATTGATTTTTTGGAGTGTTTGCCTTTTTATCTTGGAAATTCGAACTGTTCGTTGTGGTATTTTTATTCAAATTGAAGCTTTTTTTCCCTGATTTGTATGACTTCGCCTCTACTATCGTTGGATGATCTTGAAAAACAACATTTCCAACAGGTGAAAAAATAAGCGCGAAAGCAAACAAAGCTGCTAATAATTTTTTCAATTTCGACTTCCCCCTGTATGAAAGTATTTGTATTTTTGTGAACTCAGTTTCAATGTTATATACGATAGAAAATCAAATTAGTTTCACGATTTGATATCTTTTCTATATAAACGAATAAAAATTTTTCTTTCATCTAAGCATGTTATTCAACTATTACAATGCTGTAAACTAAGAATAGAAGACTTTAAAAAAATGGTGAGGCCGTTGTTTTACTTGAATATATTTTATCATGTATACTTGTTTGAAAGTATTTGCGAACTGTAAAACGTTTGGACTGCCATGTTAAAAGAGTTTCTTCAAGTTTCATCAAACTTATCTATGGACGTGTTTTTTTGGAGGCATGAAAGGATGGTTCAGCTAAAAAAATTGGCTTTTAAGCAGAAAACAAAATTGATGTTGCTAATCGTGCTTGCTTTAATCTCTGGTGCTGCCATTATTGGACAAGCTTATTTTTTTGCGGCGATAGTCGATCGCATTTTTTTACAGAAACAGTCTTTTGCTGATGTTTTCCAGTTGCTTTTAGGTTTGTTCATTGTTCTGTTGGCCAGAACTGCATCCCATTATTTCAGCGGTTTAACAGGAATTAAAATAGCGTCCAAAGTGAAAAAAGATCTTCGCCAATCTTTATTAAATAAATTTTCAAGCAACCCGCTGCAAGTATCGCTGCAAGGGAAAACAGGACAAAAAGCAAGTGTATTGCTGGATGCGGTAGATGAAATCGACAGCTACTTTAGCATTTATATTCCAAAGGCAGTTCAAACGTCGATCATACCTCTTCTCATTCTTTTCGTTGTGTTTGCTAGCCATCCATTTACTGGATTAATCATGGTGATCACAGCGCCATTTATACCGATATTCATGATCATCATTGGCTACAAAACGAAAAAGAAATCGGAGGAGCAAATGGAGAAAATGACCGCTTTATCGGGACATTTTCTTGACACTTTGCAAGGGCTGACAACCCTTAAGCTGTTCAACCGTGCGAAACAGCAGAAAGAAGCGATCAGAAAAAGCAGCCATGGCTTTCGTGATGCGACGATGGAAGTATTGAAAATTGCTTTTACCTCTTCTTTTATGCTGGAGTTCATTTCCATGCTTAGTATGGGATTGATTGCCCTTGATGTGGCGATTCGCTTAATTATTTTTCAAAACATTTCTTTTTTTACCGCGTTTTTCATGCTGATTCTAGCTCCTGAGTTTTATAATGCACTGAAAGATTTAGGAAGCGCCTTTCATGCAGGCAGGGGGAGTATGGGGGCGGCAAGAAAGATTGAAGAGGAGCTAAACGCAATCGGAAAGCCAGTAAAATGGGGGAAGGCAGTTTTGCCAAAAGGTGAAGGACCTCCGACCATTCGCATAGAAGGAGCGGGATTTCGTTACGAGGGAGATAGGTTTGCCTTAAAAAATATAAATGCTGAAATCCGCCCGTTTGAGCAAGTGGCAATTGTCGGAAAGAGCGGCGCTGGGAAATCGACTTTATTACATGTGATTGCAGGTCTTGTTCCGCTTACTGAAGGGGAAATTTATGTGAACGGAATTCGGCGGTCTGATTTGAACGAAAAGAGCTGGTTCGATGAAATCAGCTATATTTCGCAAAATCCGTATCTTTTTTCTGGAACGATTGCGGAAAATATCGCCTTGGGAGGAAAACTCGATGCAACGAAAGAGGAAATCGAACAAGCAGCCGAAAAGGCAGGAATTTTAAAGCTTGTCCAATCACTTGAAAATGGTTTTGATACACCTATTGGAGAAGGAGGAAGGGGAATTTCCGGAGGAGAAAAACAACGAATTGCACTGGCACGAGCGTTTTTGAAAAAACCATCCATTATATTGTTTGATGAGCCGACGACCGGACTGGATCTTCAAACAGAACAAATTTTGCAGGATTCCATAAAGGAATTAGCTCAATCTTCCACCGTCATTACCGTCGCTCATCGGCTTCATACCATTATAAATGCGGATAAAATTCTTTTTTTGGAAAATGGAGAACTCATCTCATCCGGAACACATAAAGAATTGCTGGAATCAGTTGAAGCGTACAGGAAAATGACAACGCTCCAACAGGGAGGCATGGCAAAATGAAAGATTTGCTATTTATTACAAAGCTGACATTAACAGAAAAGAAAGATCTTTTTTTGTCCATTCTCTTCGGATTTATAACAGGAATCGCGACAGTGAGTTTGTTTGCTTCAAGCGGCTATTTGATTTCTAAAGCAGCTCTTGCACCGCCAATTTACACGCTGACTGTTTTCATAGCGTGTATAAAACTGTTAGGGTTTATCAGTGCCGGCAGCCGTTACGGGGAGCGTTATTTTTCTCATCGCGCCACATTCAATATATTAAGCCGGTTGCGAGTTTCTTTTTTTGAAAAGCTGGAGCCATTGGTGCCCGCGATTTTTCTTAAATATCGGAGCGGAGATCTCCTCTCCAGAATTGTCGGCGATGTGGAAACGCTGCAAAACTTCTTTTTGCGTGTTTTTTATCCGCCGATCGTATCCACTCTCATATTTTTATGGACCATTTTTTTCACTTCGTTCTTTTCCTTTTATATTGCCTTGGTGTTATGTATCGGTTTGATTTTCACCACTGTCCTAATTCCGGCTTACTTTGCTTTCAGACTAAAAAAAGTAGAGCGTCATGTTCGGCAAAGCCGCGGGAATTTATCGACAGAAGTTACGGAGTTTTTTTATGGGTTTCGCGATTTAAAAATTTATCAACAGCTTGAGCATAAACAAGAGAAGCTTACCCAACGCTCCGATGCTTATTTGAAAGAACAGGAACGTGAAGCAATCCATAACCTCTTCAGTCAATCTGTCAATACGTTTGTATCTTTAATTGTCTCTTGGATTATTCTTTTGCTTGGCGTCTATTTCGTTGCAGGCGGTCAATTAGATGGTATTTTTCTTGCCATGCTTGTAATGATTTCATTAACTGTTTTTGAACATGCGGCACCGATGGCTGCTTTTCCAAGTTATTTAGAGGACAGCCGTCAAGCTGCTGCAAGACTATCAGACGCCACGCATCAAGACTCTTCTGTAAAAACGTCTGATGAGAAAGAAATGAAGGAGCTTCCCGGTCAACAAGCTCCATCAATTGTCATGGAGAATGTCACCTTTCATTTATTTGGTGAAATTTTAAAAAATGTTTCAATTACATTTCCGGCAGGATCGAAAACAGCCATTGTCGGACCTAGTGGTTCGGGCAAATCGACCTTGCTGGCCCTTTTATTAAAAATTTATAAAAACTATCAAGGGGTGATTCGGATCAACGGCATCCCGATCGATCAATTAGATGACGATAGCCTTTGGAAAAATGCGAACGTTATTTTGCAGGACAACCACTTTTTCTACGGTACCGTTCGCGATAACCTAATGATTGCTAAAGATGCAGTGCTTGACGAAGATTTGGAAGATGTGCTGAAAAAGGTGAAGCTTGACTATCTTTCTTTGGCCGATCCGTTGTTAGAAAGAGGAGGAAATTTATCGGGCGGGGAAAAGCAAAGACTGGCGATCGCCAGGGTATTGTTGAAAAAAGCTCCGCTATGGATACTTGATGAACCGACATCATTTTTGGATGCTTTAACGGAACAGTCTATTTATCATCATCTGTTTGAAGCTGCTAAAAATGATACCGTCATCCTTGTCAGTCATCGTCTGGCCGGTCTGGAAAACATGGATCAAATTATCGTTATGGATGAAGGAGCTATTGTAGAAGCGGGAACCTACAAAGAATTGATGAACAAAAAAGGATACTTTTATCAAATGAAGCAAATTGAACAAAGTGTCTTTACAGCAAATTAAAGAAAGCCGACATGGAGCAAACTGTCGGCTTTTTTTCGATTGATTTCTAAGCTTGCTTCAATTTTTATCCTCTTTTGGATATGAGCTCATCTTTCACTGCTGTCCAAAATGATAAAGCTGCAGCAGCGAATAGCACGAGAAAGGGGGCAAACGTAATTAAAAAAGTCTTCATCGTTCCACACTCCTTATTTTGCGTTTTGCCCTTTCACATAATCTTTATCGAACAGAAACAGTTTTATTAGTAAATAAAGGGAAGGGAGCAAAAGGGCTAATCCTAAAATAAAAACGATGATCAGGGAAATGGCCATAGCTTCGTTTGTAAAACTGTCATAAATGGACAAATATGGATAAAGCAAGTACGGATAATGGGAGATTCCATATCCAAAGAAAGCTAACAGAAATTGACCTACTAACAATCCGAATGCCAATCCATAATTTTTTCTTTTCCAAATGAGCCAGACAGTCCCGACATATAAAAGAAACGATAAAGCGAACATCCACCATAAATTAAGGATGCGTTCAAAATGCTCTTGGTTGTGATAGCTCAGTTCATAAATGATGCCGCAAGCTGTTATGATTAAAGGAAATGCCCAGAAAAGAGCATATTTTCTCATTAAATTCGTTGCGTCTGTATCACCAGTTTGATTCGCGTACCATGTAAGAAAAACAGCTGAAATATAAAGGACGGCCGTAATACTTAAAACGACGATGCTCCAAGATAATGGGCTTTTAAATAATGCTACGTAGTTTAAAACTGGATGCTCATCCACCATCGAGACAAATCCGCCTTCAGAAATGGCTAAGACGACAGATAATGATGCAGGGATCAATAATCCAGACAATCCATACATAAAGGCATACCCTTTATGCCCTTTTGATGAATACGTTTCAAATGCGTAATAAGACCCGCGAATGGCAAGCAAAATAATCGCAATGCTTCCCGGAACAAGGAGAGTTGTCCCATAATAAAATGCGGTTTTTGGGAAAAAACCGACAATCCCAACAAAGAAGAAAACGAAAAATACATTGGTTACCTCCCAAACTGGAGACAGGTAGCGTTGAATAATTTTGGACAATATATGCTGCTTGCCGCTCAAAATGCTGTAAGCATTAAAGAATCCAGCGCCGTAATCAATGGATCCAACGATCACATAGCCGAACAAAAAGATCCAAAGGACGGATATCCCAATAATCTCCAAGCTCATGACTGCTCACCGCCTAATCGATTTTCAAGCTCTCTTTCCACCGGATTATTTTTAAACAACCGGCGAAGAATCACAATCGTGCCGATTCCTAAAATCAAATACAAAATGGCAAAAAGAATGAGCATAAGACCTACATGGCCGCTCGAAGTTGCTGCTTCACCCGTTGTCATAATTCCGCGAAGGATCCAAGGCTGACGGCCAAATTCAGTCAACCACCAGCCAGCCTCAATCGCGATAAAAGATAGAGGCCCTCCGAGCACAATGAGCATGCGGAACCATTTTTGGTTGATGAAAGCCCATCCGCGCTTCACCCCAATCCAATAGATAAGTGCTAATAAAATCATGAAAACGCCAATGGCTACCATAATATCAAAAAAATAATGAATATAAAGCGGGGGAGATTCAAAATTTGAAAATTGGTCTAGTCCGATAACTTCTGCATTTGGATCTCCATGCGCCAAAATACTGAGCAAATATGGGAATTTAAGTGCATATTTAATGTTTTGTTCGTCATCTAAAATACCAAACATGACTAGAGGAGCATTTCCTTCTGTTTCAAAATGCCATTCCGCTGCCGCCAATTTCTCTGGCTGGTACTCAGCTAAATATTTGCCGGAAAAATCTCCGATAACAGCTGTTGCAATGGAGAAAATCAGTCCTATTTTCATAGTTAAAAACAAGGCTTTTTTATGATAAACATGGTTGGAGCCTTTTAATAATTGGAATGCTGCAATAGATGCCAGCGTAAAGGCGGCTGTCATAAAGGCGGTTGCGACTACGTGTGCGACTTTTGTCGGCATGGCCGGGTTAAAAATCGCACCCAGCGGATTGACATTGATGAGTTCACCATTTACAATGTCAAACCCTTGTGGCGCATTCATAAAAGAGTTGACGATGGTAATAAAAAAGGCAGAAAAGGCGGCGCCAAGGGAGACAGGAATCAGAAAGAGCAGGTGCTTCCGCTGATTTTTAAATCGTTCCCAAGTGTACATATAAATTCCGAGAAAGATTGCTTCAAAGAAAAAAGCAAATACTTCCATAAAAAGCGGCAATGCGATCACATTTCCGGCAAGTTCCATAAAATTCGGCCAGAGCAATGACAACTGGAGTCCAATCGCAGTTCCTGTTACAACGCCGACAGCTACGGTGATGACATACCCCCGCGCCCAACGTCTAGCCATTAAAAGATAATGTTCGTCATTTTTTTTAATCCCAACCCACTGGGCAATCATGATCATCAACGGAACGCCTACCCCAATGGTTGCGTAAATAGCGTGAAAAGAAAGTGTAAGGATAGTCAGCATTCGACTGCTGAATACGGGGTCTTCAAATAACAATTTTATTTCCTCCTTTTGAACGGGATAAATCTTTGAAACCGGTCATGAGTATATGATCAGGATGATCCAATACAATTTGAATTTCATTTTACTCTATAAAAATGAGCTTTTTGTCAATTCTCTTTGACAAATGTATATATAGAGAATGAAAAATATGTGAACATTGGCTCTTTCCGCTTAGTTTATTCCATATTATAGCATTTTAAGCAACCTGTACCATCTGGAAAATCTGAAAAAATCAGCATTGCTCAACATATGTTTGTACAAATATTTAAAGAATATACATGATTTTCAAATCATATCGGATTATCTGCCGGGTTAAGAAAATATAGGGTTAAGTCCTGTGAAAAAAATCCATGTTTTCCCTAGCTTAAAAAGCCTGAAAGCAGCCAATAAGATTCTGTTTATGTTTGGCTGCGAAATTGGCAGAACGTTTGAATCCGTAATCGAACGGATTGTTGCTGCCGCCTCTAAATGTATATTTTTTGGCAAACAAAAAACGGCTGCATTCATCTTGACTATGTAAAATCAAAAATGTTACATAGTCAGTTCTAAATCGCACGGGTTTTTAGCTGCTGTTCATCCGGTTAAATAGAGTCAAAACAGCTTCGAATTTATGTTGTATATTCATAAGCATGCTAGTTTGTGGGCAGGAAGCGTTCGTGCTATGATTTTTTATAAACAGCTGCCAAGGAGGGATGGATTGTATGGTGAAGAAAGTAATATTGAATGGTGTAGAGATACAAGTAGAGGAGTATGAAGAGGAAGTGGTTCATCAACCAAACGGTGAGCCATTACATAAAATTCGTTTTGCTTTTAAGGTGAGAAGCGATGAATATCATGATATTACGACGCTGCTGTATCAGCAAACGTTTGATGTGTCAGTTCCTGAAAGAGACCTGAACTTTAGGGGGACGATACAAAATTATTCCACTTCTGTGACGAATTTGTACAAAAAAAATCAGGTTGGTGATTTTCGATTAGAATTAATTGAGACGATTTAACAATGATTGTTTCAATGGCGTAATCCCATGGTGTTCGAAGAAACAGAGGGAGGCACTATGTCAATTCATGTAGAGCATTTGTACAAGCAATTTCGAGTTCACGTTCGGCAAGCAGGGTGGACGGGTGCTGTACGCAGTTTGTTTAAGAGGGAAATTCGTACTGTGGAAGCGGTGCGAGACATTTCATTTACCATTCCTTCGGGAGAAATTGTCGCATTTTTAGGGCCGAACGGAGCGGGGAAAACAACGACAATTAAAATGCTGGCCGGTTTGCTTTATCCAAGCTCCGGGAGCATTCAAGTTGCCGGATATGTACCGTTTGAACAAAAAGCGGAATTTAAGAAGATCATGAGTTTAGTCATGGGACAGAAAAGCCAGCTCATATGGGATATTCCGCCGATGGAAACGTTTCTCGTCAATAAAGCGATATACGAAATAGAAGACCGTGGGTTTCGGCAAACGTTGGATGAGCTTGTCGAGCTGCTGGAGTTAGAAGAGCTCTTGACGAAACCAACGCGGAGTTTGTCTCTCGGACAGCGGATGAAATGCGAATTAGCAGCCGCGCTTTTGCATCGGCCGAAGGTTTTATTTTTGGATGAACCGACGATCGGCTTGGATGTCCATACGCAGGAAAAAGTCCGCCGCTTTATAGGACAATATAACCGCGAGCACCGAACGACAGTATTGTTGACATCGCATTACATGGGCGATGTGACAGCGCTGTGCGATCGGGTGCTCATTATTAATCATGGGAAGCTGTTGTATGATGGTGAATTGGACATGTTGACGGAAAAATTGACGCCGTATAAATTGCTAGAGGTTCAGCTTTCGTCCATTCCCGATATTTCATGGGATGCATACGGCGAATTAGTCGATGCAAAAGAGGGTAAAGTAACGCTTCGTGTGCCGAGGGAACGCATTCACGAGGTATCCTCCCGATTTTTGCAGCAGTTTGATGTTCGCGATTTAAATATAGAAGACCCGCCGATGGAAGAAGTGATAACGCTCGCGTTTCAGGAGGATGCACATGTTTCGTAAATACTCTGTTCTCCTTCGCATGAAATATGTGGAGATGTTTGCCTACCGGCTGGCGACGATCGTGTGGATGACAGGAGCCATGGTTCAGCCGCTGATCACGATGATGGTCTGGATGAATATTGATCCTGATCAGGAGAATGCGTTTATTTTTTACTTTGCGGCATTGATTTTTGTTGAACGCATGACAAGCGCTTGGGACGTTTGGGAATTGGAGCGGGAAATAAGGGAGGGAACCTTTTCTTATCAAATTGTCCGTCCGTTTCACCCGATACATTGGGCCGTTGCTGAAAATATCGTGTATAAAGCGTTATTTTTACTCATTTTAATTCCGGCATGGGGCCTCTTGGCGGTCTTTATTCCGGCGCTGCGGCTGGATCAAATAAGTGCGGCGCAGTGGCTGTTATTCTTTTGTGCGCTTTTATTGGCAGCGGTCATTCGTTTTTTATTCAGCTACACATTTGGTCTGTTAGGTTTTTGGGTGACAAAAGTGACGGCTTTGTACGGCATGTTTGAAGCGGTGTCTCTCTTTTTGTCGGGCCGCATTGCCCCGATGTCGCTCCTGCCTCCGTTTTTGAAAACGATCAGCTTTTATTTGCCTTTTCGATATATGGTCGGGTTTCCAATCGAAATTTTGACGGGAAGCGTCCAAGGGATGGATATTGTGTACGGATTTGGATGGGCTGCAGTTTGGTGCATGTTTTTTATGCTTGCAGTATTGTTGCTTTGGAAGGCTGGTCTAAGGAAAAACCAAGCTGTGGGGGGATAATGTGAAAAGACATTGGCGCATTTTTTGTGAATTTTTTCGGACTTGTTTAGTGGAGGAGCTCGAATATCGCAGCGAATTTTTAGGGAATTTCCTGTCGAGTTTGTTTGGCATTGGGATGGCTATTTTGACAATTCAAGTATTTTTTTATCAAACAGATAACCTCGGCGGTTGGAAATATGAGGATGTTCTGCTACTTATTGGTATATTCAATACGCTGCAAGGATTGATTGATTTTGCCCTGCGGCCCAACATGTCCCGTCTGCTGCAGCATATTCGCATGGGAACGTTTGATTATGTATTGACAAAGCCGGTCGACAGCATGTTTTATGTCAGCTTCCGCCATTTAGTGTTTTGGCGCTTAATTGATGTGCTTCTTGGCATCGGCTTGATAATCTATGCGTTAATACAAAAACATTATATGCCGACAATAATGGATGCAGTGATGTTTTTTATTAGTATCGGATCTTCGCTTGTCCTGATTTACGCGCTGTGGATGATGCTGATGACCACCTCCTTTTGGGTTATTCGTATCGATGATCTATCGTTTGTTTTTAATTCATTTTTTGAAACAACACGGTTTCCAATCGGAATGTATAGAGGCTGGCTTCGCATCGTGCTCACATACATTTTGCCAGCTGCCTTTATTACAAGCACGCCGGCGTTGTCTTTGCTTGGAAAATGGAACGGGATGACAACAATCCTATCCGTTGTACTTGCCGGGCTGTTCTTATGGATATCGCGCCGGTTCTGGCGGTATGCGCTCCGATCGTACACAAGTGCAAGCAGTTAAATATTCCGTGCATTGAAAAATGGCAGCAGAGAATGTGAAAAATTTTCTAATAATTTCAAACGGTAGATTTTGGTTAAGGAATGACCGAATAGCTTATTAGATGGATAGATGAAAAAGCAGAGGGGTTACAGTTTTTCAGTTGCTTTTCCCCAGCTGTTTGGCACGATAAAAGACAATGATCAATGGATGATTTTTTCGAACAAGCAGTCTGCCAAAATCAGTCGATGTCGCTTGAAAGATATATATTTCTCCCCTCATTTTTCCCAGCCTGACCTCGCTTAGGTTTTCCAGTGAAACAGTTTCCTTGTATGGACAAATAGAGAAAAAAAGAAGAAAAGGATTTTTTCTGCTTCTGTCGAATATTTTATTTTAGAGGTGTGATTAAAAAGGAAGGTTCCCATTATGGAAAAAGAAATTATTTGTAAAAGAGAAATAATCAAAATTGATCATCAAAACAAGAAAGTGGTGATAGATGAAATTGCGATAGAGTATCCGTTAACAATTTTTGTGGACAATGAGGAATTCGCCACATTAGTATGCTCGCCGTCCCATGTAGAGGAGCTTGTATTGGGCTTTTTAGCTTCAGAAGGGATAATCCGCATAAAAGCAGATGTGAAAGCGCTTCAAATTGATGAGGATAAGGGGTTTGCCTATGTTCATTTGCATCAGCCGATAGGGGATAAGAAAGAGTTTGTTTCCAAACGCTTTATCGGCTCCTGCTGCGGAAAAAGCCGACAGTTTTATTTTTATAATGATGTGAAAACAGCGAAAACAATTTTGAGCAGCATGACGATTTCTGCCGCACAATGCTTTCAGTTAATGGAAATGTTAAATGAAGCTTCATCGGCTTTTAAGCGTACTGGAGGCATTCATCATGCGGCATTATGTTCAAAAGAGGGATTGATTAAGACATTTTCTGACATTGGACGACATAATGCTTTAGATAAATTATATGGCTTCTGTCTAAACGAAAGCATTTCTTTAAATGATAAAATAATCGCTTTCAGCGGGCGGATTTCCTCAGAGGTAGTGCTGAAGGTTTCGAAAATTGGATGCGGTATACTTCTATCAAAATCGGCTCCAACAAATTTGGCACTTCAATTGGCAGAAGATTTAAACATTACGACTGTTGGGTTTATACGGGAAAATAAAATGAACATTTATACACATAGCAACAGAATAACAAAATAACAGGGGGAACGTATCGTGGGAAATGTAACGATTACGGTCAACGGGGGAGAAATAACCGGAAGGGAAAATCAATATCTTCTGCAGGCTTTGCTCGAACATGAAATGGATGTACCGCACGTTTGTTATCATGAAAGCTTGGGCGCAATTCAAACATGTGATACTTGTATGGTGGAAGTGAACGGGGAGCTTGTACGAGCCTGCAGCTACAAAGTCCAAGAAGGACTCGTTGTTGAAACAGAGACTTCTAAAGTAAAAGAATCTCAAAAATTAGCGATGGATCAAATTTTAAAAAATCATGAATTATATTGCACAGTTTGCGATAAAAACAATGGAGATTGTACAATTCATAATACGGTTAAAGCTTTAGGCATTGAACATCAAAGCATTCCGTTCCAACCAAAACCGTATGAAGTGGATTATTCAGGATCATTTTATCGATATGACCCAAATCAATGCATATTATGCGGACGCTGTGTAGAGGTGTGCCAAGATGTTCAAGTAAATGAAACATTGACGATTGATTGGAGCAGAGAGCAGCCTCGTGTGATCTGGGACAACGATGTGCCGATTGATCAGTCCAGCTGCGTAAATTGCGGCCAATGTGTAACTGTATGTCCGTGCAATGCCTTAATGGAAAAATCAATGTTAGGGGAAGCCGGCTTTTTAACAAATGTAGAACCTGGTACATTACGATCGATGATTAATTTGACGAAGGAAGTGGAAACAGGATACGGTTCGCTAATGGCCATCTCAGATACAGAAGCTGAGCTGCGCAAGGAAAGGATCAAGAAAACGAAAACAGTTTGCACATACTGCGGAGTTGGCTGTTCATTTTATATATGGACAAAAGACAGAAAAGTTTTAAAAGTTGAACCAACACCGGAATCGCCGGCAAACGGAATTTCCACTTGTGTAAAAGGGAAGTTCGGCTGGGATTATGTCAATAGTGAAGAACGGCTGACAAAACCGTTGATCCGGGAAGGCGACCATTTTAAAGAAGTTGAATGGGATGAGGCGATTCGATATGTTGCAAAACGGTTTAAAGAAATAAAAGATGCACATGGCCCTGATGCTTTAGGATTTATAGCTTCTTCCAAAGCAACGAATGAAGAATCGTATTTACTGCAAAAATTTGCCCGTCAAGTGATAGGAACGAATAATGTTGATAATTGCTCAAGATATTGTCAATCTCCAGCAACGGTTGGACTATTTCGTACTGTCGGCTATGGCGGTGATTCAGGATCTTTTTCTGACATAGCTTCCTCTGATCTTGTCATCATTATTGGCGCCAATACAGGGGAATCGCATCCGGTTTTGGCATCAAAAATCAAACGAGCGCAAAAACTTTATGGACAAAAGCTGCTCGTGTTTGACTTAAGAAAGCATGAAATGGCGGAGCGGGCCGATATGTTTATCAGGCCAAAGCCGGGAACGGATCTTGTTTGGCTGTCAGCTGTAACGAAATACATCATTGACCAAAATTGGCATGATGAAGAGTTTATCAAAGAACGAGTGAACGGCTTTGAACAATATAAAAGTAGCTTAGAGCCGTTTACGTTGGAATATGCGGAAGAAGTGACGGGAATTTCCAAGGACACGCTGATCAAGGTTGCTGAAACGATTCATCAATCTAAAACAATGGTCATTTGCTGGGCGATGGGAGTCACTCAACAGCAGCGCGGAAGTGATACGAGTACTGCCATTTCCAATTTGTTATTAGTGACAGGCAATTACGGCAAACCGGGCACTGGAGCCTATCCGCTGCGCGGCCATAACAATGTTCAAGGGTGCAGCGACTTTGGAAGCATGCCGAACTTTTTCCCGGGATATGAAAAGGTAGCGGATGAAAAAGTCCGCAGCCGTTATGAAAAAGCTTGGGGCGTGACATTGCCTAAAAATCCGGGAAAAGACAATCATCAAATGGTTAAAGCGATTCATGAAGGCGCTCTGAAGGCATTATATGTGACTGGCGAAGATATGGGGATTGTCGATGCCAATATCAATCAAGTCGGCGCCGCTTTTGAAAAGCTGGAATTTTTCGTTGTGCAGGACTTATTTTTAACAAAAACGGCCCAATATGCAGATGTTGTGCTGCCGGCCAGTCCAAGCTTAGAAAAAGAAGGAACTTTTACCAATACAGAACGCCGGATTCAGCGATTGTATGAAGCATTGCCGCCTCTTGGAGATTCGAAGCCTGATTGGCAAATTTATTGTATGCTGGCGAAAGCGCTGGGCTTCAATTGGGATTATCAGCACCCTGGAGAAATTATGGAAGAAGCGGCGTCGCTCGCACCGCTTTTTGCCGGTGTTTCCTATGACCGTTTAGAAGGATTTTCAAGCTTGCAATGGCCTGTTGAGAAAGATGGAACCGACTCGCCGCTTCTTTATGAAGATCGATTCCCGTTTGCCGATGGAAAGGCACAGCTTTATCCGCTTCAAGTCGATTATTTATATGATGTAGATGAAGAGTATGATCTTCACGTGAACAACGGGCGCTTGCTAGAGCATTTCCATGAAGGGAACATGACGTATAAATCACAAGGAATCAGCCGGAAAACCCCGAACGCTTTTATAGAAATTTCGAAAGAATTGGCTGAAGAACGCCGTATTCAAGAAGGAGCCATTGTCAAGCTTATTTCCAAATACGGCTCTGTAAAAGGCCCTGTTCACATAACGGATCGCGTGCAAAAGCATGAAATCTTTATCCCATTGAATGATACGGGCGAATTGGCTATTAATCGTTTAACAGGCAATCATGCTGACCGCGATACAAACACACCGGCATATAAAGAAATTGCCGTAAAAATGGTCGTATTGAAGGAAAAAGGAGACTCCCCAATTCGGCCAAACAACCATCGAAACGGAAAAAGAAATCCGCAAATTGGGGTCAAAGTAGAGAAGAAATGGGAGCGCAGCGATTACACGTTTCCCGGAAGCAAGGTGAAAATACATGGCTAAACCAATTACAACCATCAAAAAAATCGAAGTGTCACAAGAAGAAAAAAGAAAGCAAAATTTATTAGAAATCGAGCAAGCGTTAGCAGACAATAAAGAGGCAGTTTTAGAAGGCATAGCATGTTTACGGAAGCTTCACGATGCAGGTGTTCTGGAAATCGCCAATGCCCTTTTAGCGCGGAAAGATCAAGTACTAGAAAACGTGGTTAAGGAAGTCAGCAGAAAACCGAACATTGATGTTTTAAAAAATATCGTCAATCTGTTGATGCTGCTGGGAACAATCGATCTCGAAAAGCTGCAGGTAATGACGACAAGAATGAATGCTGGAATACAAGAAGCTGCGGCAAGCGTCAATAAAGAAGAAACAACTTCTTTTTTCCAATTGCTATCGGCTTTAAAAGATCCTGACATCAACCGATCGATTACTATGCTTCTTCATTTTTTAAGAGGAATGGGGAAATCTTGAAGGATTGGCAATAAAAGTGAAGCTTGAAAATTGCGAGGGAATGCTTTTGTGCCGAAAAACATCCTAATGAGTAAAGAAATTTGCAACCATTATGTGGAAAGGCAAAGCCCTTCTCATTCGAAAACGACTATTGCCTATCGTTCGTAAAGAAAAACTCAAGAAAAGTCAAAGCGGTCAATCATTCGGAGTTGACATAAAATTAAATATTTGTTATTAAAAAAATGATGATTAGCACTCGATTGATTAGAGTGCTAATTTTTATCTTAATTTTGCACATACGCTTTTTAGAAAGGAGAGGCGGTCATGGAAAAAAAAGAGTTTCAAGCCGAGTCGAAAAGGTTATTAGAAATGATGATCAACTCCATTTATACAAAAAAGGAAGTTTTTTTGAGGGAGTTAATTTCAAATGCAAGCGATGCGATCGATAAAATTTATTACAAAGCACTGACTGATGATTCGTTAACCTTTCAAAAGGATCAATACTACATAAAAGTTATTCCAAATAAAGAAAAGCGGACGCTCACAATCGTTGATACAGGCATAGGCATGACAAAAGAGGAATTGGAAGAAAATCTTGGTACGATTGCTAAGAGCGGGTCGCTCGCCTTTAAAAAAGAAAACGAATTAAAAGACGGCTATGACATTATTGGACAGTTCGGCGTTGGCTTTTATGCCGCCTTTATGGTAGCGGATGTTGTCACTGTCATCAGTAAAGCGCTGGGCAGCGATCAAGCATATAAATGGGAATCAAAAGGCGCTGATGGTTTTACAATCGAACCATATAAGAAGGAAGAGGTCGGAACGGAGATCATACTAAAAATCAAAGAGAATACTGAAGATGACAACTATGACGAATTTCTTGATGAATATCGGTTAAAACAAATCATTAAAAAATATTCCGACTTCATCCGCTATCCGATCAAAATGGATGTCAAAGTACAAAAACCGAAAAATGAGAACGAGAACGAATTTGAAGAGGTTGTTGAAGAACAAACAATCAACAGCATGGTTCCGATTTGGCGGAAAAATAAAAGTGAACTGACAGATGAAGATTATGAAAACTTTTATGCCGAAAAGCATTATGGCTTTGATAAACCGTTAAAACATATTCATATTAGCGTAGATGGGACGGTTCGCTATCAGGCGATTTTATATATTCCGGAAAAAACGCCATTTAATTACTATACAGCAGATTATGAAAAAGGGCTTGAACTGTATTCCAACGGCGTGTTAATTATGAACAAGTGCCCGGATTTACTGCCTGACTACTTCAGCTTCGTTAAAGGAATGGTTGATTCTGAGGACCTATCGTTAAATATTTCAAGAGAGATGCTCCAGCATGACAAGCAATTGAAAATCATTGCGAAAAACATTCAAAACAAAATTAAACGCGAACTAGAAAACCTATTAAAAAATGAAAGAGAAAAATATGAAAAGTTTTATGAAGCATTTGGCAGACAATTAAAGTATGGCGTTTACAGCGATTTCGGCGCAAATAAAGAAACATTGCAAGACTTGCTTATGTTCTACTCTTCAAAGGAGAAAAAACTTGTCACCTTACAAGAATATGTATCAAGAATGCCTGAGGAGCAAAAATATATTTATTATGCAACGGGCGATTCGTATGAACGAATTGAAAAGCTGCCGCAAACCGAGCTGGTTGCAGATAAAGGCTATGAAATTTTGTATTTGACAGAGGATATCGATGAATTTGCGATCAAAATGTTAATGACATATAAAGAGAAAGAATTTAAATCAGTCTCCAGCGGCGACTTAGGAATTAGCGAAGAAGAAAACAAAAAAGAAACTGAAAAAGAACATAAAGAGCTGTTCGAACAAATGAAAAGCATTTTGGGTGATAAAGTAAAGGATGTGCGAGCATCAAAACGGTTAAAAACACATCCTGTTTGTTTATCAACAGACGGCGAAATCACGATTGAAATGGAAAAAGTGTTAAATGCTATGCCGAACAGCCAAAACATTAAAGCGGAGAAAGTGCTTGAAATTAATACAGATCACGAAGTCTTTCAAACGCTAAAAGCAGCGTATGAAAACGATCAAGAGAAGCTGAAGCTGTTCACAAACATTTTATATAATCAGGCTTTGCTAATTGAAGGCCTGCCAGTCCAAGATCCTGTTGAGTTTACAAATGACATTTGTAAAATTATGGTTTCTTAAAAATCCAGGGCACATCTAGCGATTTGTCAAAGCTTGAACAATTTGCAGAGTTCAGCGCCACAACCGGAAAAACTTAGCTGGCTGAAAGGTGCACGATTTATAAATAAAGAAGCACAAAGAACCGATTGACTGATGCAAAAGAGCAGCAAGGCAGCAGCGGATGAATTTCGCAGATATGAAAAAGTTATCATGAAAACGGATGCTTGTTTTAGCTTTTAACGTATGGACATGCGCAAAATAATTAAGAAAGGCAAACCTGTCTTTCCGGCAGAGGCGGAAGGCAGGTTTGTTAATAGTTTGAGCTCTTTTGCAGCTAAGAGTTTTTTTCAAATTCCTTTAACTCCCACTAGGATCGTTTGAGAAGGTTCGTTATACTTGGGGGAGAGAGGAGTTTGGTTATGCTATTTTTTGTTATATTATTTTTTCTTGGACTTTTCATATTCTTTTTAATAAAAGGAAATAAAAATACAAAGGATGTAGCTGTTAAGAAAATCACAGTCCGCTGCCCCGATAGGAAAGCTTCTGCAAAGAATATAAAAATACTCCATCTATCTGATTTACACCTAGAAAACTTATCGATCAGCCCAAAGGAATTAGCTGAGCTGATTTCAGCAGAACCAATTGATCTTATTGCACTGACAGGTGATTTTCTCGACCGGAAGAGAAGCATCCCAAAACTTTCCGCATACTTGGAAGTATTGAGAAAAACAAATCCAACGTACGGCACGTATGCTGTGTTCGGCAATCACGATTATGTTTTAAAGGAAGAAGACTTTGAAACTTTGAAAAAAATGCTGCAGCATTACGGGATAAAAACACTACAAAATGAGCACGTGACCATTCAGCTTGAAGAAGAATGCTTGAATATTATTGGCATTGATGATTACACGACAAACCGCAGTTATGTTCAAAAAGCTTTTCACGGAGTAGAAGAAGGAATGCGATTAGTGCTGACCCATGATCCAAGCGTTATTCTTGAAATGGAAAACATTCCGTTTGATTACTTGCTGTCCGGTCATTTCCACGGCGGACAAATCAATTTGCCAAAGCCGTACCATCTTTTTTTCAAAGGCAAGCTTCCAAGAATGAACATTATTAAAGGACTCCATTACCATAACAAGCGGCCGTTTTATATTAGCGAAGGCCTAGGACAAACAGGAGTGAACATCCGAATTGGCAGCCGCCCTGAAATTACGTTTCATCAATTTTCATAGTATTTTTTAACATATCTCTAAAATTGTAATGTTAAGATTGTAAAATTTTCCCTACTATGTAGAAGATGATTCAATAGCTAAAGCAGGATGAACTCCTGCTTTTTTCTTTTTGCAAAAAAGAGTTTATTTTCTTGTATCTTTAATAAAGTCAGCTTTCCGTTTATTTGTTATTTATAAAAGGTTAATCACAGAATCTACTAAGATCCACATTGGCTAATAACTAAAGTTAAATTACACTTTTCCTCTAATAGAAATGCATGAATCGATGAAAAAATATAAAGCAATCACACCTTTTGCTCCCATTGTAAAATTGAATAAACAATACTTGCTGCTGTTCCATTGTTCAGCGTGTTGATCAATCGGAATTTTCAACGATCTTGAGTTCACAAAGAATTTTTTGTGAGCGCTTATTAGTTTTTTAACTTCATCCTTTCATTCGTTTCTCCGGTTTTTTTGTCGATGACTTTATTTCTGAACGCCTATAAACATGGTATACTCTTCCTATAAGGAGGCGGAGAAAAGATTTTTTTCACGATTGGGGTATTTAATGGAGAAAAAGCAAAAACTATTTCTAATCGCAAGCTTTAGCAGGAGCTTTAAAGGGAGAAAGTAAAGATTTCAAAAATATTTGCGGCTGCAACGTTCTTATTGCCGTTTCCCTTTGAATTGGCTGGTGATTAAATTTGTCGCCTTCTTTTTACATAGCCCGCAGTCATTGAAGCGATGACAGAAGAAATGATTTAGGAACGGAGGTTTTTTAATGCTGCCAAAAACGATCGAACAATTGGATCAAATTCGGGAAGAATGCCGTAAATTAGTGAATAGACGTTCATCTGTTTCTGCTATTGCTGCAGCTGTTCCAATTCCGGGTATTGATGTGACGGTGGATGCTGCACTTGTGAAAGATCTGCTAAATGAAATTAATCAAAAGTTTGGTTTATCAAAAGAGCAAGTTGATCAATTGGATGCGAAAACAAAAGAGCTCATTATCGTACTGGCAACTTCATTTGGAAATGAACTCATCGGAAGAACAATTGGCAAAAAATTGGTGCTGAGCTTGGTGAAAAAAGCTGCAACCCGGATGGCGGCAAAACAGACGAGCAAATTTATTCCTCTCATTGGAATAGGGGTTTCGGCCGGGATCAGCTTTGCAACGATGAAATATTTAGGAAATAAACATATTGATGATTGCTATAAATTAGTTAAACAATATATCGAACAGGAGGCGTCATTAGAAAATTTTGCTGCAAAATAGTGAGGCTGGTTAGCTGCAATATTTCTAACAATAACCCCCTAAAAGCACTGATGATGATTAATTCAACTAGATAAAACCTCGGAGTAAATAGGATTAAAGCAATGATAAAGCCCCCATTGCTTAAAGGGGGCTATTGTTGAAGAGAAGATTTTCGATCGTGCTCCAAACTTTTCGGCTTTCTGGCAAAACGATGCTGTACAAAGAGGCAATATAAAACTAAACCTACCAACACATAAAGCGAAGTGTAAAAATATAAAGATGTAAATCCAGTAAAGACAACAACTGCTCCAGTTAAAAACGATCCGAGGCCGATGCCGATGTCGAAGATCGATAAAAAGGTGCTGAGAGAAGCCGCTCTTCTCTGTGGAGGGACAATTTGTATAGCCATTGTTTGGAAGCTTGGAAACAAGGTTCCCCATCCAAGACCGATAAATACTGCACTTAACAAATAGATGAAGGATGTATTTGCCATGCTCAATATAAATAATCCGAAGGCAAATGAAACGATGCATGGGATAACAATGACATTTGCGCCGTATCGGTCAAACCACCTTCCGGTAAACGGCCGGGAAATGAGCAAAACGATTGCATACACGACGAAGAATAAATTCGAACCGGCGCCAAGATTCATTTTTTCCGCAAAAACGGAGACGAACGATAATACAGTCGAATAAGCAAAAGCTAAAAAGGCAGCAATCAACGCAATGCGGAATGCTGATACCTCTACAAGTTTTTCAAAGCTGAAATTCACTTTGAAAAGTTCTCTTTTATTTAGTTTTGGCTTCATTTCATGCAGGTTAACTATTCCCCCGGTCAAAAGCGCCCCAACGGAACAAATAAGGGCAATGACGAGCATGACAAAAGAACCCCAATGATCTAACGAGGTAAGCCCTAAAAATGGTCCAATCACCATGGCGACATTGGAAGATAAAATAAAATATCCCATTCCTTCTCCTTTTTTCGATTCCGGCACGATATCTGCCACAATCGCCCCTGTTGCGGTTGTCGCGATCCCGAAACCGATTCCATGAAGAAAACGAATGATCAATAATAAGACAATTGAACTGACAAATAAATAAGAAATAGAGGCGATCAGGAAAATGACCAAGGAAATAATCAACATTTTTTGTTTTCCAAGCTTCTCCATAAATTGGTCGACGAACGGGCGAGTCACGATCGCAGCAAATAAATAAACCATTGCTATTAAGCCAGCCTCAGCTTCGCTGCTTTTTAAATCTTGAATGACAAAGATCGGCAAGGTGACCAGCAAATAATAATAGTTTATAAAAAGAAAAAAATTACAAATTGAAATACTAAAAAAATTTTTCGTCCATAATTTTGCTTCTTCCATATTTGTCCCTTCTTTAAAAAAGAATCATTTTTTCAGACTTTTTAAATAACAAACTAATTGTACACCTTTTTTTAAAAAAATAAAAGAATCGTGCAAATGGTATGAAGAAAGCGGTGAAACGAAGGCTATCCATTGTTTTTCACCGCTTTCTATTTAAAATATTTTTTATAAGTTCAAATTTTTTCGTCAGGCTTCTCTATTCATATATTAATTGATTTGTTTAGTCGTTTTGTCATAGCTATAAAGGAAATCAGCCACTTCATAGTCTTGCGGAGTTCTTTGTTCAAAAATAGTGTTTCTGAGCAGTGTTGAAACAGGATCTTCAGTATGAAGAATTTCACCCCATGTCCGAGCGCTCGTTTGTACTTTTGCTGTGCGCGGCAGCCGCTCTTTCTGAAAATCGGCGAATGCTTGCTCATAGTTATCCGGATGTTTTTTGAGCATATCTGCAAGATAAGAAGCATCTTCAAGCGCCTGGCAGCCTCCTTGAGCTAAATATTGCAGCATAGGATGAGCTGCATCGCCAAGCAATGTAACCTTCCCTTTTGTCCAATTGTTAATTGGCAGCCTGTCATACATCGGCCAGCGAATTTGCCGTTGTATAAATGTTAAGGCATTTTTCACATCCGGATGGCATCCTTTAAATCGTCTGTCCATTTCTTCAGGTGTGCCCCAATCATCGGAATTTGCCTTATAATTGTAAGATTTAAACACGACCACTTGATTATAAAGCTCTCCGCGTCTTACTGGATATTGTACTAAATGCAAATAAGGGCCGATCCACATGACGACATCGTCTAAGTTTGCGTTTGAAATTTCGGAAATCGGTATGGTTCCTCTGTAAGCAACATATTCAGAGCAAATGGGTTCGTCATCGACAAAATATTTTCTAAGCTTTGACCAAAGTCCGTCTGCTCCGATGACGGCATCAGCCGTGAACATTTCTCCGCTTTGGCTGTAAACAGAAACAACGTCATGTTCTTGCTTGACAGTCTCAATTGTTTGGTTGTTTTTGAAGCGGACCATACCTGTTTTTTTGCAAGCTTCAAGCAAAATTCGGTGGAGATCGGAACGGTGCAAAACGAGATACGGATGTTTGTATCGGGCTTTGAATGCTTCGCCAAGGTCCATTGCTGACAACTCTTTTGCTGTATAAACATCTTTTAGCACAAGACGTTTTGGAAATACAGCAACTTTTGAAATTTCCTCCATGACTCCAAATCGTTTCAGCACAGCGGTTGCATTTGGAGCCAATTGAATGCCTGCTCCGACCTCACCAAACTGAGGAGCTCTTTCCAAAACTAATGAAGTTTTTCCGGCTTCCGCTGCCGCTAGAGCAGCCGAAAGACCGCCTATCCCCCCGCCGACAATGATTAAATCTGTTTGACTGCTTTTCATATATTGATCCCCCTTATTAGAATGAAAAATGAAATGAATCGACAATTGCTTCAAGTTCACTTTTTACAAAATTCAATTTATAAGGCTGGTGTAAACTATCTTTTACTTCTTGATAACCGTTTTGACTGCTCAAACGTTTCTTCAAGTATTGGCAAATCATTTGTTGAGAATAAAATAGCTTTCTTCTTCTGCAACGTGTTCATGCCACGACCAGTTCGGGACAACGAAAAAATCTCCTTTTTCCCAGTTAAATCGAGTGCCGTCAATGATCGTATAACGGAGCATGATAAATCGATGTGTGCATATGTCTATGGGCGTTCGAATGGAACCCTTTCGGAAGCTTTTGCATCCATGCAGCAATAGTCGGGAAAATTGTATGGCCTAAAAGCATTCCTTAGGCAATACATTTTGCTTAAATTTTTAACGGCGCCTACTCTTGACCTGTGTTACTAGAAAACGTGACTAATGAAAAATTGGAAGCGCATTCAATGTTTTGAAAAATGGTAGTGTTAGCCTTTCACTTTCGGGTCATAAAATCCACTATTAGATAACATTGTTATTTAATAATAAAAATAAATAAATATTTTAAAATTGTCAACTTTAATAAAATAAAAATTTTTCAGTTATTTTATTGTGTTTGATTTTTTCAAAGTTCCTTGTTACATTCATGTTTATAAAAGAATTTGGATATTGGGTTAAAAAATGGATTAAAAGGGGAAGAGAAATGCAGCAGCAAAAAAACGTACAAATCATTCAATCGTTGCAAACTGGCGTGCAAATTTTAGAGATTATTGCAAACAATGATCATCCGTTAAAATTTACGGAAATTCAGGAGTTGTCCGGCATTACAAAAAGCAACCTCTATAAATATTTGAACACATTGACGCAGCTTGGATTGTTGTATCGGGATAAAAGACATGGAACATATTCATTGGGAGGAAAATTTATTCAATACTGTTCGGCTGCAATTGGCAGCAAAGATGTGATCGGCAGGGTGACGCCGTACTTAAGAGATATCAGCCGCTACACAGCCCAAACATCGCTGCTTACAGTTTGGACGCATGAAGGGCCGGTTATCGCAAATATTTGGAATGCCAACTACGGTCTAAATATCGGAGCGCAAATTGGAACACGGCTGCCTTTAATGTCTGCCACAGGGAAAATTTTCGCTGTTTTCAACAAAACGCCTGAAATTGAGATTAAGGAATGGAAGTTAAAAGAGTTAAGCAAATTGACGGAAGAACAACGGAAGGAATTTGAAAAGGAGCAAGTTGAAATTGAAAAAACGTACTTTGCTTACGCAGCAGAGCCTTTAGTGGAGCACGTTTCGTCATTTAGTGTGCCGATTTTAGATTTTAATCATGATCTTGTAGCCTCCATAACATTGGTAGGCTTCACGAAGCTGATCCCGCATAAGCCGACGGATGAAGTGAGCCAATACGTCATAAAATGCGCTCGCGAATTATCTGAATCCTTTGGATTTAAAAGCGGGAAGTAGCTTTCTAGCTGGAAAGCTGCTTTTTTATTTTTAATTATTAGAAAATAATAAATATTAAAAATGGTTTGACATAGAGAGCAGATAAATTATAATATAAATGAAACGAATTCACTATTTCAATAATAAATGTTTTTTAATGTTTATTATTGAAAGCGTTTCATTTTTTGGTACCTGCAAACTTTTATTAACAAAGTTGATTTAAAAAAGGGGGATTTTTACATGAAGAAAATGAGAATTATGAGGTTGCTTGTCATGCTGTCCATTTTAGTCATCATTCTTTCAGCATGCAGCGGCAATAACGCAAACGGGGATGAGAAAAGCTCTGAAAAAGGCGGTGACGTATACACTTTTAAAGTAAGCCATGTGACACAAGAATCTCACGTCTGGCATCAAACTGCTTTGAAATTCGGGGAAGAGCTGGAAAAGCTTTCAGACGGAAGAATGAAACTGGAAATTTACCCTGCTTCTCAGCTCGGACTGGAAAAAGATATGGCACAGCAGCTTGAAACTGGCTCATTAGATTTTGGTTTTCTGACAAACGCTTATATGAGTACGCGCCAAGATTCATTAAACGCTTGGTTTATGCCATTCACGTTTAAAAATTTAGAAGAAGCGGTGAAAATGAGAGAATCGGAAGCTGCAAAGCAGATGTTGGAGGATCTGAATTCACAAGGGCTTGTCGGACTTGATTTTATTTTTGCCGGAAACCGCCACATTTTGATGAAAAACGGGCATGTCTCTTCTCCGCAAGACTTGAAAGGGAAAAAAATTCGCATTATTGGCAGCCCGGCTATTCAGGAATTTTGGGAAAAAGTCGGCGCTGGTCCAACCGCAATGCCGCTTTCTGAAGTATATACTTCTTTGCAAACTGGTGTCATCGATGGAATTGACATTGATTTAGATGCGTTAGTAACGGAAAAATATTATGAAAATGCTGAAAATTTAACGTTGACAAACCATATAACGTTCCCATCTGTTATTGTGATGAGTCAAAAAACATATGACAAGCTAACGACTGAAGATCAAGAAATTGTGAAAAAAGCATTAAAAGCAGCAGCAGATTGGGGTGTTCAAGAAGCAATTCAACGAGAGAATAAGAACTTGGAGGAATTAAAAAAGCATGGAGTTAAAGTAAAAGAACTTACCGATACCTCTGCTTTTGATTCGATCGCAAAAGAAGTGAAGGACAAATATGCTGAAAAATCACCGGTTATTAAAAAGTTCTTAGAGGAAGCGAAACAATAACGGGGGAGTTTTTATGAAGTTTATCCATAGCCTGAGTGAAATCTTACACAGTATTGAAAAAATTTTGGCGATCATTTTATGCATTTTTATGCTCATTTCATTATCTTTAGGTGTTTTCTATCGCTATTTCTTAAGCTCTCCTTTAAACTGGTCAGACGAAACCGCCATTTTTTCATTAGCATGGTTAACTTTTATTGGGGGAAGCATGAGTATTAAACGGCAGAACTCTGCTGCCGTTACTCTTTTTATGGATAAAATGAATGGAAAAACAAAAAAAGTTTTGATTGGCATCAGTTTGCTTTCCGTCCTTCTTTTCGCCTTGTATATTTTCTATTTATCTGTCATGTGGCTGTCATCATCTAATATAATGATTCAACGCTCCAATTCGATGCAATTGCCGATGATTATTCCATATTTGAGCGTACCTGTTAGTTTTTTCTTTATTAGCATTCATACGCTCGATTTGATTTTAAAAAATTTCCAAGGCAAAAAGGAGGCATTGTAATATGACTATCGCACTGTTAATCTTTATTATTCTCCTCCTTTTACAAGTACCGATTGCTTTTGTACTTGGAATCACGACGATTCTCTATATATTGTTAACTGGAAATACGGGTTTGTTATCAACAGCGCCCCAACGGTTATATTCAGGCCTTGAAAGTTACGGTCTACTTGCGATTCCGCTGTTTATGATGGCAGGGGAGTTAATGAATTCCGGCGGCATAACAAAGCGTTTAATTCGCTTTGCTACGACTCTTGTTGGGCATTTTAAAGGTGGATTGGCATATGTGAATGTCGTTTCGAATATGCTGCTTGCATCCATTATAGGGTCAGCTACAGCTCAAATTGCTATGATGAGCAAAATTATGGTGCCTTCAATGGAAAAGGAAGGATATTCAAGGGAATTTAGCGCCTCCACGACAGCAGCCGCAGGTCTTTTAGGTCCCATTATTCCGCCAAGCATGCTGTTTATTATCTATGGCGTTTCGTCAGGAGCATCGATCGGTTCAATGTTTTTGGCAGGAATTATGCCTGGAATTTTATTGGGGATTGCCTTTATATTACTAATTGCATACACAGGCTACAAGCAGAAGTGGCAGACGCATGAACGCGCTAAAATATCCGTCATGTTCCAATCTTTCTTGAATGTGATTCCTGCACTGTTAGTACCGTTTATAATTATTGTCGGTATTTTAAGCGGTGTTTTTACTCCTACGGAATCAGCAGCGTTTGCATGTGTTGTAGCGTTAGTTGTCGGTTTTTTTATTTATAAAGAACTGAAAATTAAAGATCTTCCAACTATTATGATTAATACAGCTATTTCAAGTGCTATCATTACTATGCTCATCGCAATGGCAAATTTATTTGGTTGGATGCTTTCATTTGAGAGAATTCCTCAAACAATTGCATCCTGGATGACTTCTTTAACTGAAAATCCGTTCCTGTTTCTTCTATTAGTTAATATTTTTCTATTAATTGTAGGAATGTTTATGGACGGAATCGCTGCATTGATTATACTTGTACCGATATTTACGCCAATCATTGCAAACTATGGAATTGATCCAATTCATTTCGGAGTAATTATTTGTATAAATTTAACAATTGGTCTCCTTACACCTCCAGTTGGAGCGGGGCTTTACCTTGCTTCTTCGTTGGGAAATGTCAAGCTGGAAGCCTTAACGAAAGCCATTTTGCCATTTTTGGTCGTGTCCATTATTGCATTGTTCATCATTACTTATTGGCCGCAGATGGTTCTTTGGCTTCCGAATATAATCAAATAATTGCCCATTAGCTCTAGCTTCAAAGATTTCTGGACATTTCGATAAACGTTTGATTTTGGAACAAACCCGTATTCAAGAAAGAGCGGGTTTGTTTTTGTTTGTTGGAAAGACAAAAAGCTGGAAGTATTAGAGAGTTTTTCTTTAAAGATGCATTTTCCTTTGTGCAGAAAAATAGATGCAGCGAGGAATATCGGTTTTTCTTGAAACTGCTAAACAGTTTGCACAAATTGAAGGAAAAAACCATTCCTACTATTTGTCGTGTATGAGGTTCATTCACAAGATAAAAAGCGCTTTTTACGAATCATTTAGCAAAGGGGGAGAGGAAAATCTAAATTTCGAGCCGTCTCATATTATGACAACTATCAAGCATCCATCACATTATGCAGGTCATATGCAGAAGCTGGCGTTGATGGAAAGTATCGGTCAGAGAAGAAATTTGGAAAAGATTATAATCAAAACAAATGAGGCTTGCATGAAAGTTTAATAGAACGAAACTTTCTGTAAGCCTTTTTTTAGCGTGATGACAAATATTAAGCAGATGAATTGAAATGAGGAAAGAATGCACGGGCACTGCTGAGTGAGGTATCCGCCCAGTTTTTAGAAAATAAATTCTGACTATTGACAATATTAATTTTATTTTTTAATATCGAATTAAGTAATTAAGTTCCCTATATCAGGAACAAATAAAAAATTTTATTTTTTTAGGATTGGTGGAAACGCATACATGATCATTAGTTTTGGATCAATTTTATTTTTCGGGAGGGTTTCCTATGAGCAAAAAAGAAGTCATCACGGACACAGAATTAAAAGAATATTACGATGGGATGAAAAATAGTTATTTAGGTCCGCTATGGTATGATTTAGGACACATGGTGACGAAAGAGCCTGTTCATGATGTGGAGCCATATTTATGGAAGTGGAAAACGATCCGCGATTATGTTATGAAGGCGGGAGAAATTTTAGAACCTGGAAAAGATGCTGAGCGGCGCGTTGTTTATTTGCAAAATCCTAATCTATTAAAACATGGATTAGTCGGATATGGGACACATACGTTGTATGCCGGAATCCAGCTATTGCTGCCGGGAGAATTTGCTCCTTCGCACCACCATTCTCAAGGAGCGATCCGTTTTATTATTGAAGGTTCTGGAGCTTATACAGCTGTGAATGGGGAAAAAGTGTACATGGAACGGGGAGATATGATTCTTACTCCTGCATGGACATGGCATGAACATAAACATGAAGGAACTGAACCGATGATTTGGCTGGACGGTTTGGATGTAGGACTTGTGAAAAATTTGGCTGCTTCTTTCTTCGAACCTTATGAAAATGGATTTTACCCTGAACAGCCGCTTGAAAATTATTCAACTGAAAAATTTGCAAAAGGTGCGTTCGTCCCGAAAGGCAAAAAAGAAAAGCCTGGGTATCCGTCTCCTATTATTGGCTACAAATGGGAGCGCGCAAAATATGTTTTAGAGCAAATGAGTAAATCGCCAAAGGAAAACGAAGATCCGTATGATGGCTATGCGATTGAATACATCAATCCGACAACAGGAGGATCGGCAGATGAAAGAATCGGTTCGATGATGCAAAGATTGCTGCCGAACCAGCATACGAAAGCGCATCGCCATGTGCACAGCGCCATTTACCATGTTCTTGAAGGAAAAGGATATACAGTCATTAACGGACAAAAATTTGAATGGGAAAGAGGAGACTTCTTCATTCTGCCGCCGTGGAGCTGGCATGAGCATGTCAATGAAGGATCGGAGGACGCCTATTTGTTCTCATTCAATGATAAGCCGGTTATGGACATTCTTGGATTAGAATATGAAGAGGCCCATCCGGAAGGACATCAAAAAATTGAAAAAGTATTTACTCCAGGCCCGTAAATAGATTAAAAATTGTGCAGAAGCGATTTAAGTGAGGAGTGTGCCTATGAAAATTGCCATTTTTAATGATAATCGATTAGGAATCGTAGCAGGCCAAAAAGTTTCAGATGTAACAACTACCGCTGACTGGGATCAAACAAAGCCGCATGAATCATTAGTAAGGCTGATGGAAAATTTTGATTCATTAAAAGATACACTGGAAAAGGCAGCTCAAGAAGGAAAACAGTACGATCTTGAAGAAGTAGTTTTTAGAGCGCCTGTCCCTTCACCAAGCAAAATATGGGCTGCTCCTGTTAACTATAAAAAACACCAAGAGGAGATGAACAAACAATTTAACAACGCTCCGAGAACGATTGAAGAACTTGCGCTGTTCTTAAAAGCTCCGTCATCTGTTTCAGGTCCGTCCGATCCGATTTTGCTTCCATTTAAAGACAGAAGAACAGATCATGAAGCAGAACTCGGATATGTCATCGGCAAAAAAGCGAAAAATGTTAAATATGAAGATGCAAAAGATTATATTTTCGGCTATTTCGCCTTATTGGACATTTCCATCCGGGGAAATGAAGAGAGAACATGGAGAAAATCATTTGATACATTCACACCGATCGGTCCATGGATCGTGACGGCTGATGAGATTGAAAATCCAAATGATCTTTCATTGAAGCTCTGGGTCAATGAAGAATTGCGCCAGGACGGAAGCACGAAGCATTTAATTTATGATTGCTACAAATGTTTGGAAGTCGCCTCGACTTATTCGACATTAAACCCTGGGGATATTATCGCAACCGGAACTCCTGAAGGTGTCGGACCGATCCGTGATGGAGATGTCGTCCGCATTCAAGTTGGAAGTGTGGGGGAATTTTCCGTAAACGTGAAATTTGCAGATGAGAATTAGAAGGTGGAAACATGAAAAATATTTATACGTTTAGAGTAGTGTGGGGAGATACAGACGCTGCTGGCATCGTGTTTTACCCGAATTTTTACCGGTGGATGGATCAAGCCTCGCATGAATTGTTGCGCTCCGCAGGCTTTCCTGTGGCGAAGCTGCAATCGGATGAAAAGATCATTACACCGCTTTTGGAAGCATTTTGCCAGTTTAAATCACCTCTTCTTTATGATGATGAGGTAGCTGTCCATTCTGAAGTAGTAGAAGTTAACAACAAAGTTTTCAAAATCAAGCATACGTTTAAAAAAGGGGATCAAGTTGTAGCAGAAGGCCATGAAGTGAGAGCATGGACATCTGTCGCAGAAGATCGGCCAAAAGCAGTGCCTGTTCCTGAACATGTCAAAAACATCCTTTTGTCTTAATTTTAAGCTGAAGGCAAAGGTTGTTTTTGACAAACTCAATTGGAAAACCGCCATTTATGTAAGAAGGCGGTTTTCCGTCTACTTTTGATGGGAGGGATTTGAATGGCAGCAAACCGGATGACTGAAAATGTGCTGATTCATGAATTGATTGAAGAATCGGCAAAAAAATTTAAAGACCGTGTTGCTTTTGCAGAAGGGGACAATTTCTATACTTTTGAAAATTTGAATCAATTGTCATTAAGATTGGCGAGGCATTTTATACAGCTAGGTTTGAAGAAAGGCGATGCCATCTCTGCACAGCTGCCCAATTGCTGGGAGTTTGTTGTCGTACATCTTGCTGCATCGAGAATTGGGTTAGTGTTTAATCCGCTCAGTCCAAACTACCGGAAAAAAGAGCTGCAATATATGCTTTCACATTGTGAAGCGAAAGCGTTTGTCACAATTGACAATTGGAAGGGATTCAATCATGAACAACTTGCTCATGAATTGAAGGCTCAGCTTCCTCATTTACAGCATGTTTTGGTGGCAGGGGAAAAGAAGAATGACCGCAGCATAAGTATCACAGCTTTGCTTGATTCAGAACCTGATTCCGTTTCTGATCAAGACATACATGAAAACTTACCGGCTTTTGATGATCCGTGCATCATATTATTTACATCAGGTACTGAGTCCAATCCGAAAGGAGTTCTTCATACATTCCGGACATTTGTTCCGTGCCATCTGCTAAATGGCAAGGAGTATCAAATAACGGACAATGATACCATTTTATGCTTAACTCCATTATGCCACATGTTTTCACTGCCGATGATTATCATTAGCCTTCGATATGGAGCGAAGCATTTACTTTATCGAGAATATAAATCAAATGAAATTATCGACTTATTGAAAAAAGAACAAGTATCTTTTTTTACTGCTGCACCCGCACATTTAATTGACTTATTAAGACAGTGCGAACAGCAAAATGTAAGCGGTTTAAATCCTCGGCTTATTTTAACTGGAGGAACAAAAATACCGGCGAAAATGGTTCAAGATCTTAGGGCTACATTAAACTGCGATGTAGCTGCTCAGTGGGGCATGAGCGAAATTTGTGCAGGAACCTTTACTCGTCCGGGCGATGAAGCTTCATTAACATGGGAAACAGTTGGCAGAGCGGCACCGGTCGGGGAAGTCATCATTGTAGATGAGCGGCACAAACCGCTTCCGACGGGCGAAATAGGAGAAATCGCTTTTAAAGGAGAAAGCTTATTTATTGAATATTATAAAAATCCGCAAGTAACCGCCCAGTCGTTTACGGAAGACGGCTATTTTTTAACAGGGGATCAAGGCTGGCTTGATGAAAAAGGTTACCTCCATTTCGTCGGACGGACGAAAGATACGATTAACCGCGGCGGATTGAAATATCATGCCTCAGAAATTGAAGAAGCATTGCAAATGCATCCGAAAATCAAACAAGTGGCAATCGTCAGTGTTCCGGATCCTCGTCTAGGCGAACGGGGCTGCGCCTTCGTCTCTTTGCGAGAAAATGAAACGATTGATCTGGAGGAAATTAAAGAATATTTGCAGGAACAAGGATTTGCAAAGTATAAGTTTCCAGAATATTTAGTGATTAAAGATGAACTGCCGACCACTCCGTCCGGAAAAATTTCAAAAGGGCTTGTCAGAGCAGAAGCAGCATCCTTATCTGAAAATTAAGCATGTATCAAGGCAGACAACGAACAAAGGCTGTCTGCCTGTTTTAAACGACATGGTTCGGTCAAACGTGAGCAGAACTCACAAAAGATCAATAAAAAAGTCTGAGAAACCTTTTTTAAAAGGCTGCCCCGATGTTTGCACCAGCAGATCTTATTTTCTGAACAAAAACGCATAAGGGCTACTTTTAATAGGTGCTAGTTCATGTTTTGTGAGCTAGTTCTCTTTTTCATTTTAAAAGTTTAAACCCCATTCTTTTTTTGCCACGGATTTTATTTCGTTAATAGCATTTTGCTTTTTTTGAAGAATATGTTTATATTTTTCATCATCTGTTTCGAGATGGTTATTTACTTCAATTTGATAAGTTGCGTTATTTTCATCATCTATTACAATAAGACCATATGATAATTCTTTACTATAAAAAAGAGGAACCCAAACAATTAAATCCACTTTTTCTTTGCTATTACTTACTGATAAATTGGTATATGTCTGGAAAAGGGGAGCTTCATATACTGTAAGAACCATATCTGATTCGTTTTTCGCATAATCACCTAATGGGTTTTGTTCGAATCCTTTCGCATATGTTTTCACCAATTGGCCATTGGCATAAGTGTGGATGCCAAAATATAAAGCAAATATGCCAACAATTCCAATCATTATTTTTAAAAAAACTTTTTTATAATTCAATGATAACATCTCCCATCTTTTTTAATTCCTCATCATGTGTAACCAATATAATGGTCTTTCCTAATCTATTAAGTTCTTTTACATGTTCCATCACTAGACTGGCGTTATATTTATCCAAGCTTCCTGTCGGTTCATCTGCCAATATAATACTGCATTTTTTCATAAACAGACGCGCAATGGCTACTCTTTGCTGTTCTCCACCGGACAAAGTATATATTTTTCTTTTTTCGTAACCATTCAATCCAACTTTTTCTAATGCTGCTGAGACAGTGGTATTGTTTCTATATTTCTTGTCGATCATCAGAATGTTTTCTTCGACAGTCTTATTTTCTACTAATGCAAAGTTTTGAAAAAGAAATCCGAGCTTCTCTCTATATGCCTTAAGAATATCATCGTTTTTCGAAAGATCTAAGCCGTCGATAAATACTTTCCCTGCATCTACCTTTTCAATCCCTCCTATTATATTTAAAAGCGTCGTTTTCCCGCTGCCGCTCTTTCCGCTGAATACGACAAATTCACCTTGCTTGATAGAACAAGAGATAGTGTAGAAAGGAGACTTCATATGATTCGAAACGATATTTACACACATTATAAAGGAAACGATTATCAGTTCAAATGCATTGCTTTACCTTTAAACGAAGTTGAAGACCAGAGTTGTTTAGTACCTAAAGGAACAGCTCGTTATTATGAAAACGATAGGGACATACCGCTATATTTTCATAATGGTGTTTGGCTTATCGACTCTGATTTACCGCATGTCATTTACCAATCCGAAGCTAATTATGGAACAGATAAAGTTTGGGCGAGGGAAGTGGATGACTTCTTTGGTTACAAAGAAAAAGACGGGCGGTATATTAAACGGTTTGCATTGAAACATTTTTCGGTAGAAGGAGAGGAAAACATATGACAGAAGATAATAAAGAATGATGTAAAGCTTGTGATGGAACAGGAATATTAGGATTTCAATTAGAAACTTGCTGGTTCTGTTGCGGGACAGGATTAATTAGCAAAAGAAATGAAGTTAAAAAAACAAACCGAAAAATTCATTAATTATTAATATTAATATTTTCTTGAAAAGAGCAAGAGAGACTTGTTTAATTCAAGTCTCTCTTTTATTTGCTAATAATCATCCGAATAAGGACCTTTCATCAAAGGGATATGTTTTATGAATTTTTTCAATTCGATTCCAAAGTAATTTTCTATATCTCGTTTTAGATTTTGCTCTAATTGAATAAATTCCCTTACGATATAGTCTAAATCAAAAACATTGTACAAATCTTGCTCTGCCCAAATAGATTTCACTCTTGCTTTATTTGAAAATGGAATTAAAGACAGAATAGCACCATCTTCATAATCGTCATATTCAATCGTATAATAATGGAATTCTGGAATATATTCATCTGTGACTCTGTTTTTCCATTCGTATAATGCTTTATAGAATTCTAAAATAGCAAGTTCTGTTTCAAAGTATAACTCATTATTGATTTTTATTGTAAGTGTAGCTTCTACCGCTAATATGGTAGGAACATCACGTTTATCTTTATTTGAAATAATTCCATTATCAACTACAAAATTGTATTCAAAAGTTATTTTACTGGAAATGCTGTCCATATCTTACCATCATATCCTATCACTATTCTTATTTTTGTTTCACCTTTTTACAATGTCTTCCTTTACCACATCCGTGATATGACTAATCGTTGTTGGGGAGTAGGCATTTCCTAGAATTCGTTCAATAAACTTGCTAATTTCACGCGTACTCATGCCACTTTGATACATGTTAATGATCGCTTCCTCGAGCCAGCACTGATAAATTGGTATATGTCTGGAAAAGGGGGGCTTCATATACTATAAGAACCATATCTGATTCGTTTTTCGCATAATCACCTAATGGGTTTTGTTCGAATCCTTTCGCATATGTTTTCACCAATTGGCCATTGGCATAAGTGTGGATGCCAAAATATAAAGCAAATATGCCAACAATTCCAATCATTATTTTTAAAAAAACTTTTTTATAATTCAATGATAACATCTCCCATCTTTTTTAATTCCTCATCATGTGTAACCAATATAATGGTCTTTCCTAATTTATTAAGTTCTTTTACATGTTCCATCACTAGACTGGCGTTATATTTATCCAAGCTTCCTGTCGGTTCATCTGCCAATATAATACTGCATTTTTTCATAAACAGACGCGCAATGGCTACTCTTTGCTGTTCTCCACCGGACAAAGTATATATTTTTCTTTTTTCGTAACCATTCAATCCAACTTTTTCTAATACTGCTGAAACAGTGGTATTGTTTCTATATTTCTTGTCGATCATCAGAATGTTTTCTTCGACAGTCTTATTTTCTACTAATGCAAAGTTTTGAAAAAGAAATCCGAGCTTCTCTCTATATGCCTTAAGAATATCATCGTTTTTCGAAAGATCTAAGCCGTCGATAAATACTTTCCCTGCATCTACCTTTTCAATCCCTCCTATTATATTTAAAAGCGTCGTTTTCCCGCTGCCGCTCTTTCCGCTGAATACGACAAATTCACCTTGCTTGATAGAACAAGAGAAATCCTCGAATAGAACACGATCCCCGAATTTTTTCGTTATATTTTTGATTTCCAGCATTTTATATACCCCCTTTTAATACGCGGGATATGCTTATCTGTTCAAATTTATTTATAAACAGTGAAAGAATGACAATAGTATTTATCAGCACAATTGTACTTGCGAAAAAAATATAAAGGAAAGAGAAATGATAGAACATAATTTTTCCCGCTAAGGCAATTCCCACACCTAAAATGAAGGCACCAATTAACAATCTGAATACACCTTTATACCTTTGAAAAAAAGTTTTTCCGAATACTTTATGAAGTGCTATTTCAATGGCTCTAGAATTAAAATCCATTTTTAAAATGGTAGATAAAGAAATATTAAATAAGATTAACAACATAATGCTTAAAATGATATTGATTAATAAAACTAATATTTTTTCAGCACGTTTTTCTAAATATAAATCTTTTATGTTATTTTTATAGAAAATTTCATCTTCATAGCCAATTTTTTTAATAAAAGCTTCAAAATTATTGTCATTGTTAAATTTAACTAATGAATTAAAGACATAGAAACCCATTTCATTACTAGGTAATTTACTATGGGTATCAAAAATAATGATAGGATTTTTCTTATAATTATCAGCTAAATTTGCCATATTAATATCATGTATTAATAATGTGTAAGGATTTTTAATAGTTATTGTTTCAAAAATCCCGTCATCATTTTGTAACAAGTTGGTAATTTCATTAGGTGTTGATGGATCAAATATACCTTTTTCTTTTAATTCCGCATCTGTATATCTAGAAATGAGATAATATCTGTCCTCTTTCAGTTTATTTAAATCAATTCCTAAATCTTTAATTTCCTTTTTCGCATATTTATTCAAATACACTATAGACTCATTTACATTCACCATACTTGACGAAATACCGCCATTGTTTGAAAAATCAAATGATAAATGAATTCGGTATTTATCGAGATAATCATTATAAAATTTAACTGCATATTCTCTTTCTGTTTCAAAGTTCGTAGTTTCGGTATAGTTTTTTAATAAAAAGAGGACATTATCGTAATCATAATATTCTTCCCAATGATCCCTCTGGTTAATTGTTAATATAGCATCGTAAATCGTCTTCAGATTGAAGGTTAAAGTTAAGATTAAGGTTACAGTTATGATAAACAATATAAAAAAGGCTAATATTTTATATCCTAATGTGTAATAGCTTCTTACAAATGTTTTCTTAATATCCAAATTGCGAAGCATAAGATAGAGAATATTTGTAGAAAGTACGATAACAAACAACATGAGAACTGATATTAATAGAAACTTAGATGATTCAGTTATAAAAATCGCTAGTAACATACCAATAAAAGCACTGCTAATAATAGTTACTGAATTTGTAATCATCAAGGGAACAATTATACTTTTCTTATCAGACCCATTAAAATATTTAATTAAAACTTCCTTTTTTAGGCTATTCACCTCAAAAATGGTATATAAGAATATAATGAAAAACACGAAGGTCCAAGCCGAAATAATCATAAATATTGCATCATTTTGATAGCGGTTTTCTTCGGGTTTGCTCATTCCGTATTTATCAATTGTTTCAGAACGCAATTTTTCCACGCTTTTTTTAGTGCCAAAAACATAAAAGTATTCTTCTTTTTTTATCTCAGTAATATCGCTAAAGGGTTTAAATATAATTTCTCTCTTGCCGCTAATTAACGATTTAAATATAGAATGATCATTCTTTACTAATATTCTTTTTTTAAAATAATTTTTATGTTCCTCTGTAGAATAGATCGTATAGGTAGCAGAATTACTAGAATTAACGGTTGATGATACGACATATATTTTTAAATTTAGTTCTTTGCTCAGTCGGTCTAAATCTTGTATGTACTCTCGATTTAACTTCTCACTTTTCACATCTGTTGTATACTTAAAATCACTTTCAAATACTTTTCCATCTAAATAATAAATATATGCGTCCCCTATAATTGTGAAGGCTATAAAAAATAACAGGGAGAAAAACGCAAGCTTCTTTTTATTGACCATACATCATAAATCCTCCATTAAATAAAATGGTATATTTGTCAGCTTGTTCTAATTGGAGCTGCTCTAATATTCTTTCATATTGCTTAGTAGCTGCTATCATTTTGATTATAAGGGAATTAGTGTAAAAAATTCCATATTTAAACGTTGATTTTTATATATTTTTATGGAAATATTGAAAAAAATCTTAAAACCTTTTTATCAAGAGTTTGAGAGTTTTTAAACTGTGTTTTTCGCAACAGATCTACAAAAATTCGCACATCAACTATTAAATCCAACGTTGGCGAACGAAGCGCACCTTCATAACGTATTGGTGATTCGATATGGATTGATCCGCACGCTTTAAAGTACTTCATCTGTTAAAATGTGTGAATGACCGCATCCGAATAGTTGAATGCTTCCGACCTTTTAAATCGCTTCATTAACTGCATAAGCAGACTTATTTTGCAAATAAAAAAGAACCGAGACACGTACCAACAGAACATCTCCCGGTTCTTGTATAGTATGCATGTTTTTTCCCAGCTTCTCATGCTTCGATGCAACAGGTGAGAACTCTTTTACAAAGGGGGAGACACAGTATAATTACAGCATCTCTTAAGTAGTCGATTGGGCAATTTTCCAACTCTCTCTTCGAAATATTAGTTCATTTCTTTTGTAATCATCGTTAATTGATCTGCAGAGAGGGACACTTCTTCAAACGCTTTTCCTAATTCATTTACCACATTTACAAACGATATCAATTCCGTCTCGATTTTATTGTTTTGATCCATTGTTTTAGCCATTGTGTCCAAAATTTGCTCAAAGTGTTTCTCTGTTTCTTGCATGTTTTGATGGCCGTTATTCACTTCTGTTTTTATTTTTTCAAGCGACTTTGTAAGATCCTCTACTTGTTTTTGGGTATTTTGAATGAGAGAAGATACTTTTGAAACTGAATTCTTAGTTTGTTCGGCCAATTTACGGACTTCTTCAGCTACAACAGCAAAACCGCGGCCAGATTCACCTGCTCTTGCAGCTTCTATGGCAGCATTAAGCGATAATAAGTTGGTTTTGTCAGCAATTCCAGTAACAATGCCGACGATTTCTTGCATTTTATTTGATATTTCCAATAATAAATGGACATCATTTGATATATTATCAACGGCACTATAAATGTTCGACATGTTTAATGTCTGTTGATGCATATGTTCTTTTCCTTTTTCGGCACGTTCTTGTGCGGATAGAGATAGACTAGTTCCGTTTTTTGCAAGGGAAACGATTTCGTTTGATTGCGCGATTAATTGCTGGAAAGAAGCATTTGTCTGCTCCGAGATTGCAGCCAGATTTTGAGATGCTTTTGCAACATTTTTACGAACTGACCTTTTTTGTTCCTCTATTGCAATTGCTTCCTTTAATCTTATTGATTCAGTATCATACGCCTCTAATACCAATTGTTGTTCTAAGTTTATAATTTTAGAGACCGCTCTTATGGCAAGAAAGCAATCTTCCTTATTCATCATATTTTGTTGGATAATATCCATAAGTGCTAAAAATAGATCCTGAAATGCACACATATACCATTTCGTTTGAAGACCTATCCTTACATGCATATGTGCAATTTTAATTCTTTTGTCGGTGAAAGCTGCATCTATTCTTCCGTTAAACATTTCAACAATATGTTGTCTAAGCGTCTTTTTTAATTTTTCTATCGAACTGTTATCATTAATAATTTTTAAAAGCGATGGTTCTTTTTCCAAGTTCTTATAAAATCATCAGCAATTAAATCAATTTTTTCTATTACGAATGGCTGTATAGCATTAATAATCTGTAAATCTTTTTCTGTTAGGTCGATCATTAAGATTTGCCTTTCAATTTCACTGCCTTTCGTGATACTTATATTGCCTTTCCCGTGATCAAAATTAAAATACGAATTTTCTTGCTTTGTTCTTTTGAAAATCACCTATATTTCACCCCGTTACAACATGTAAGCATGTGCCAATACGAAAAAATCCCGAAAATACAACAATACATAACATTTTTGAAAATATTTTACATCATCCGTTCCAAAAATGTTGGGATGATTTTGGATAACCAACCCTATTATCTAACTAGCTGTATAAGGCAATTAAATATCATTTAGCTTCTTTATGCACCTGTTCACGCTGCGAGTACGGATGGCAGTGAAACGATATTGAGCGGCTAGAGCAGAAATAACAGTTTCCACGATTTTAACCATCGTGCCAAATGAATTTTTTTTCTGCTTAATTTGTTATATATTGTTCAGTTTCAACGTAAGCGTAAAGTAATCCCCACCTGTATTCAGATGGGGATTTCATGTATGCTTTATTTAGATTTTTTAGGAACACGGCATTCCTGCGGAAGCGTCGGTGACCATGGCAGGAATTCAGCTAATTTTGTTTTATCTGTCGTATCTATATTGGGAAGCTCTTGAAACAGATAGCTAAGGTAGTTGAATGGATCCAACTCGTTTTCCTTGGCTGTCTCCACAACACTATAGATGATCGCACTGGACCTTGCTCCTTTTGACGTATTACTGAAGAGCCAGTTTTTGCGACCGATCACAAAAGGTTTAATTGACCGTTCCCCGCGATTATTATCGATCTCCAAACGGCCGTCCTCTAAAAATGCCTCCAACCGCTCCCATTGGTTACGACAATACTTGATCGCTTTGCCAAGTGCGCTTTTTGGCAGTACGCGCGGCATTTGCTCTTTAAGCCATGACAAAAAAGCCTCAAGCACGGGTTTGCTGTGCTCCAGCCGTGCTTGATAGCGCTCCTCTGGACTTGCATCTTTAAGCTTGCGCTCAATTTCAAAAAGTTTATTGCAATAGGCCAGACCTTCCTTTGCTTTGACGGTGGAAGTGCTCGCCGATTCAGGCAGTGCCTGCAGGGCTTCTGTGAATTTGCGGCGGGCATGGGCCCAGCACCCGACCAATTTCACATCGGGGAGGACGTTATAACCCGCATACCCGTCCACATGCAAATATCCCCGGAAGCCGTCCAAAAAACGGCGTGGGTGCTTGCCTGCACGGGTTTGCTGGTAATCGTATAAGACGATTGGTGTATCCCCGCGACCGGTACGATAAAGCCATATGTAGGAAGTCGACATCGCTGGCCGGTCCGGTTCAGACAGGACCTGCAAGGTTGTCTCATCCGCATGCAGACGATCCTTCTGTAGGAGGTGCTCATGCATCTCATCGTAAATGAGGCTAAGCCAAGTTTGAGCCCCATAAATGGTCCAATTGGCCAGCGTTTGCCGAGGTATGGACACGCCAAAGCGTTCCAGTTGTTTCTCCTGGCGATACAGGGGCATACCTTCTACGTATTTTTGTGTCATGGTATAAGCCATTGACGACGGAGACGCTAGGCTTCCAGGGAAAACAGGTTCCGGCATCTTCGCTGTCACAATAGGTGTGTTCAGTTCATGACGCTCACAGTGACGGCAGCTATATACATGACGCACATGTTCGACTACTTTCACTTGGGCAGGAATAACTTTCAATTCCTTGCGTACTTCTGTGCTCATTTCATGCATAGCACCGCCACAGCACGAACAGACCTGTTCCTCATCAGACAAACGGTATTCGATCGTCTCTGTAGGCAGGTTTTCAAGCATGCGTTTGCGTTGGCCGTGTTGTTTCTTGCGTCTATATGTCATCGTCTCAACGGTGGGCTCTTCCATAGCTGGATCAGCCGTGGACTCGGCTTCGTTGAAAAGGGAGAGCTGGTCCGGATGGGTCTTCTCGCTGGAAGCTCCGAATAGGCGTTGCTGGCTGAGGCGGAATTGTTCCTCATACCATTTTAATTTCGCTTCCAACTCTTCCTTTTCCATTTGGAGCTTTTCGTTGAGCGCTTTGTAATATTCAATTGTGCCTTTTGAAGTCTGCGCTGATTTTTCCATATGTCCAGTATACGGAAAAGAATCCAACTTGCCTAGTATCGAATTCTTTTTTTATTTATTTGTTTTATAGAAGGATGCGTGCCTTCACTTCCTGATGCGCTTGCTTTTGTTCGATTGGCAAGCCGTCCAGCAGCCAGCGCAGCTGGCGTGAACTGATAGACATGGGCGCTGTATCATTCTCCGACGGCCAGTGGAACGTCCCTTTTTCCAGACGGCGATAATGAAGCCAGAAGCCGTTATGTTCCCATTGAAGAATCTTTAACTTGTCCCGTTTCCGGTTACAAAACACGAATAAGCACGGAGAAAAGGGATCGAGTTCAAAGCATTCCTGTACAATAGCGGCCAGTCCGTCAATCGATTTGCGAAGATCCGTACTGCCACGCGCCAGATAGACACGTTCAAACGGGGAATTCATCAACATTGGTGTTGCAGCACCCGAATCACATCGGTTAATAGATCCAGATTGGCACCGGGCCGTACTTCAACGGAGATCGCATCAACGTGTAAAAAGATCGGACCTTGACCTGAAGAGGGCAAGGCTTCTTCTACCTGAACAGCCAGCCACTGCGTCTGGACAGGCGTTTCAGTGCAACTGCCACCGCGGGAGAACTGCCTCACCCAATAGTACATTTGGTGGGTTTTGATTCCTTGATCCCGGCACCACTCCGCTATACTCTGTCCACTCTTTTTCCAGGCATCATATCGTGCTTTCCATTCTATTCTTTTTTCTTTTAGGGTCATTGCAAAACCTCCCGAATCATTCTAAGAAGATTATCACACGGATGACCTATGATCGGAATGTGGGTTTTATTTGACGCTTACGTTTCAACCGACATGCTGCACTTGTTCGGCATGGGGTTGACCCTCCTCTTCGATTTCCAACTCTCTTAAAATTTTGTCGCGATATTTTCGGTTTTGACGTGTTCCTGAAATAATTTCAGAAAGGCGGCTTAACGGGATTTTATGCTGCTCGCAAAACTCCTTATGGGTCATTTCCAGTTCTGCCAAGCGCCGCTTGATTTTCCACCCTAACGGAGTGATGCGTTGTTTGCGAACCGCCATTTAAATCACTCCTTTCTATGATCATTCTGTTTCCCTATGCCGAATTTTGGTAGAATGAAAGGGAGTCATAACTATATTGAGGATTAGAATTCGTTATGAGATGTTGATTCAAAAATCTATTGCTGATTAACTATGTCCTGGTGCTATCTCCGAAAGATTTTCATGTATAACGAGGACGGAGAAACGCAGCAGGAGCTTTTATCATCCTTAAAGCTTCATATCGACCAGATTGTTCAGGAGATTAAGCCTGCTCATCATGTTGTAAAACCAAACTGTGGACAAATAAAAGAACCAAGTTCCTCAATTCATGCCAGTACTAGCTCTATTTAGAGACTATCTATATTTCGGAGAATTTAATGCAGATGGTATTAAAAAACAGTGAAGCATTTCCATTTGTATATCTTCAACTGATTGATGTAGTTGGGAACAAGTTGTTTTCTCGATACCTCAAATTGGCAATTTTTAAAGGACATATGATTCAACAGTTTATGTATGAATTTGAATGTATTTATACAACAACTCAAAGAATTATTTTAGATAGCAAAACTCTGCTTGATGACTTCGAATGGGTATAGCAGCCTTTGATTGAGCTCGTCTATTTCTTTCATTGTTAAGATCAATAATCAGAAGGCTTTCCGGGCATAAAGAACATTTGATATGCTGCATTTTTCAGTCAGCACGCTGTACCTGTTTCATCCAAAGCATCTGCACCGGAACAACAGCTTGCTCATTCCAATCATTGGATTGCATGATATTGTTGCTGCAATGATTCAACTGCTAGTTCAGTTTCAAGGCTGCAAAAGCGGTTGTGATGATTAATATAGAGCGCGCTGATTATTCAAACGGATATATAGTCCATCGGTAACCTTCATGAAATGACCTATGACGGTTCTTTTGGACCAATGGACTAGGAAACTTACGCAGATTGTCGAACTTTTACATCTATTTACACTTTATTTTTGTTTGACAAGGTAATCGGTTACCACTTTTGATTACATTATATATTCCTATAAGACGAAAATCAACAAAATTTTCCTTTAGGACTAAAAATGTTTCTTTTAGGAAGATTATAGAGAGGTTGACAGAAAATGAGCGATTTCAAAAAGGAATTGGGCAGTCGGGTAAGACGAATTCGTAAAGAAAAAGGTTTGACACTTGAGGAAATGGCAAAAGCTACTGGTATTACGAATAGCGCACTAAGCAAAATTGAAAGAGGAGCAGTTTCAGTTTCTGCTGAGAATCTATCATTAATAAGCAGAGTTTTAGGAGTGAGTAATGATTACTTGCTATACGGCGAGGCTTATTTGACTAGTGTTCCGATTTCTGAAACTAATGATAAATTTACGTCAGATTCTTGTTTACAAGAAATGACTGACCGTGCTTCAGTTGAAGACGATAAAATTAAAAAATCTCCATTGTTTAAAAGATTTCAGGATTTGACCATAAAATGTTTGATAGGCGAAAACAGTTCGGTCAGCTTAGATCCTGAAGCACTAATGAATCTATTTAAAGCTTCAGCTGCTCTTTTTGCCGATCCATCTATAAAAGTTAGTGAAAACGAAATGATCGATCAACAAAATGACAAAAACGAACTTTCACCAGAAGAGCAGGAACTAATCGAAATCCTCCGTCAATTGGATGACGGCGACAAATTTGAAATTATGACTATTGCCAGAATGAAAAGAGACATAACTAAAAGGTATGGCAAACGAAAAACATACTAACATTAGTAGTACAGACCTAGGCCAAGGTTTGTGCTACTATTTTTTTATAGTAGAAGTGAAGGAAGGTCGAACATCCCCTGGGACCAAATAGAGTCCGTATTAAAAACAGACCAACTTCACATCCTTATTTGAATCAGTTTAGTATGTTGGGTCCGAAGAGACCGTGTATAAGAAAATGGAATCAATAAGGCAATGTGAAGAACTTCTATGTTTGGCTAAAAAGGAGAGGCAGAAAATATGAAACACGTAGTGGCATTTGATGTCAGTATGGGGAAAAGTACAATGGTCATTTATGACCGTTATCGTCAATGCGAATATGAGGGTGAAATAACCCATAACCGCTACTCTTTCGAGAAATTAAACGAAACCCTTATATCTTTAACACAAAAAGATGCACAGGCACCTGATATTGTCTTTGAAGCAACAGGCGTATATTCAAAACCACTAGAACGATTCTTAGGTGATCAAGGTTATATGTATTATCGAGTTAACCCACTCGAAGCGAATATTCAAATGGCTTCAATGAGGAGACAAAAAACAGATAAAAGCGACGCTCATGAACTTGCGAAAACTCACTTTAGAGTTGAACGTGAACAAACTTATCAAGAAGGGGAATATTATAAACAAATGCGTGCAATGACGAGATATTATGATGAATTAAGTAGTGAAATGACGCATTTATATAGTCGTTTACATGCGATTCTACAATTGAGTTTTCCCGAGTTAGAAAAGCTATTCAGTAAACGTTCTGCTTTATTTTTGAATGTCGTTCAATTATACCCTCATCCGGATCATGTGTTAGTTTGTTCAAAAACAGTGATTCGTAATCGTTTAAAAGCCAACACAAGAAAAAACTTATCATTGGCACGTGCTGAAGAAAAAGGGATCGCTTTAATCGAAGCAGCAAAAGAAGCGTATCCAGCAATTTCAAAAGATGATATTCGCTGTGAACAAGTGCGGGATTATGCCAAACGGATTGCAGACTTGAAGGAGAAAAGAGATCAACTTGTCCAAAAGATGGTTAAATTATCGAAAGATAAACAAGAGTATCAGATTTTAATTTCATTTCCAGGAATCGGAGAAACGACTGCAGTTCGTTTAATTGGAGAATTAGGAGATATTCGACGATTCAAAAACCATAAACAACTGAATGCTTACGTCGGTATTGATATTATGAGATATCAATCTGGGAATACCTTTTATAAAGACAAGATTAATAAAAGAGGAAATAACAAACTTAGAAAGATTCTATTTTACATGATCCAGACCATGATCCAACTACGGAAAAACACACAAAATCATATTGTAGATTATTATGATAAATTAAAAACGCAACCCCAGAGGAAACCTCATAAAGTTGCGTCCATAGCATGCGTGAATAAGTTCTTGAAATCGGCTTATCACCTTATCACACATAATCTGAAATACGATTACGAAAAGGCAACAATGCATCAGTAATCGTAAGTAAGATTATATCACAAAGACCTGACGAAAAAAATGGAAATCGTGAGGTCTATTTGTCATGCGAAAATTTATTTTGGAAGGAAGGGGTCCCCCTTCCTTCCAAAATAAAATCTATATTAACCAAATTATTTAATAAAAAATACTTGACTAGAGGTAAGAAAAGGGGATGTCATCTACATCGATTTCCGAAGGGGCTGCCGCATCTGAAAAACGTTATGATAAGTTTGCTTAATTTTATATTCCAAAATGGTAAGTATGTTACCATTTTTAAAAATTGAGCAGGTCTCGTATTTTCCCCTAACAGGTAGACAGTTAAATGTAATGATTTTATGCTCCTAACCGTCTACATGGGAGGGGATTTTTTTAAAGCAAAGAAAGGATAAACGTTTCAATTTTTATCAAAGCATTTATTTTATAATGAAGGTTTGGATTTATTTAGGCATTTTGTAACTGAAAGACAATATTATACAAAACCGACAATTTAAATATGTAAGTGAATTTCGAAACGGATTGACCTTATCCTAAGCGGAATTTGTTGTCAATACGAACTTTTCACGAAAGTGTAATCGAGTACACTAAAACCATTCAACTAAAGAAGAACTATTAAGGGCATCCTGGCTGGTGTACTATTCGTTTTGGCTGGTATTTTCATTACGACACGAGAGAGACATGGGGCTGTCCAGAAAATCAAATCCCATTAAAAACAAAAATCATAAACATCGATATATCAACGTTTCTAAAACATTAAAGGGGGCGTCAATAAGCCGTAAAAACGACTTATTAGACACCCCCATTTTATGAGACCTTCAGGATACAAGGCCAACCAGCTGCAATTTGCGCTTTTTCAACAAGTGCATCCAAATGACGGATTATTTTGTCGTATATTGCTTGGATAATAAATTCGCAAATTGTTACATGATCCGATATACATCCCCAGTTCGCCTCTAGAGAACCACAGAAAATGGAGAAGAGAAAAATTAACTCAACTTGCTCGTTTATTAAATTCCTCCCTCAACCTCTTCCGGTAAAAAATCTCATTATATGGGAAAAAATATAAAAAGTATGTTGGCCGATCTGACAAAACAACGTTGTATCATTTTTTATTTCGTTAATATAAAAGCAAACATTCCATTCTCATTATGTAAATTTTTTTACATAGGAGGGGTTTAGATGTCAGAGGTGATTCGGAAAACGATTTTATTATTGCAAACTATTCAGCCGAACGAAAATAAAGAAGAGTGGAGTACTACGGAAATCAGTAAAAAGCTCGGTATTCCCGTTCAAACGGTGCACCGATTGCTGACTTGTTTAGAAGAGTATGGATTTGTGTATAAAAACAAACAAACGAGAAAATTCCGTCTAGGCCTTACATTGCTTCAATTAGGTCTTTCCATACGAGACAATCTATCGGTTCGTAATGCTGCAGTACCAATTATGGAAAAGCTGGCCCAAAAAACAAAGGAAAGTGTGTACTTGACCGTACCGGAAGGATGTGAAGGCGTGTTTATTGATTGTGTTGATTCGCCGCATTGGCTTAGAATTGTCGAACCGATTGGAATGCGTCTTCCTTTATGCGTAGGTGCTTCGAAAAAAGTGATTTTAGCATACTTGGAAGAGAAAACAAGAAGCCAAGTGATTAAAGATCTTGTAAAAAATGGAAGGATAAAAGACGTGGATCATCTTCACCGACATTTAATGTTAATTCGAAAGCATGGATATTGTATTTCTTTCGGGGAAACAACAGAAGGAACCGCCAGTGTGGCAGCTCCTATTTTCTCTTGGGAAAATAAAGTGATCGCCTCTTTAAGTGTTGCCGGGCCGGAAACGCGTTTTACGAAAGATGAGTTAGCCGGTTTAATATCTACCACAATCAGAGCCGCAAATGAAATTTCCGAAGAACTAGGCTGGGTACCAAACAGATGACCAAAGGATGAAAAAGTCCATCCTATGGGAGAAAAGGTAACATGGTTTTTGTAATTTTCCCAATATTCGATAAAATGAGCTTTTTTTTGGGAAAAAATTATGGAATATTGTATATAACCACAACCTCTCACAAAAAGTTCCAAAAATTTTTCAACGACTGGAGGGAAAAAAGATGTGCGGGATCAGTGGTGTCATCTTTAAAAATCCAAATCACAAAAGGAAAACAGGCGAAGTCATATTGGCAATGCTGGACAGTTTGTTTCGAAGAGGTCCTGATTCAACAGGAGTTGCCATTCTCCATCCAAAGGAAGAGAACGTCTTATATGTTGATGTGAATTATGAAACAAGGGGCAACGGGGAGAAAATCATTTCCTTCTTAAAAGATAAAGCAGATGTGCTGTATTCATCTGATCATGGCAATTACGTCAGAACAAAAATTTTCCATTCAGGAGATATCCAACATATTGTTCAAGGAATCAGTCAGCTGGACGAAGACATTTCAGTCGCAAACATCGGAGAATCGATTGAAGTGTTGAAATCTTTAGGGGGAGCTCATCTTTTAGATGCGCAATTTAAGCTTTCCGTATATGACGGGCAAGTTGCTGTAGGCCATACAAGAATGGCGACAGAAAGCAAAGTCGATATTTCCCATTCGCAGCCGCTCTGCTGCAATTCTTTCAAAGATTTAACGATTATTCACAATGGCCATGTGACAAACTACATTAAATTGAGAGCATACTACGAAAAGAAAGGCTATCAATTTATAACCGGAAACGATTCGGAAGTGATTGCCGTTTATTTAGTAGATGAAATGAAGAAAGGAGCCAGCTTAAAAGAAGCAATGACAGCATCTGTTCATGATTTAGACGGCTCTTTTAGCTATATTGCTGTTACGCCGACAGCAGTCGGTTTAGCAAAAGAACCTTTTAGTATGAAGCCGATTGTGCTTGCGGAAACTGATGATTTCATCGCTTTTGCTTCTGAAAGCTTAGCAATTACAAATGGCTTTGGGGAAAGCTTGCCAGTAAGAGAACCAGGGGCAGAGGAGGTATTGGTATGGAATCTGTGAAAGAAAGTATAGTAATTGATTGCAAGAGTGAAACGGTGACTTCAATCAACCAAATGATTCGGGATTTTGCGAAAAATAATATAAAGGAGGTCATCATCGAAAACCCTCTCGCACGCCATAACCTTGGAGTATGCATAACAGATCCGATTCATCTCATTTATAACGGAGATGTCGGCTACTATGCAGTGAGTTTATGTGATAAGGTGACAGCGACCATAAACGGGAATTGCGGCTGGGCAGTTGGTGAAAATTTAATGAGCGGAGAAATTGTCGTAAATGGAAATGCAGCGTCTTCCTGTGCAGCTTCGCTGAGAGGCGGTATCGTAGTTGTCAAAGGAGAGGCAGGCGCCAGGGCGGGAATCAGCATGAAGGGAGGGACTTTAATTATTGGCGGTAATACCGGATATATGACCGGTTTTATGATGCAAAAAGGAAAAATGATTATTTGTGGAGATGCTGGGAAAGCGCTGGGAGATTCCATGTATGATGGAGTGATCTATGTTGGCGGGAAAATTGCGGAGCTGGGGAATGGAACAAAGGTAGAGGAAGTGTCGGAAGAGGAAAAAGATGAGATAAAGAGTTTGCTTGATTTCTATCAAATAGAACCGCCGCCCTCTTTTCAAAAAATTGTTCCTAACGGCTTGCTTCATCATTTTAATAAAAAGGAGTTTCGCGTATGGAAAGAAATCTTATAAGAAAAAGCAAGGTGTGGAGTCCGGAAAAAATTGAAGAAATTCAAGAAAAAGCTCAGATTGGACGATATCGCATCCGCGGCCAAGCTACAAAAAGAATGGACTTACCTTCCTTTGACGATCTCGTCTTTACTCCGGCAGGACTGTCAAGGGTACCGCTGGAAGGGTATCGGGAGCGATGCGATACAAAAGTTGTTATAGGAGAAGGAAAGGTGAAACGTCCCCTCGTACTCGAAACACCGATCATGATTGCAGGGATGAGTTTTGGGGCGATTAATGCTCATTCTAAAAAAGCGCTTGGCATTGCAGCGACTAGATGCGGCATCAGTACATGTACGGGCGATGGGGGCATGCATCCGATAGAACGTGAATATTCGGAGAAATTGGTCTACCAATTGCTTCCGAGCCGCTACGGTTTAAATCCTTATGATTTGAAAAAAGCCGATGCGGTAGAAATTGTCGTGAGCCAAGGCGCCAAACCAGGTACGGGCGGAACGCTTCTTGGACATAAAGTTTCTGAAGAAGTGGCAAAAATGCGGGATCTTCCTGCAGGAGTCGATCAACGAAGCCCGTGCCGGCACCCCGATTGGATGGGGCCAGATGATTTAGGGGTAAAAGTAGAGCAAATTCGGGAAGCGACTGATTATGAAGTGCCGATCTTTATTAAAATTGGGGCCGGACGCGTTTATGATGATGTAAAGCTGGCGGCAAAGGTTGGGGTGGAAGCAGTCGTCATTGATGGAATGGAAGGAGGAACCGCTGCCTCACCGGAAATCCAATTGGATCATACAGGGATTCCGACCATTTCCGCTGTAGTTGAAGCAGCTCAAGCACTTTACGATATCGGTATGAAGCACGAAGTAAAGCTAATTATCGGCGGCGGAATCAGCAATGGCGCTGATGCAGCGAAAGCCATCGCACTAGGTGCGGATGTCGTTTATATGGGTTCAGCAATGTTAATTGCCCTTAATTGCCAGCGGCCAATTTATATAGAAGACTACCATGCCTTAGGGACAGAACCTGGTGCATGCCATCATTGCCATACGGGTAAATGCCCGGTCGGTATTGCGACACAAGATCCTGAGTTAATGGCGAGATTAGATCCTACAGCTGCCGCTGAAAGAGTGGAGAATTATATCAATTCGATCACGATGGAAATGCAAATTTTTGCAAGATCGTGCGGAAAAAGCAGAGTCAGTGATTTAGATCCTACCGATTTGCGCTCGTTAACATTAGTCACCTCCTATATTACAGGAGTTCCTCTAGTAGGATTAGGGGGCAAAAAACCGTATTTTGCAAGCCTTGACCATGGGAGTTCATTTAAAGATCTTTTAAAAGTGTAAAAAATAAGGGATGGTGATGATCATTGATCGGTATAGTGGAAAGCAATAACAAGGTGTTGGAGGAGACGTTAAAATATATCGAAGGTAAAAAGATCAAATTGGCGTTAGCCTCCTTTTCGGATTTGAACGGTTCTTTACGTGCGAAATTAATTCCTTCCTCCCGTTTACAGTCAGTCTGCCAATCAGGGGCTGGATTCGCCGGTTTTGCTGTAGGCGATCTCGGCCACGGACCGCATGATCCCGATATATTGTGCATCCCTGATTTGCGTTCTATGACTATATTACCGTGGAATAAAGAGATTGCTTGGTTTGCCGGAACTTTAACGGAAGATGGAACTCCTTGGCCGTTTTGTACGAGAACGATTTTGTTAAATGTGCTGACGCAAGCAAAAAGCATGGGATATACGATGAAAACGGGAGTGGAACCGGAATTTTTCCTTGTGAAACAGGGAGAAGACGGGAAAATTGCCCCGTTTGATGAACAGGATAAAGAATTGAAACCATGTTACCAACAGCAGGCGCTTATGAGAAATATCGAATTTTTAGGCACTTTGATTGAGTATATGAATGAATTGAAATGGAATGTCACACAAGCAGATCATGAAGATGCCAATGGACAATTTGAAATCAATTTTGATTTTTCAGATGCGGTGACGTCTGCTGATCGGCATACATTTTTTAAATATATGATTAGAACCATGGCAGAGGAACGAGGACTAATCGCCACGTTTATGCCGAAGCCATTTTCCAATCTGACCGGGAATGGCTGCCATATGCACTTAAGCTTATGGGATGAGCGGGAAGAACGAAATGTATTTGAAGATGCTCATGATCCAAAAGGCTTTGGATTGTCTGCAGTCGCGTATCATTTTATTGCAGGTATTCTCAATCATGCAAAAGCCTTGGCTGCTATTGTCTGTCCAACTGTCAACTCTTACAAGCGGCTAGGAGCGTTAAATTCCTCATCTGGATCTACATGGGCTCCTAATTTTATTTCTTATGGAGGGAATAACCGCACACAGCTTATTCGCATTCCTGATGCTGGAAGGATTGAGTTTCGGGCCATGGACGGTTCCTGTAATCCGTACCTGGCGACTGCTGCGATTTTAGCAGCGGGATTGGACGGCATCGAAAAGCGGATGGATCCAGGAGATCCATTTAACGGAAATTTATACATGTTCCATTCGATAGAAAATGAATTTGACAAATTGCCTTCTACATTGAATGAAGCGATTGAAGCATTAGAAAGCGATGAAGTGTTAGTCAAGGCACTAGGGGAAACATTTATGGAGACCTTTATTAAACGAAAAAAGGCTGAATGGAAAGAATATCATGACTATGTCAGCGAATGGGAAGTTGAAAAATATTTAAAAGGCTACTAAAAACAAATCGTATTGATTTATATGGAGGAATTCGTATGAATTATGACGGGATGTACGATGTGATTGTTATTGGAGCAGGTTCTGCAGGAAGTGCTGCAGCCTATTATTTAGCCCAAAATGGTCAAAGCGTGTTGATGATTGATCAATTTTCTGTTCCAAATTCCTTTGCAAGCCACGCCGGGGAAACAAGAATGCTGCGATTTGGTTATGGCCAAGGGGAAAAATATGTTGATTTAGTTAAAGAAGCATACCGGTTATGGATGGAACTGCAAGAGCAAACAGGAAAAACGTTATTTTATCAAACAGGCACTTTAGTTGTCGGCGAACGCGATTCATCTTTTGTCAATGAAACGATTCAAAGCTCCATTCATCACAACCTCCCAATTGAAATGTTCACAGCAAGCATGGTGATGAACAAATGGCAAGGCATTCAAATTCCCGAAGATTTTACTGCCTGTTTTGATCCCCAAGCAGGATTTTTGTTATGTGAAGTATGTATTCAAACTTATAAAGAAGAAGCTTTAAAACTGGGAGCCAAACTGTTGGAAAACAATCCTGTCTTAAAGCTGTCCATTCAATCGGATATGTCGGAGGTCATTACGGAGAAGGGACGTTTTCAAGCAGCCAATTTAGTGATCACAGCTGGTGCATGGATTCCGAAATTATTGCCGGAACTCGATTTTCCGATCCAAGTGATCCGAAAACCTGTTGCATGGTTTGCACCGTTGGAGGATGGACTATATGATTTTGGTCAATTTCCTGCTTTTGTCTTTGACACAAAAGAAGGTCATTATTATGGTTTTCCGAATTTTCGGAAAACAGGTGTAAAAATAGGACGTCATGACATGGGGATTGAAAGTGATCCAGATTCCGTGAACAGACTATTTGGTTCTTACTGTGAAGATGAACGTGATGTACGAAGCTTTCTTGAAAAATATATGCCGCAGGCTGCCGGCGAGCTGACCGATGGTAAAATTTGTTTATATTCACTTACTCCTGATAGCGACTTTATTATCGATTTTCATCCAAACTTCAGCAATGTGTTGTTAGCCGGCGGATTTTCCGGACATGGGTTTAAGTTTGCCAGCATCGTTGGGAGCATTTTAGCAGATTTAGTCACGCTTGGGAAAACAAAACATGATATTTCCTTTTTTCGATTAAATCGTTTTGAACAAATCGCTACCGAAAGCTAGAGTAATGAAAAAAGTAAGGAGGAGGATTCCTATGGATGGTTTCGTAAAGAAAAGAGCTTCAATATTTTTCGTTTTTCTTCTTTATCTTTTATTCCTTTTTCCGATTTCAGCCTTTGCGCAAGAGAACGAGCCGGTGGTTGATACGGGGGATACAACTTGGTTGCTCGTAGCAGCGGCTATCGTTATTTTTATGCATGTACCTGGTTTGGCTCTCTTTTATGGAGGGCTTGTAAGTGAACGGAATGTTGTATCAACGATGATGCACAGCTTTGTCAGTCTTTTAACTGTGACCATTGTTTGGGTGCTATGGGGATACAGCCTCAGCTTTGGACAGGATGTAGGGGGAATCATTGGAAAACTGGACTACCTGGCATTTAACGGAGTAGGAGGAGAGGCTGCTTTTGGTTCATTAACCATCCCTCATTATATATTTGCCATTTTTCAAGGTGCATTTGCTGCTATAACGGTTGCGATTATTTCCGGAGGAATTGCAGGGCGTATTTCTTTTCCTGCATGGGTAATGTTTTCGGTTTTATGGATCACCTTTGTTTATGCACCAATGGCTCATTGGGTATGGGGAGGCGGATGGCTTTTTGCCATGGGCGAACTTGATTTTGCTGGAGGTACGGTTGTTCATATACTTTCCGGTGTTAGCGCATTAACAGCTGCACTCGTAATTGGGCCGAGATATGAACATATGAAGAAAAATGATGCTCCTCATAATATTGTTTTATTTCTTATTGGAGCGGCCACTCTTTGGTTTGGCTGGTTCGGTTTTAACGCAGGAAGTGCACTTAGTGCAAATGGTATTACCGCTCTTGCCTTTGCCAATACACAAGTTGCCGCAGCAGCCGGGGGCTTGGGATGGCTGATCATAGAATGGATGGTTCGCAAGCGCCCGACGCTAGTAGGAACTGCCACTGGGGCAATAGGCGGTCTTGTTGGCATAACTCCAGCAGCAGGATTTGTCACAATCCCTTCAGCTTTGATTATTGGACTTGCATCCGCCCCTATCTGCTATTTTGCTATCCATTTTGTGAAAGCACGTCTAAAATATGATGATACGTTAGATGCTTTTGGAGTACATGGCATCTGCGGAATATGGGGATCCATTGCAACAGGACTTTTTGCTACTAAGTCAGTGAATCCGGCAGGGAATAACGGTTTGTTTTATGGAAATCCTGAACAGCTGTTCCATCAGGTTATAGGAGTGATTGTGGCTGTTTTGCTTGCGGCAGTAGGAACATATATTGTTTTGAAAATTGTTTCGCTGTTTACACCGTTGCGTGTGAAAAAAGAAGACGAGCTGCTTGGCCTTGATTTAAGCTTTCATCAAGAACCGGCTTATTCAGATGTTGATCAGTCGATAGAAGAGAAGGGTAAATCAAACGATATTGCTTCTCAAATGTCCTAGCATGGCAATGTATTTTTCATTGGTTGTCAAAACGGCAAAGCTATGACCAATTCAATTGTATACGCATAAAAGAATCCTCACCTGATAAACAGTGTGAGGATTCATGTTTGTTTTGATGAATTTGTAAAAACACAACAAGTAGATTTCGACAAAGAAAAACAGCCGATTATTGTTAATTTTTTATACTGTAAAGAAAAAGATTAAAAATCTGTCGTCATGTGATCGTTTTGTTCTCTTATTTCTTTAAAACTATTTTAAGCAAAAAATATACAAAAGGGTGTGGAGCTTGTTTCTGAAATATCTTTCGACTAATCGGAAGGCAGGGCTCCCTCCTCTCGTAAGGCGATTTATTCGGCTAACGATTCTCTTTTTTTGCATTTCAGAAACAAGTTATTGGCACAAACAGTTATATTTCAGATCAAGTGATACAAATTATTCAAACCAAGGAACACCAATTAACGTGCGGCCAATCCATTCGCGCAATATTTCGTTTGTGGGTCCCATGACTGCACCTGCTCGACCGTCACGCAAAAATTTTTCCACTTGCCCGGTTAGATATCCTCTTCCTCCAGAAACTTGTAATGCTTGATTTGTAACTTGTATGACTATATCTGCTGCATGAGTTTTGAGTTCCCAAAGCGGGTATAAGCATTCTGACAATTCTTTTCCACTATTTAAACATTGATCCATCCCTTCAGCTGTACGATAAAGCATGCTTCTTGCACTATCGATTAAAATTTGCGCTTTTGCCAATTCGTGGCGAATGACTTGGTAGCCGGCAACTGATTTTCCTGTATCTTTATGGACTTTTTTCTTTGCCTGGTCAATTGCTGCATTCAAGGCTCCTTGAGCAATACCAACCCAGCAAGCACTTGTGCCTAATAAAAAGAGCGGATCAATGACGTTTTCATTATAAACATTCATTCCGCCTTCAGTCCCAAGACGATTTTCAATAGGGACAAAGACATCTTTAAACTTCATCGGTCCGCTTGAATTTCCGCGAAGCCCCATAGCTGAAAAAGGAAAATATTCGATTCCCTTCTGATTATGATCTACAATTAAAAACATTAATGGATCGTCTTCTATGCTATTTGGATAATTGGTGCAAACAATATACCAATCCGCCTCGCCCGCACTGGTGACAAATGATTTTTCCGCATTTAACAAATATCCGTTTCCTTTGCGGGGAGCCGAACTAACAACATTCCAGAAGTGGCTTCCAGTCGCTGGTTCACTAAAGGCTAATGCGCCAATCTTTCCCTTTAGCACCCCAGAAATATAACGCTGCCGCTGCTCTCTAGTTCCAGCTGTATAAAGCGTTTGGACGGCAGCAGTGTGCATAACCCAACACATAGTAGTGGAAGCGCAATATTGAGAAAAACTTTCGGCTAACAAAGCAAATCCAGTTAGTCCAGCGCCAAGGCCTCCGTCGTCAACAGGGATTGTAACTGCTCCAAATCCAGCATCCGCAATTGCTTGTAAGCTTTCCCGAGGATAACGGCACTCCTTGTCTGAAATAGAAGCACGGGGCAGCAGCTCCTTTTTGCCTAATTCATGTGCTTTTTCAATTAGTTTTTCGAATCCTTCTGGGTAAGACCACCATTTTGGAATTTGCATAATTTCTTCCTGCAGTTCTGTCTGATTGACTACCATTGACATCACTCCTTTTTAAAGGTTACTGTTAAGAATGTTAACAAAAATTACAATATTATGAATATTGTGCTTTTATTTTTACATAGACGATTCTTTCAAAGAAACAGAGATTTCCTAAATAGTGGGAATAAATCAAAAACCTTGTCATTACATTTTACAATGATTCGGTACTCTCCCTGTCTCCTTTCCGTGTAAAACATCGTTGCTGATCTCATTATTGGCGCTAATAATGTTAAGTTCTCAAAGAAATAAAATTTCATTGCCTGCTCATGTTGAATGATCCGAAAGGAAAAGCTCTAATTGTCAGAACATTTTACAGATTTTTGCGAATATTCCCGCCATTTGAGAAAAAACGGTTGTGAGAACGTTACGGTTGTTATTATGATAGGATCATCAGAGTTATAAAATAATACATTTTTTGTTACAAAACATAACATAACTCTGATTATAAAAATTGAAAAAGGAGAGTGGAAAGAATGAGTGAATCAGCGGTAACAGCTATGGATCATCAATTTTTAAGTCAAAAGCCAGGAATTCAGCTAATAAAAGCTGGAACGTATGAAAAAATTGAGTTGAACAATGTTTTGAGTATACCGGCTTTGAAAAGTCAAATTATTGACGTTCCGATTAGCCCATTAGAGAAGCCTTTAACAATTGGATATTTCTCTATGCAAAAGTCGGAAGAGTTTGAATTTTTGTATACTTACTTAGAAGTAAAGGTAATTATAAAGGGGCAGATCATCGTCAGAGATGAACAAGGAAACAAATATGTAGGGGAAGCGGGAGATGTTTTTATCTTTACCCCTGAAACGAAAGTGATCTTTGATGCTGAAAGCGATGGAGATGCGATTTATACGGCACATCGATTGCCGGAGCCAACATTTTTAAATTAAACAAATGAAAGAATTTCCCCTTGTCGTAACGCGGCTTCATGGGGAGGTTCTTTCATCCAGTTTTGATCGTGAGGAGGAGAGAGGGCAGTGAGTGTAAAAACGACTAACCAACATATGATCAAAGAAATTCCGCTTATTAAAAGGTTCCCATTTCCATTTCAAAAGGACTCTTACAGGTATTCTAATAATGCGAGGCCTCTAGAATCCGGGAAACTTGCAGATATTACTCCCGAATATTTTGAAGAAATAGATAAAAAGCGTCAAATACTATTAAACCACCATGAACGTGCTTTTCAATCTTTAGAACATTCAATCGATGGACAGTGGGAAGTGCTGGAATTTTTAATAGATGAACTTGCCATTATTTACCCTGAGTATTTCTCGGTTATAAAAAATGGTCATGAATGGACGTTTGAAAATAAGCTTTTGGATGAGAAACATACATTTACTTTTGGCGATCTATCGACATTGCCCTACGAGCCTTTAGATTTTATCGGCAGACACGTTCAAGAGGATCTCATTTTTATGGGGCAAAGAGACGGTGATTTATATATGGATGCAGGACAATTGTGTTTTCCTGCCAATTGGTCGATTGCCTTTGATATTGGCATGACTTACACCGAGTTCCATTCTCCTGTACCGGTTTTTTTCGACAGCGGTTTAGCGAAAAAAGTCCTCAATTTTCTTTTGAGAATCGAGGCAGGGAAACCGTGGACACGGTTAAACTGGACTTTAACAGTGGAGCCAATCCTTGACACGTTCCCTGAGAATTTTGATGAATGGGGTCCAAAAAAGGAAAAGGTAACTTCAGAAAATGCCGGTCAGCTTGTGCACTTAAGAGTGGAGGATCAAAGGCTATTTCGTATGCCGCGAAGCAATGGGATTTTATTTAGTATTCATACTCATTTAATATCACTTGATGAGCTGAAAAAAAATGAAGATTGGTTGAAACGTTTTTTTCGAGTTTTAAAGGATTTACCTGACTATATGGCTGAATATAAAGGATTTAGTTTATACAAAGGAGAAATCATTCGCTATTTAGAAAAAAGCTTGACAGATTGAAATTGGGAAAATTGGAAGAAAATAGCGTGTGAAGAAGCTGTTTTTAAAAAACATGAAAGGAGGAGGATTACATGATGGCGCGAACACTTGAAGTGATTGTAGAACAAATTACGCATGAAACAGCTGCGATTAAAAGTTTTAAGCTAGTGTCAGCAGACCGTTCGCCATTGCCTCGTTTTAGTGGGGGTTCTCATATTACGACTTATTTGCAAACTGAAACAGGCTTAATCGAACGCCACTATTCTCTTACAAGTGATCCGGACAATACAGGCTACTATCGAATCGCCGTTCGCCGCAATGAGGATTCAAATGGAGGATCAATTTATTGGCACGATCATGTGAAAGAAGGGGATAAGATCTCCATTAGTTATCCGAAAAATTATTTTCCGCTAAGCTTTCAAGCAAAACGCCATTTATTTTTTGCAGCTGGGATTGGCATTACACCTTTTCTTTCGATGGCGAAGGAATTAAAAAAGAAGAAGGCTCCATTTGAAATACATTATGCCGCTCCTTCAAAGGAATTATGTGCCTTTTATCGCCATCTCTCCACTTTTTTTTCAGAGGAAACTCATTTTTATTTTTCAAAGGAAAACAAGAAAATGTCAACAAAGTTAATGGAAAATCAACCGATAGGAACCCATGTTTATTTCTGCGGTCCAGAGGCCATGATCAAAGGATTTGCCGATGCTGCCAAAGTCATTGGTTATTCTGAAAAAAGCATCCACTTTGAACTCTTTACACCGCCAAAATCAGGACCGATGCAGCCATTCCGGGTAAAACTCAATAAAAGCAACAAAGTGATTGAGGTGCCTGAAGGGAAAAGCTTGCTGGACACTTTATTACAGCTTCATATTGATGCGCCATATTCATGTAAAATCGGGGGATGCGGCAGCTGTCAGCTGCATGTTTTAAAAGGAGAAATTGACCATCGAGACTTTTTTCTTACCGAAATGGAGAAAAAAGAAAGCAATGTCATTTTAACATGTGTTTCAAGGGCAAAATCCGGCAGTCTTGTTTTAGATCTTTAAGAGCATACAAGAAAGGAGCAAATGGAATTGTGCACACAACAAAGGTTATCGGAATCGATGATTTTGAATTCAAGATAAACGACGTGAAATGTTCTTTTGAGGAGTTGCTGCCGGGATTTCATCAATATGATCGACTAGGAATAGTCGTACGGGAACCGGCAGGAAGTGCTGGTGCTAGCGCCTTGCTTATGGCAGCTGTCACCAGATTTTATGATTTTTATCGTCAGGATTTAACAGATGAGGAGGGCGGACTTCGAATTTATCCTGATTATTTCATTTTCCATGTCGGAAAACAGCACTTAGATCATTATTGGATGGATATATGGCCGCCCCATAAAGAGGTTATCGTGGAGGATGACCCTGAACAAATTTTAGAAGCGATTAACGATCGGGGCATCACCCGGCTGATTGTGGAAGATATCAAACCCGTTCATGCGACTTTTTTACAAGAAACCATCAGCAGTGCGCAGCAACGAATCGTCAGTGCGATAGCATATTCACCGTCAGGACGGGTTCATTTCGGCGATGTGAGTATTGCAAGCTGTCCAGCAGCAGAACGCTTCGTTTTTGACTCGTTTAATAGATCTAAGAAACTTTTTCAACAAACGGCTGCCCAATTAAAACAAAAACGGGAGAATCTATTTGTCAATGGGCGTGTTATTGAAACTTATCGCCGGATTCCTTTAACAGATGCTCTTTATATGCTTACACGCTCGAACGGTCCGGGCTTCACAACTAGCCGTTATCTTTCTATGTTGTAATTTGATAGAAATCAAGTTACGGCAATGCTTTGTTTGCTTAATATTGATTCGAACTAGCTGCAGCTTATCGTTGGAGAATATCCTGATATTCGAAAAATTCGAATTGAGAAAATTACAAATTGCTTATTCGATTCGACCATGTTGAAAAACAAACAAGGAGGTTGAAAAATGACTAAAACAGCAGATGGGAAAACAAGCGCTTCTGAAGCAGATGAATTTTTTGCGCAAAATCAGCAAGCTGGCAATCTATTTCAATTCATCACTGGGAAACAATTTTTGTTTATCATTGATGAACCGATGATTTTGCCAACGTTGATGTTTATTAAAAAAATTCCAGAACAGACGAAGAAACAAATCTATATATTGAAGAAAAATGATAGCAGCCTTCATTCGTATAAGGGGACAGAATTTTTTCCGAATGAAGCGACTGTCCTTTCATCAACATCCAGTGAGGAAATTTACAAAATATTTGAAAGTCAATTTATCGGTACAAAGCTATTTCTTTCAGTTCAATGGTCAATGTTAAAAGAGCTGAAAAAACTGGCATTGCGGGCTGGTTTTAATGAAGATGAGATCCAGGCACAAGGATGGGGGGAGAAAGAGGAAAGGGTATTTTGTGTAAAGTGTTATCATCTGAACAAGCTGACAGCACAAAAACAAGTAACGTGTGAAAAGTGTCATGCATCGTTAGAGGTTTCAAGACACTATTCTAGGCTCCATGATGCATATTTAGGTTATTTAAAAATAATTTCATGAAACAGAAGAAGGAGGGCCTGAAAAATGGTAGGTTAAAGGCTTTGAAATCTTTAGAATAAGGGGATGATCATGTGGAGGGATTTGAACAGTTTGCCGCAATCCAAATAGAAGTATTCTATTGGTGGTGCATTGCAATCATGCTGCAGATCCATGCGGGGTTTTTGACTCTTGAAGTCGGCATCTCCCGTGTAAAAAACGTATTGGCGACGGCTTTGAAAAATATTATGACGTTAGCAGTCGTGTTACCTGCTTTCTATTTTGTTGGCTGGTGGATATACAATGCGTTTCCAGACGGTTTGATTCCGAGAATGAGTGAAGCGGCATTAGCTGCATTGCCTTGGAGTGAAAATATGGGTCCGAATATAACGGATCATGCGAGTGGAGTTTTCTGGGGTGCTTTTGCGCTGTTTGCTGCTACGACAGCTTCCATCTTATCCGGCGTGCTGATCGAACGGGTTCGATTAAGTGGATTTCTTATTCTTGCCGCTATTCTTGGATCAGTTATTTGGAATTTAGCTGCTTCTTGGGGCTGGCACGGAGAAGGATGGTTTTTAACGCAATTTGGTTATCATGATGTTGCCGCTGCAGGCGTTATTCATGCAATAGCTGGGTTTTTTGCATTAGGAGTCGTGATCAATTTAGGACCTAGAATCGGCAAATATACAGGGGATGAGAAAATTGTTAATATTCTGCCGCATAATCTTCCGTCCACTTTATTAGGGCTGATGCTCATTTATGTTGGTTTTTTCGGCTTCCTCGGAGGCTGTATAATCGCTGTTACAAATGGGGAATGGATGACGATTTACGGTACTCCCACCAATTTATCAGCTTTTGTATTCAATGCTTTAATGGGATTAGCGGGAGGTTTAATAGGGGCATATTTAGGTTCAAAAGGGGAACCGTTTTGGGTCGCTTCAGGCGGGCTGGCCGGGGTTATTTCAGTAGGTTCGGGTTTAGATTTATATCATCCAGCGCTTGCATTTATTATAGCTGTCATTGGAGGATTGATGTGTCCATTCATTGGAAATTTTCTCGAAAGGAAGGGGATTGATGATCCTGTAGGTGCTATTACCGTCCACGGATTTATCGGGATCTGGTCAGTCCTTGCAGTCGGGATATTTGCCTCCGGCTATCCCAATATAAACGGCCCGGAAATCTCTTTTATTGGACAACTCGTATGTGCAGCGGTTGTGATCCTTCTAGGATTTCTCCCCGGCTACTGGACATCACTGCTTTTGAAAAAGCTTAATATGTTGAGAATACCAAAGCAAGCAGAGATGCTTGGTATTGATTTAACTGAAATACCTGCAACAGCTTTTCCGGAAGGAATTCCATCTACTCAAGAAAATGGAAGATTAAAAATGATCATGTCAAAGAGCAAAACTAGTTAAAAAAGGATAAAAATGGAAAGGAGGAATAGTAAATGAATACAAGTCCTATAACAAATTGGGAGCATGTCGGTGCTTATTTTACCTTTGGCCCGCATTCTATAGGAGTTGTGTTATCGATTATAGCTGCGATCGGCATCTGTGTTGCGTTGATTTACGCAATGTTTCGGCATGAGAATCAAGCTTTTTCGGAAGTAAATCTATTAGCTTCGAAAGCAGTTGATGAAAAATTGGATTTACCGAAAGAGGGTACGTACGCAGATCCATTAATGGAAAATGTAAACTAGTATAAGAGCAGGTTGCTGTCCTGATTTATCAAAAATAGGAGTTTTCATACTCAAACTCTTTTTTATTTTAAATTTAACAATAAGAGTATTAAGTTTTGTGTCAGCCACAGCCTTGAAAGCTGTGGGATTCTGAAATGAGGAGATTAATCAATTATTATTGGGAGAATAGTACCGACAAGATGATAGCAAAATTTTCTGTTATCAATAAAAGAGGGTTTTGTATGTACACAAAAGAACCGGGCGTTGATTTTTTAACGCTCGGTTTTTCATATAAGGATAAAAATAACATCTGACCTTATAAATGACAAGAAGGCAAACACCGTCTTTTTTACTGAAACATATGAAATAGTAAAAATCAATTCCAATTTTTAAAATTCCATCTCACTTCTACTTTAAAAGGGTGCAGAAAGCCTCTTTTTTATTCTTCTTTCCATCCGAAAACGGCGGAAATTTCTTTTCCTTTTATAAGCAAATATTCGCTTAGCTCATGTTCGATAGTGTCTGGAATCGATTTTTCAAAGCCGACAACAATAATAGACCCTAAAATTTCCCGCTCAAAATTAAAAATCGGAATGGCGGCAGAAGCAATGCTTGGCGCTAAAGCTTCCTGCGCAAACGATATTTTTTGATCGGCAATAAGCTGAAACTCTGTTATTAGCTCGTCTTTCGCCTGTTTGCTTAGTTTTGACAACTCCGATTCCTTCCAAACGTTTACACTTGGATCGTTTTTAAATGTCGCAAAAAGTTTTCCGGCTGCCGAGGAGATCGGAAGGATTGTTCCGACCTGTCCGCCTAAGTTAAGCCCTAAATGACTATGGATCATTTTGACGATCATTGGGCCGTTTGTTGTCCATACGGCAAGGAGAGTCGTTTCTTTCGATTTGGCATTAATTTCATGCAAAAATGGCGTGATTTTGCCGATGAGGTCCTCTTGATTGACAGCTGCCATCCCATATTGAATGAGTGTGCTCCCTAAAGAGTATAAGCCGCTTCCTTTATCCCGATGAAGGACACCGAGATTCGTAAGGGTATTTAAATATTTATATAAATTGCTTTTTGCTATATTAGTAAAATGATGAATGTCGTTAAATTTCATCGGACTGCCGTTTTTGGCAATCAGGTCAATAATTGAGAATCCTACAAGCAGAGACTGAATTTGTGCATGTTTTTTATTTTCTGTCATTGCTAAAACCATCCTTCAACTGATAGGCATACTTCATTTATTTTACCACTTCAACAAAATTTTTTCTATATTTTCAAAAAACTACTAAGACTTTGTCAATGAAAATATAAACTAGCAATAGATGAAGTGCGAAAAGATAAAAAATTAGTCCGGGATGCGAGAAAAATCCTCTCAAAAAAGTCTGAAGAGAAAAATGAAGTTCCTCGCCATTTGCTTAATGATGGCAAACTGTTTTTTTATTGCATCAATTTAAGAAATTTCATTTTCGGACTGCTCTCAGTATATTCTGTATTCCTTTTACTCATCCTGCAGTCTCTTTAAAAAAGAATAAGTAGATGGGAAAATTATTATCATATGAAAATACGAGGAAAGGTTACTTATAAAGCATTCCATTACATGAAATGATATCCAAAAAGTTTATCTTCCAATTGAGATTTTATGCTATACTGAAGAAGTCTAAAAAATTTTTGAAAGTTTTGATAAGTAATTGACATCCGGTTGAACAAGCAGTACATTTTATTTATATATAATTAAACCTATTATTTTAGTAGGTTTAATTTTGCGAATATATAAGTTTAGAATTGAAGGGAGAAATAAACTATGTCAAACGAAAGAAAACTTCAGCCCGAAACGCTTGCTGTACATGCAGGACAGGTGCCTGATCCGACGACTTTGTCGAGAGCTGTTCCGATCTACCAAACGACTTCGTATGTATTTGAAGACAGTCAGCATGGGGCAGATTTATTCAGTTTAAAGAAAGAAGGAAATATTTACACAAGGATCATGAATCCAACGACTGATGTATTTGAAAAGCGTGTAGCTGCGCTTGAAGGCGGAATTGGGGCGCTGGCGCTTTCATCTGGACAAGCTGCTGTTTTTTATTCGATTTTGAATATTGCTGGAAGCGGCGATGAAATTGTTTCTTCATTTAGCTTATATGGCGGAACCTATAATTTGTTCACACATACTTTGCCGAAGTTTGGCATCACGGTAAAATTTGCCGATACGACGGATCCGCAAAATCTTGAAGCAGCGATTACTGAAAAAACAAAAGCAATATTTGCCGAGACGATCGGAAACCCAAGAGGGGATGTGCTTGATATTGAAGCGGTGGCAGCAATCGCTCATAAACATTCAATTCCGCTTATCGTTGACAATACAATTCCAAGCCCTTACTTGCTCCGTCCGATTGAATTCGGCGCAGATATAGTTGTTCATTCGGCTACGAAATTTATTGGAGGACACGGAAATTCAATCGGAGGCGTCATTGTCGACAGCGGCAAGTTTGATTGGAAAGGAAGCGGCAAATTCCCTGAGTTCACCAAGCCGGACCCAAGCTATCATGGTCTCGTTTATGCTGATGACGTTGGTGAAGCTGCATATATTACGAAAGCGCGCATTCAGCTGTTGAGAGACCTTGGAGCTTCGCTTTCTCCATTCAATTCATTTTTATTCTTGCAAGGGCTTGAAACGCTTCATTTGCGAATGCAGCGCCATAGTGAAAATGCGCTTGCAGTTGCGAATTATTTACTTGAGCATGAAGCGGTCGAATCTGTCAGCTATCCAGGTTTGAAAAATCACCCTTCATTCGAACTTGCACAAAAATATTTGCCGAAAGGTCAGGGAGCCATTCTGACATTCGAAATTAAAGGCGGCGTTGATGCAGGAAGAAAACTGATCGATTCGGTTCAATTATTTTCAAACCTTGCCAACATCGGCGATTCGAAATCGTTGATTATTCATCCTGCCAGCACGACTCATCAGCAATTAACGAGCGAAGAGCAGCTGGCAACCGGGGTTACACCTGGTCTTGTCCGGTTATCAGTCGGTACGGAATCGGTTGATGACATTATTTACGATCTGGAACAAGCGATTCGAGCAAGCCAAGCTTAAGAGCGTATCGCCAGTTAAAAATTTTGCAGGGATTGCGGCATAAGCCCACTTCACACTGAAAAGCAGCAGGCAACCTTCAGCTGCTTTCATATCGAAAGAAGTAGAGGAAAACGACTGTTTTTCTCTACTTTTATTTTATGGACTTATGGACATCCTCTGCATATTACCATTTCCCGAAATCAGCGCTCATAGCAGTATGAAGCTAGAAAGAAAACTGCCGCGGTTTAGCTGTCGTCAAAACCCCCCCTCGCTGTAAAATTCTCTCGTTTCATTTATAGGTAAAAATGAATAAATGGTACATATGTTGATTATAGGGGGCTGTCTAATAAGTCGATTTTCCCGCCTTATAGACGCCCCTTTAATGTTTTAGAAACGTTGATATATCGATGTTTATGATTTTTTGTTTTTAATGGGGATTTGATTTTCTGGACACCACCGTTTTAATTTTAATTTCAGAAAATAAATAACATTTTAATTTTTTCATTGACAGAACCTGTTGTTTTTATTAATATTTTGTTAAATAAACGATAGTAAAAAAAACGTAATATAACAGAGAGGTGACACCGGTGTCCGACAAATATGTGGTGCATTGTTCCTTTTGCGATTCTACAAATGTTAAGAAAATAGCTGTTTTCGGCACTGCTCAGCTCGTTTCTCAATATTACTGCAACCATTGTAAAAGCGTTTTTGAATTTATAAGATGGCAAAATGATTTGAACAAGGAGGTGTGGTCTGTTTGACGATTCAAACGGTTGGAGTTGTAGGAAGCGGAACAATGGGCTCTGGCATTGCCCAAACGTGTGTGCAGCATGGATTTCGTGTATTGCTTTATGATTTAAATGATGCGATCGTTCAGAAAGCATTTACTCAAATTAAAAAACGCCTTAACAGATTAGTAGAAAAGGGAAAAATGGAGGAACGAACGTTTCAAGAATCAATATCACGAATTGAGACTTGCACCGAATTATCGCTGATGAAAGCGTGTGATCTTGTGATTGAAGCAGTTCCGGAAAAAATCAATATTAAAAAAGAAATTTTCCAAGCGCTGGATGAACATTGTCCAGAACAAACCATTTTAACCACCAACACATCATCGTTTTCTGTCACTGAAATTGCAAGCGTTACCAAAACAGGGGGAAGAGTGGCAGGTCTTCATTTTTTTAATCCGGTTCCGCTAATGCCTTTAGTAGAAGTCGTAAGAGGGGTGAAAACGTCTGAGGACACTTTGAAAAAGCTTGCACAATTTGTCTCTTCTCTTCAAAAAGATCCGGTTGTTTGCGAAGATACACCGGGATTTATTGTCAACAGAATTGCCCGTCCTTTTTACAATGAAGCATTGAAAATTGCAGGAGAACGTTTGGCGAAGCCCGAACAGATTGACAGGATCATGAAAAAGGCTGGACGTTTTAAAATGGGTCCTTTTGAACTGCAAGATTTAATTGGTATTGACGTGAATTTTTCCACAACGGAAACCGTCTACAATAGTTTTTTCGGAGAGGAAAGATTTCGTCCGCATTATTTTCAGCAGCGCATGGTTCAGTCAGGTAAGCTTGGCAGAAAGGCCGGTGAAGGATATTATCGCTATGAAAACTAAATCATTCACTGTAAAAGTAGCTGGAGAAGGCTCTTTAGCCGATTCGATCATAGCGCAATTGCGCGAAACAGGCCATCAGCTCGAAGATCAATCGGCTGTTCATTCAAATTTTGATATTGTGATCGAAACGACGAATCTCGGCATTGACCAAAAGAAAAAACTGTTGGTCGAAATCGAAAAAACATTGCCAAAGGAAACGGTCATTTTGTCTACATGTCTTGGTGTAACAGCAACAGAAACCGCTTCTTGGCTCCAACATCCTGAACGATTAGTCGGATTTGCCGCATTTTTCCCTTGGGAAGATTGTGAACTTGTCGAACTTGCACCGGCTTTGCAAACCGAAAAAGAAAATGTTGAGAAAGCTAAGCAGTTTTTTGAAGAAGTTGGAAAAGAGGTCGAAGTAGTGGAAGACGGTGTAGGATTAGTATTTCCTAGAATTTTATCATTAATTATTAATGAAGCTGCTTTTGCTTTAACAGAAGGTGTTGCAAGTGCAGAGGACATAGACAAAGCAATGATGAAAGGAACGAATTACCCGATGGGCCCCCTTCGCTGGGCGGATCATATCGGTATTGATGATGTTTATGCTGTTTTAGCCGGACTGTTTAAAGAAACGGGGGAGGACCGCTACCGGCCAGCTCCATTTATCAAAAAGATGGTGTATGCCAAATGGTTCGGAAAGAAAACGGGAAGAGGCTTTTATCAATATGATTAAAAATTCCAGTTGATGATGGTAGCTTCGAGAAAGGTTCAAAATGAATCAAAATGCCTGAAAAAACGGTCAAAATGGGGGTAAGCAAATGAAAGAAGCTGTGATTGTTGATGCTGTCCGAACCCCGATCGGCAGGTTCAACGGGGCATTAAGAGAGGTCCGCCCGGACGATTTGGCAGCTCACGTCGTAAGAGAGCTGCTCAAGCGAAATCCGATTGATCCTTCCGATGTGGAGGATGTAATTTTTGGCTGCGCGAATCAAGCCGGAGAAGATAATCGCAATGTGGCAAGAATGGCCGTGCTTCTTGCGGGTTTGCCTGAAACGGTTCCAGGCGTGACCGTCAACCGTTTATGCGGATCGGGTCTGGAAGCAATTAATCAAGCAGCGTTGGCGATTCAAGGCGGATTGGGAGACGTCTATATTGCAGGCGGAACCGAAAGCATGACAAGAGCTCCATATGTCATGATGAAGCCGCAGCTTTCTGGAATGAGGGACACGCCGGCTTTTTATGATACAACTATCGGCTGGCGGCTTGTCAATGATAAATTAGCGGAAATGTATCCGCCGATCAGTCTTGGCGAGACGGCTGAAAATGTAGCTGCGCGCTATCAAATTTCGAGGCAGGAGCAAGATGAATTTGCGTTGGAAAGCCATAAAAAAGCCGGAAAAGCGATACAAGAAGGGCGTTTTCAAGACGAAATTGTTCCGGTGACAATAACAGGGAAAAAGGGGGAAGAAACGATAGTAGATGCAGATGAGCATCCGAGGCCTGATACGACTTTGGAAAAGCTGAATAAATTAAAGCCTGCTTTTGTTCAAGACGGAACAGTGACCGCTGGAAATTCCTCTGGAATCAATGACGGCGCTTCCGCACTTTTAATCATGGAGAGATCGATAGCAGAAAGACTTGGCTTTAAGCCGCTGGCACGGATTGTTGGCTCCGCTGTTGCTGGGGTGAATCCATCTTATATGGGGATTGGCCCGATTCCAGCAACGAAAAAAGTGCTGCAAAGAACTGGTTTATCTATCAGCCAACTGGATTTAATCGAGATTAATGAAGCATTCGCCTCCCAATCCATTGCCTGCATTAAAGAGCTGGGATTTGATATGGAAAAGGTGAATGTCAACGGTGGAGCAATTGCTTTAGGTCATCCTCTCGGCTGCAGCGGGGCGAGAATTGTTACCACTCTCGTTCATGAAATGAAAAGAAGAGACGTTAGATATGGACTCGCGACGATGTGCATAGGCGTCGGGCAAGGAATCGCCACGATTGTCGAAAAAATATAGAAAGGAATGAAAAATATGAAAAAACACTATCAGCTTTTTATTAATGGACAATATGTAGACAGCTCAAACGGAGAAGTATTCGAAACGCATAATCCTGCAACCGGCGAAGTCCTCGCAACGGTAGCCAAAGCAACAAAGAAAGACGTTGACAAAGCGGTGGAAGCAGCCCGTGCTGCATTTGAGTCGGGCAAATGGCCGAGAATGACGGCAGCGAAAAGAGCTCGCCTGTTAAACCGTATAGCGGAAATGATGAGAGAACGATTTGAAGAATTGGTTCGCGCAGAAGTATTAAACAGCGGAAAGACCGTTGCTGCTGCCAAGGGTCAAATTATGCAGGCGATTGAAGATTTTGAATTTTATGCCGCCGCATGCTTAACTCTCCAAGGTGATGTCAATCAAGTTCCAAACGGCTTTTTTAACTATACTCTTAAAGAGCCGGTCGGGGTATGCGGTCAAATTATTCCTTGGAATTATCCGCTCATGATGGCCGCTTGGAAAGTGGCGCCTGCATTGGCTGCCGGGTGCACTGTTGTCTTGAAGCCTGCTAGCTACACTCCAATTACAGCCTATATGCTTGCGGAAATATGCCATGAAGCAGGTGTTCCGGCAGGAGTCCTGAACGTCATTACAGGCAGCGGGTCTGAAATCGGACCATATATGACGGAGCATCCTGGAATCGACAAAGTTGCGTTTACAGGCGAAACGGAAACCGGAAAGGACATTATGAAGCGCGCTTCTGAAACGTTAAAACGGGTAACTTTGGAATTAGGAGGAAAATCGCCGAACATCGTCTTTGACGATTGTGATCTGGAAGGAGCCGTCAACGGTTCGCTTTATGGAATTTTTTACAACACAGGACAATCTTGTGAAGCAAGATCCCGCTTGTTTGTTCATGAAAACATTTATGATGAATTTATGGAAAAATTTCTCGAAAAAGCTTCCCGTATACGAGTAGGAAATCCGTTTGATGAAGGCGTGCATATGGGGGCCGTCATTTCCAAAAGTCATCAGCAAACAATTGATCATTACGTGAAATTAGCGGTGGAAGAGGGCGGAAAAATTTTATACGGCGGCAAAATACCGGAAGGTGGAGAGTATGAAAAAGGGTATTGGTATTTGCCGACGGTTATCGGTGATGTCACAAATGATATGAGAGTTGCACAAGAGGAAATTTTTGGGCCTGTCGTAGTTGTTATGAAATTCAGCGACGAGCAAGATGTGATCCGACAAGCAAATGATTCCATTTTTGGATTAGGTTCGGCTATATGGACGAACGATCATGGAAAGGCACACCGTGTTGCGGCACAAATAAAGGCAGGCATTGTTATGGTGAACTCGCCAATTTCTGCATTTCCTGGAACACCTTTTGGAGGCTATAAGCAATCGGGATTTGGCCGGGAGCTGGCATTGGAAACATTGAATTTGTACACGGAAACGAAAAGCGTCGTTTCTTATATCGGCAGCAAACCATTAAATCTCTTTGGACTCTAATTATATGTATAAAAAAAGATCGTTGAAAAAAAATATAATTTCTATTGAATTATTAGAATATTTAGTATATTATGTTTATGAAACGATAAAATATTAAACGTATAGATAAAGGAGGAATTGCAATGTCAGATACAGTAGCAATAGAAAAGAAAAATTTAACGGTGGTCAAAAACAACGGAGTGGCGGAAATCCATCTTCACATCAATAAAACGAATGCCTATGGATTGGAATTTTATCAAGAATTCAACGCAGCGATCGATGAGCTTCGCTTCGATCCAAACATAAAAGTGGTCGTGCTGATGAGCGATGTGCCGAAATTTTTCTCGGCAGGAGCGGATATCAATTTCTTAAAAGCAGCGGATCCGCGCTATAAAACACAGTTTTGCCTGTTCTGTAATGAAACGCTGGATAAAATCGCCCGTTCGCCGCAAGTATATATCGCCTGTTTGGAAGGGCATACAGTCGGCGGAGGATTAGAAATGGCGCTAGGCTGCGATCTGCGATTCATGGGAGATGAAGCAGGAAAAATCGGCTTGCCGGAAGTATCGCTTGGGGTGCTGGCCGGAACGGGAGGAACGCAGCGGCTCGCGCGGTTGATCGGGTATTCGAGAGCGCTGGATATGAACATAACTGGGGAAACGCTGACACCGCAGGAAGCGCTGGACATCGGTCTCGTCAACAAAGTGTTCCCGCAGGCGGAAACGAGAGAGCGGACGCTTGAGTATGCGAGAAGGATAGCTGAAAGCGCAAGCTATGCGGTTTCCAACATCAAGCTGTCGATCATGAACGGAAAGGAAATGCCATTGAACGTAGCCATCCGCTACGAAGGCGAGCTGCAAAACTTGTTGTTCCGCTCAGAGGATGCAAAAGAAGGATTAAGTGCATTTTTAGAAAAGAGAAAACCAAATTGGAAAGGGATATAAAAAAGAAGGACGCAACATATCGGCCATAAACGGCCGGTATTTTTTCATCCAGAAAATAATGCGGAAATTTAAAGACAAGTCATATGCTTTCCTCAAGGAGGAGGCAGTTTTTTTCTGATCGGCAGAGTCGATTTAATCATCTTCAGACTTATAAAAAAATAGATCAAAAGGCTCCCTATCTAGAAGAAAAAACTTGTAAAAATGGAATTCCATCCAGCATAATAAGAATAAAAGCAAAATTCAGGAAAAAGACGGGTGTAAGAAAATGAAGCCAAGATCATTAATGTTCACATTATTCGGTGAATACATTCAGCATTACAGCACAGAAGTTTGGATTGGCAGCTTAATTCAAATGATGTCCCATTTCGGCATTTCTGAATCTTCGATACGGGGAGCCACGTTAAGAATGGTTCAGCAAGGCTTTTTTAAAGTTCGCAAAATTGGCAATAAAAGCTATTATTCTCTTACAAATAAAGGAAAGAGAACGATGATGGACGGGTTTGCCCGCGTTTATTCAATGAGAAATTACAAATGGGATGGGAATTGGAGAATTTTGACCTATTCGGTCCCGGAAGAAAAAAGGGAGCTTCGCAATCAAATTCGAAAAGAGCTGAGCCTCATGGGATTCGGCTTGATTTCGCACGGTACGTGGGCAAGTCCAAACCCTGTTGAAGATCGGGTGATGGAGTTTATAAAAGATTACCATCTCGAGCCGTATGTGATTTTATTTACTTCCAGTTCAGTAGTATCCCATGATAATCATGAGTTGATTCATAGAGGATGGAATTTTGACGAAATTGCCAAAGAGTATGAATCATTCATTGATCAATACCGGCAAAAGTATGATGATTTTAAGGAACGCATTTGGAATAATGAATTATCAGATCAAGAATGTTTTATTGAGAGAACGAAGCTTGTTCATGAATATCGCAGCTTTTTCTTTATCGACCCGGGGTTTCCGAACGATCTGCTGCCTGCTGACTGGAGCGGCTTAAAAGCTAGAGAGCTGTTTTTCAATGTACATCAGCTTTTGTCTGTACCTGCTATTCGATATTTTGAAACTTTATTTGAAAAAGCTCCCGATTGTGAATTGGAAGCGAATCGGGACAGAGCGATCAACCCTTTTATGGACATTGTTTAAAATAAAAGCAAGTAGGTGCATAATGGTGGTCAATATTAAACAGATCGGGAAAAATATATATCGCATTCCGGTTCCAATCCCTTTTCCGATGAAATACATCTATTGTTATATGGTGCGCGATGCAGACGGATGGAGCCTTGTTGATGCAGGATTTCATAATACCGAAGCGATTGAAGCTTGGGAGCAAGTATTGAAACAAATGAATGTTCGTTATGAACAGATTCATTCGATTTATTTCACTCATTTCCATCCTGATCACTTCGGGTTGGCAGGGTGGATGCAGGAAAGAACAGGAGCAAAAGCTTATATAAGCAAAGAAGATTTTGCCATGGCGCAGCGTGTTTGGGGAAAAAACAGCAGCCAGGCGGAGCAAATTGGTGAAATGTGCAGAAAAAACGGTACACCGGAAGATCTTGCGGATGAAATTGAAGAAAGTATGAGAAGTTTGGCAAAGCATGTAACGTTTCCGGAATTGACGATTCTAGAGGATGGCGAGGTCATTCTAGGCGAAAGAAAATGGGAAGTTATACCGACACCTGGTCACAGCGATGGACACATTTGCTTTTATCAAAGAGAAGAAAGATTGCTGCTTGCAGCTGATCATATTTTGGATAAAATTACTCCGAACATTAGCATATGGCCCGGTTCAAGCAAAAATCCGCTTGGAAACTACATATCTTCGCTTGAAAAAATACAGCAATTGCAGGTAGACCTGGCGCTTCCTGCCCATGGGGCATTGATCGAACGAGTTGACGACAGAATATCAGAAATCATCCAGCACCATCAAAAGCGATTGGATCAAATATTTCGACTTGCGAAGGATGGCCGTACCGCCTATGACATTGCCCAAGATTTATTCCAGCACAAAAACTTGAATTCGCATCAATGGCGGTTTGCGATCGCAGAAACTTTGTCGCACTTGGAGTATTTAGTTTTCTCAGGGCAAATTAAAAAAGAGAATCGTAACGATATTGTCTTTTATAAACAAAATAAATAATGGATAAGTGCATAGCAAAAAGCTATGCGCTTTTTTTGCGGTCGTAAAAACGGCAAGAACGAAAGAAAGGAGAAAAACCTTTTATTTTTTTAAATTAACAAAAAAATTTGATTTTTCTATTTTTTCTTGACAAAAGAGGCGATTGTGAAATAATATTATGTTAAACAGACGAAATAAATAAAAACGTAATATAAAAGAGGTGAAAAAATGGATCAGGCAGCCCTTTTAAAAGAAAAAATTCAAAACGGTTTTATTGTTGAAGGCGTCGGTGACATGAATGAGGAATATTTAAAGGCATTAAAACAGACGTTGATTATTGTCGGAGATACAGAATTGTTAAGTGTGCCGCCGCTCCTTACTGTTTATGATCAAGCGCCCACTTTAAATAACAAAATTACAGCACTCGCCATTATGCAGGATGAAATCGGTCATGCACACATTGCTTTCAGGCTGCTGAAAGATTTGGGCGAAGATACAGACGAATTATTGTACAATCGAGCTCCAAATGAATGGAAAAACCCTTATGCCTTTGACTTTGAACTGTCAAATTGGATTGAGCTTGGAGTGTTTAATGCGTTCTTTGACCGCGCCGGCTACACACTGCTTGGGGATGCGTTTGAGCATACATCTTACGGGCCATGGAAACGCGCATTAGTGAAGGTTGATAAAGAAGAATTGTTCCATCTTAGAAATGGTGAAATCATTATGAGAACAGCCATGAATGATCCGAATTTGCAAGAGGAAGTTCAAAAAGCGGTTGATTGGATGTTTTTAATGGCGCTTGAATTTTTTGGTGTAGAAGACCGTTTAAAATCCAGATCCGCACAGCTTGAATACCGCTTAAAAGGAAGAACAAACGATGAGCTCCGTCAAAAATGGCTGTCAACAGCAGTTCCATTCTGTGAATCAATTGGAGTAAAAGTTCCAGCTCATTATGATGAAGAACAAGGAAAATATGTGCTCGATGTCCCATTCCCTTGTAAATTTGATCCAATCAATAAAAAATGGCTGTTCGACCAGCCGGACACATGGGAAAACGTCATTAAACGATTTAAACAAAGAGGACCGCAAAATGAACGGTTTGTAGGAAGAATTCAAAAAGGGGCAAAAGAATTAGAACAGCTGAGAAAAGAGGTGGTATGATGCACAAACAAGCTGTGGATCCGAAAAAATATTGGGAGGCGCTGAAAGAGGTGATGGATCCTGAATTCCCAATAAGCGTTGTCGATATGGGGCTCATTTACGATATTCAAATGAATGACGGGGAAGTGCATGTGACGATGACATACACAGCCGTTTCCTGCGCCTGCATGGAATGGATTGAAAGCGATATAAAAAATCGGCTTCTTGCAGAAGAAGAAGTAAAGGAAGTACACATAAATGTCGTATGGGATCCTCCATGGACGGTCGACCGTCTTAGCCCAGAGGGAAGGGAAAAATTAAAGTATTGGGGTGTAAGTGCAAAATGATCGCAGAAAAAATAACCTATGATATTTTTGCCCGCATTAATCGGGGAGACAACTTAATGCATATCGGCACGGTAGAAGCAGAAAACAGCGAGCTGGCAAAAGTGTATGCAACGTTTACGTACGACGAAGAGGATTGGACCGAAATGGTTGTCGTGGAACGAAACAAGCTGAATTGGGTGAAAAAACCTGATTGGCTATTTTCAGAGAAAGGAGCTGAAGCATTGTGAGCGTAATGGAACAAGGAACGCATTCTTTGATTGAATTGCTGGAGACAATAGCGGATAACAAATATGTGCTTGGCGACCGTTTAGTGGAAGTTGGTGTAAGCGGTCCGAATTTGGAAGCGACCTTGTCTGCTATAGCTATGGCTCAAGGAGAACTGGGGCATGCAAGACTTTTGTACAATTGGTGTTTTGATTTAAAAGGGGTAAAAGGCAAGAAGCCTGACATTCAAGCACAAACAGGAAAAGCTTTTCAAACAGCTGTAAACGTTCAAAACTGGATTTCTCTCATTGCTTCGCTATATGCAATCAATGCCGCAATCGATATCGTCTTTCAAACGGTGTTAAAAACAAGTCATTCCAAGGTTGCTTCACGGATTCAAAAGCTTGTCCGCGAACAACACGATCATATCATCTATGCAGAAAATTGGGCAAAACAACTTCTTCTTGATCAAGGAGCTGTCCCCTACAGATTTCAAGAAGCATTAAGGGAGGCTGCAGAGGAAGCAAAGGCTTGGCTTGCAAAAGTTGAAAAAAGTGAAGAATTGAAAAAGGAAGGTTATTTCCCGGAAACTCCTTCGTTCCCGGAAAAATTTGAAAAACGGCTGCAGCAATTAAATGCGGAACAGCTTGTTCAAGCAAAGTGAGTGATGCTCATGTCAGAATCAGGCGTTCTTTTAGAAATTCAAAACAAAGTGGCTATCATTCAATTAAATAACGCAAAACGTGCCAACGCATTAAGCAAATTTTTAGTAAAAGATCTTTCTTATGCGATAAACACGATAAAAGATCATTCGAATGTAAGCGCAGTTATTTTTACGGGAGGTGAAAGCAAAGCGTTTTGTGCAGGGGCGGATTTAAAAGAAAGGCAGTCCATGAGCGAACGAGAAGTGGAAGAATATGTCGCATTGCTCAGGAAAACATTTACAAATATCTCATCTTTGCCAATGCCGACGATTGCGGCTGTAAAAGGATTGGCTCTTGGAGGGGGATGTGAACTTGCTCTTGCCTGTGACATTCGTGTCATGGAAAAAGGGGCGCTCATCGGGTTGACGGAAGTTTCTTGGGGAATAATCCCGGGAGCCGGCGGCACTCAACGACTGGCGCAATTAGTAGGAATCGGCAGGGCCAAGCAGCTTATTTTTACAGCTGAAAAAATAAATGGCGAAAAAGCGTATGAAATAGGACTTGTCGAATATATTTGTGAAGCTGGCGAGGCAGAATTGAAAGCGCTTAACATAGCGGAAAAAATCTCGGAAAATTCAATTCATTCTGTCCGTTTAGCGAAGCAGGCTGTCGACAGTTTTGCTCGAGAACTAATGGAAAAAGGTCTGATAGCGGAATGGGATTGTTATCAAAAAACGATTTATCATCCGGATCGTTTAGAAGGATTGGCGGCTTTTCAAGAAAAACGCAAACCTGATTTTTCAAATGATAAATGAACAATGGAAGGAGAATAATGATGACAGTTGAAACAACTGCTAACAAAAATTTAACGGTGGTCAAAAACAGCGGAGTGGCGGAAATCCATCTTCACATCAATAAAACGAATGCCTATGGGCTGGAGTTTTATCAAGAATTCAACGCAGCGATCGATGAGCTTCGCTTCGATCCAAACATAAAAGTGGTCGTGCTGATGAGCGATGTGCCGAAATTTTTCTCGGCAGGAGCGGATATCAATTTCTTAAAAGCAGCGGATCCGCGCTATAAAACACAGTTTTGCCTGTTCTGTAATGAAACGCTGGATAAAATCGCCCGTTCGCCGCAAGTATATATCGCCTGTTTGGAAGGGCATACAGTCGGCGGAGGATTGGAAATGGCGCTAGGCTGCGATCTGCGTTTTATGGGAGATGAAGCAGGAAAAATCGGCTTGCCGGAAGTATCGCTTGGGGTGCTGGCTGGAACGGGAGGAACGCAGCGGCTCGCGCGGTTGATCGGGTATTCGAGAGCGCTGGATATGAACATAACTGGGGAAACGCTGACACCGCAGGAAGCGCTGGACATTGGTCTCGTCAACAAAGTGTTCCCGCAGGCGGAAACGAGAGAGCGGACGCTCGAGTATGCGAGAAAGATAGCTGAAAGCGCAAGCTATGCGGTTTCCAACATCAAGCTGTCGATCATGAACGGAAAGGAAATGCCATTGAACGTAGCCATCCGCTACGAAGGAGAGCTGCAAAACTTGTTGTTCCGCTCCGAGGATGCAAAAGAAGGATTAAGTGCATTTTTAGAAAAGAGAAAACCAAATTGGAAAGGGATATAAACGTTAGCTTTTCATATATATTGTGAAGCCTCCTGAATATATATCTTCTTCAGGCGGCTTCAATGCCGCTTCATCTATTCAAAAAATTGATATATAGGATGGTGAAAAAATGGATCTCCGCGGATTAGGTTTGCTTTACAATGCGGCAGTGCGGTTCATTGATGAAAGTGTAGAGAAAGGTTTGGGCGATAAAATAGCCATTTGTTATCGCGATGAGCGCATACACTATAATGAATTGCAGGAGAAAGTCAATCAGACAGGCAACATGCTCCGTGAGCTCGGTTATAAATTGGAAGACCGCCTTTTAATGGTTTGCCACGATACACCCGAATTTATTTATTCATTTTTTGGCGCCATAAAAATTGGTGCTGTCCCCATTCCGGTCAACACCATGATGAAGCCATCCGATTATGAATATTTTTTAAACAACAGCCGGGCAAAGGGCTTAATCATCCATGAAGATATTTGGGAAAAGATTGAAGTTTACAAAGAACGGTTTTGCTTTTTGAAGGATATCATTATCATTCCGGACAGTGAAAGCGAACAATCAGGCACACATTTAAATTTCCTCCAACTGATGAATAGGGCAAGCAAAAAGCTTGATGCAGCCATGACGAACAAGGACGATCAGGCCTTTTGGCTGTTCAGCTCCGGAAGCACCGGTAATCCAAAGGGCGTCATCCATTTGCAGCATGATATGGAATATGCTTTCAGCACATATGCGAAAAAAATATTGCATATAAGTGAAGAAGACCGATGCTTGTCCGCATCTAAACTGTTTTTCGCCTATGGCCTTGGCGGAGGAATGTACTTTCCTTTAGGAGCAGGAGCTTCAACTGTATTAGTGAAAGAACGCGCAACTCCGGAAGCAATGTTTCAGGCGATTGAAACGTACAAACCGACCATTTTCTTTGGGGTTCCGACTTTATATGGAGCGATGATTGATTATGTGTCGCGAACGGGAAAACAATTCGATTTGAGCTCGCTCAGAGTTTGTGTATCAGCTGGAGAAGCGCTTCCGAAAGCATTTTACCGCAAATGGAAAGAAATGTACAATGTCGATATTTTAGACGGAATTGGTTCAACAGAGGCTCTCCACATATTTTTATCCAATCGGATTGGAGATGTAAAGGCAGGAAGCTCTGGAAAAGTCGTTCCTGGTTATGAAGCAAAAATTGTCGACGAAATGGGCAGGGAATTGCCTCCAAATGAAATGGGAGATTTGTTGATTCGCGGAGACAGCATCGCACATGGATATTGGAACCTTCATGAGCAAAACAAGAAAAAATTTGTCGGAGAATGGCTTCATACAGGTGACAAATATTATAAAGACGAAGAAGGATATTTTTGGTATTGCGGGCGCTCCGACGATATGCTGAAGGTTGGCGGGATTTGGGTATCGCCTGTAGAAGTCGAAAATTGCCTTCTTCAACATGAAAATGTACTGGAAGCTGCAGTTGTCAGCGTGCAAAATGAAAATAATCTTGTCATTCCAAAAGCATATGTTGTTTTAAAAGATAGAACGCCCTCCAAAGAAATGGAAGATGAATTAAAAAACTTCGTGAAGCAGCAGCTGGCCCACTACAAATACCCGCGAATTATAGAATTTATTGACGAACTTCCGAAAACAGCAACAGGAAAAATTCAGCGTTTTAAACTTCGGGAATTATTAAAATCGAATTCAGCTCAATAGTTTAAGACATAGCATTGAAAGGAGTACGTACATTTGAAAAGAAACGAATTTCAGCTCAGGGTGAACTTTGGAGATACGGATGCAGCCGGCATTGTATACTATCCGAATTATTTTAAATGGTTTGATATTGCAGGGCATCAATTTTTTAGAAGTATCGGCCTTGCTCCGGCTAAACTCATCAAAGAATACAGCATCATTCTTCCGCTGCTTGATGTCCGCTGTACGTTTGAGCAGCCGTTATATTATGACGACATTATCACTATTAAAACAGAAGTAATGGAAGTGAACCGGAAAACAATAAAACTAAAGCATGAAGTATATCGTGAAGATACAAGAACCGGGCACGGATATGAGCTCAGGGGGTGGGTGAAAGAAGAAAACGGAAAAAAATTTGCAGTGCCCATACCTGAAGAGGTGAAAAAATTGCTTCAAGAAGACGGGTTTGGTGAACAGGCTCAGATCAATCCATGGCTCAGCGCATAAATGAACATTGAAAAAATGTAATGGAGGAGAGTAGCGTGGATCTTAACGTATCCATTCATGATGTGTTTGAAAAAGCATATAAGCGCTATCCTGATAAAGAATTCATTTACGATGGCTATAAACGTTTAACTTACAAAGATATCAAACAAATGTCCGATTCCATCGCCTCCGCTTTCCACCAGCTCGGTATAGGGAAAGGAGACCGCATCATTGCATGCCTGCCGAACTGGCATGAGTTTCTTGCCATATATTTTGCAATTGCAAAAATAGGCGCCATATTAGTTCCATGCAATACGCGATATCGTGTTGAAGAATTGTCTTATATAGTGGCCAATTCTGGTGCAAAAGCAATTTTTGTGGTAGAAGAGCATGGCCATTTCCATACGGTAAAATCTTTAATGGAAAGTAATGAAAGCGCTTTAGAAATGGTGTTTACGGTGCGGTTTCAAGAAGATGGTCACCATTCCTTTGAAGATTTGCTGAAAATAGGACAGTCGAAGCTGCCGCCGGAAGTGTCCATCGATCCGAAGGAAGATGTGTTTTCCATTTTATATACTTCAGGAACAACAGGACTTCCGAAAGGTGCCATGCTCACGCATTTAAATTTTGTCCATAATGCCGCATGTACAGTGGAGGCGCTTCAATGCGACGAAAATGACGTATTTTTAGTGGTCGTTCCTGTCTTTCACGTGTTTGGCATGGTTCCAAGCATACTGGCAGCTGTGACTGCCTGTGCCAAAATGGTGTTTATGGAGCAATTTAAAGCGGAAGCTGTATTAAAAATGATTGAACAAGAAAAGATTACGATACACCATGGAGTTCCGACAATGTTTATATTGGAATTAAATCACCCTCAATTCAAATCCTATGACTTATCTTCGTTAAGAACAGGTATTATTGCGGCAGCACCATGCCCTGTCGAAGTCGTGAAAAAAATTAGAAATGAGATGGGATGCAATATAACTATTTCCTATGGTCAAACGGAAACATCTCCAGTTGTGACAATTACAAGCTTTACAGACAGTGACATCATTCGTTCAGAAACGGTCGGCAGAACGATTCCAGGAGTTGAAATTAAAGTTGTTGATGTGAATCGCCAAACTGTACCGACTGGAGAAATTGGCGAACTTGCTGTGCGCGGGTTAAATGTCATGAAAGGCTACTTTAACATGCCAGAAAAAACGAAAGAAGCCATTGATCAAGATGGCTGGCTTTATACAGGTGACTTAGTGACGCTTGATGAACAAGGTTATGTCCGCATCGTTGGACGGAAGAAGGAAATGATCATCCGCGGCGGCTACAACATTTATCCTCGAGAAATTGAAGAAATTCTTTATAAACATCCGAATGTAGTAGAAGTAGCCATTATCGGGCTGCCTGACACTGTTTTAGGAGAGATTTCATGTGCGGCGGTAAAATTAAAAGACGGAGCTTTGGAAACGGAAGAATCGATGAAAAATTATTTAAAAGGAAAAATTGCTGACTACAAAATACCGGATAAAGTTGTTTTTGTCGATGAGCTGCCAATGACGCCGAGCGGAAAAATTAAAAAAGTAGAACTTCAGAAAAAATTAAAAGAAGATTTGCAAACAGAATTGCGATAATTTCATGCAAGGAAGATCAAACGGTAGACATATGTTTGCTCTTCCTTCATCATAAAGTTAATCAACCTTCTGAAAAATTTGACATCCGATTGATGACCTACGGCTTCTTCATAACATTTTTTAAAAGAGTAGGAGTGAAACTGTTGAGACAAAAAGCGTCAAGATCGGAATTAATTGAAGTGGCTCAAGGACGGAGGCCCGCAGATTTAATTATCAAAAATGGTACGGTGATCAACGTCTATTCAGGAGAATTGTTGAAGCAAAATGTCGCTGTTTATCAAGACTCCATTGCATATGTCGGCGAACGGGATGTCCTTTCCGATGAACATACAAAAATTATTGATGCAGAAGGGATGTATGTTTCACCAGGTTTTATTGAACCGCATGCACATCCGTGGGTCATCTACAATCCTGTTAGTATGACTAGGAAAGTTCTTCCCCTTGGAACAACGACAACGGTAAATGACAATTTGTTTTTTTATTTGCATATGGGAGCTGCTGGATTTAAAAAAATGGTCAAAGACTTGAAAGACCTTCCGGGCAATTTTCTTTGGCTTGTCCGGCTTGTCTCGCAAGCGGATTTCAAAGGAGAAAGGGAATGGTTTAATCAAAAGGATGTCCAAGAGCTTTTAGAATTAGAAGAAGTTGTCGGAACAGCGGAGGTCACAAGATGGCCGCTTTTGTATCAGGCTGATTCCTTTTTGCTTGATACAATTGAAGTGGCAAAACAGAAAGGGAAAGTCGTGGACGGTCATACAGCGGGCTGTTCATATGAAAAATTGATTTCCATTGCTGCGAGCGGAGTCAGTGCTTGTCATGAAGCAATAACGGCAAAAGAGGCGCTGGACAGGCTGCGGTTGGGAATGTGGACGACTTTACGCAACAGCTCGCTTCGCCCTGATTTCCCTGAAGTTATAAAAATGATTACAGAAGGGAAAGTCAGTACACATCGAATTACGATGACAACCGACGGTCCGCACCCTGGGTTTATCGAAAAAGAAGGCTTTGTCGATGGATTGATCAGAAGAGCTGTAGAATTAGGAGTGCCGGTCATAAACGCGTTGCAAATGGCTACGATCAATGCAGCCGTTTATTTGCGATTAGATGATTATATCGGCGGGATTGCTCCAGGAAAATTGGCAGACATTTTACTTCTTCCAGATTTGAAATATTTTCGGCCGGATATCGTCATTTCAAGAGGTGAAGTCGTAGCCGAGCAAGGAAATTTGCTTGTGTCGACACCAAAACTAAATTGGAATCAATATGTTGTCCGGGAGCCATTTGCGTTTTCGAAGCAACTTTTGGACGATTTAAACTTGTACCGTTACCCATATTCAAGTACTGAACAAACTGTTCCGGTCGCTTATTTTAAAAGCAATGTCATTACGCAGCGAAAAGATGTTAAGCTTCCAGAAGCAGAGGGATTCGCAGATATTTCCGGTGAAGAAGGCTTATTGTATGCATCGTTAATTGACCGGAACGGAAAGTGGGTGTCGAAAGCGATATTAGAACGATTTGCCGTTCATCTAGATGGGATGGCGTCAACTTACAATACTACAACAGAATTGCTTGTGATCGGAAGAAATCCAAAAGCGATGGCCCAGGCGGCTAAAAGAGTGCATGAACTAGGAGGAGGAATCGTCATTGTTGATGGCGAGGACATTGTGGTTGAAATACCTCTTCCATTTACCGGCATGATGACGGACGATTCATCATTTGATCAAGCTGTTCGATATCATGATGAGCTGTTAGCAGCCGTGCAGCAAAGAGGATTCCCATTCCATGACATTTTATATACGCTATTATTTTTAACTTGTGATTTCTTGCCCGGTCTTCGTCTTATTCCATTTGGTTTGTATGATGTTAAGAAAAATGAAATGCTGCTTAAAGCGGAACCAATAAAAGATCAAATCGCGAAGTAAAACTAGAAAAAGAGAGCTGAGCCGTTTCCTCCAGGGGGGCAGCCCAAAAAGTCAGAGTTAACTGACTTTTTGAAGCCCCTTCATTTTAGGAACTTATCGGACAGGCCATTTTTCCAATCTTGTTTATATCCTTCAGAAGTCTTATGAAGGACTTTTCTTATATTCGGTTCTTCAAAAGTTTTATGACAGACATTCAGCATATACAATCGCTTCTTGTTGGACCTCATTGCCTCTATGAAGGCCATTTACAAATTTTATTCGATTATTTTTGTCCTTCACAGCAGTATTTCTCCAAAATCCTTCATTTTAGGAACTCAACGGAGAGCCCCTTCTTACAATTAGTCAAGAATTTTTCGTAACTATTTGTTTCAGTGGATTTATTTAGGAGGCAGTGGTACCCCTTCCTCCTAAATAAATTTACGCATGCCTAATAGATCTAACGATTTTTGTTTTTTTCACTAGATCAAATATGTTATATTTTTCCTGAACAATTGCGAAGTTGCTGATGCGATTTCGTAATTGTACGTTAAAATGTGTGTATTAAGATGGAAGAGACACTTCAATAACTTATTCACAAAAGCGATGGACGCAACTTTATGACATTTGTTATAAGGTTGCGGTTTTAATTTGTCGTAATATTCTACAAAATGATTGTTTCCAATGCGTCGTTGGCGTTAACGATTCCCTTTTCTTATCCACGATCTCATGGATTCAACATATTAAACCTGATCTTATAAGATCCGTGAAGTAGGCCAGTTATTTCAATGCGAACCTATCGTTCTTTAGGCTGTCACGACCTTTTCTCCACTTCTACTAAAAAAATAGCAGCGCAGACCTTGGCCGTGGTCTGTGCTACTAATCTTAATATGTTTTTTTCGGGTTTCACATTGTTGAAGCCTCATTTGAGAGCAACAAGGATAAATACATGCTGAATCTCCTACTATTTGTTTTTTTATATAGTAAACTCCTTTTCTGGTGCACTTTAATCAATCGGGAAGCAGGCTGGATGGACGAAAATGGACAAGAAACATTCTGGGAATGTCGGTACAGTTTGGAAAAGATGTACTTATCGTTTGTTCCAACATTTGAAAATCGGCAGGAAGAATCGTTTAAAAAATAGCAGATGCGGAAAACTCAGTTCATCATTATCTTACGGTTCGTTTCAAAAGAAAAAATTTCCTGGGAAAAGCTTGAAAACTATAATCCAATTTTTCGGTTGAAGGCGGTGCTTCTCATCGTCTGTCCATTGGTTGGCGAACAAATAAAAGTTTTGAACATCTGCCAGTTACAAACAGACAGAAAATAGTTTAGAAGAGATGTACTCACTGTTTTAAATAGCACAATCATATAAATCAAACTTTGAAAAAGGACAACAGTCTTTCACAGCGTAAAAAGCTGTGCTTTTTTGACGCAAAAAAATTTTTCCAGAAAGTATTGTCATTTTTTTCATAATAAAGTATGATTTATCTGTATTAAGAATTATAATACAGTTAATACAGATGTGGGGGCTGCGGGAAAATGCTTGATATAGATTTTCGAAGCCGAAAACCGATCTATGAACAGCTTGTCGATCAAATAAAAGAGATGATTGTAAGCGGAGTGCTGAAAGGGGGAGAACAACTTCCCTCCGTCAGAGTGCTTGCGCAGCAATTGACGGTGAATCCAAATACAATTCAAAAAGCTTACCGTGAGCTGGAGAGGATCGGATATATTTACTCGATTCAGGGAAAAGGAAATTTTGTTTCGGAGAAGATTGAGGCATCTAATCAGGAAGAGCTGAAAATGGTTAAAGAAAATTTGCAAAAATTAGCACAACAAGCATTATTTTTAGGGATGCAATCTGATGAGCTCCTGCAGATCATGGAAGAAATTATCAAAGATCATCAAGGGGGAAAAAGAGATGATTGAAGTCAAAAAGGTATATAAAACATTTCAAAATGCGACTGTGTTATCTAACATCGATTTACAAATTGAAAAAGGATCCATCTTCGGGCTTCTAGGTTCAAACGGCGCTGGAAAAACGACGTTGTTGAAGCTGATCGCAGGTTTGTATAAACAAGATAGGGGAGACATTTTAATTGATAAAAAACCTGTATTTGAAAATGAAGACATTAAGCAAAGATTCATATTCCTTACAGATATTCCTTATTTTTTCCCTCATTATACGATCAAACAGATGGCGAATTTTTATGAAAACATATATCCATCCTTCAGCAGAGAACGATTTCAAACATTGCAGGATGTATTTGATCTAGATCTTAAGCAAAAAATTTATCGCCTGTCAAAAGGAGTTCAGCGTCAAGTGGCATTTTGGCTCGCTTTTTCCGCAATGCCTGAACTGCTCATTTTAGACGAGCCGTTTGACGGTTTAGATCCGGTCATGAGGAAAAAAATGAAAAATATAATCATCCAAGATGTGGCAGCGAGAGAAATGACTGTGATCGTCTCTTCCCACAACTTGCAGGAAGTAGAGGATATAAGCGACCATATCGGCATTTTGCATAAAGGTGAACTGCTAATAAAACGGAATTTGGATGACCTAAAGTCGAATATACACAAAGTGCAAATTGCCTTTCAAGGAAGCGTTCCTTCGGAAATGCTGCAGCAGCTTCAAATTGTCTATCAGGAACAAAGAGGCAGCGTGCATTTATTCATTGTAAAAGGAAATGCTGATGAATTTTCCAGCTATATAAAAAGCTTTAAGCCTCTTTTATTCGATTTGCTCCCGCTTACATTGGAGGAAATTTTTATTTATGAAATGGGGGAAAAAGGATATGCAATCGAAAACATCCTTATTTAAAAAAGAGCTGTTAATTCAAAATTTCCGTTCTGTCGGTTGGGTAGGACTAGCGTTTTTGATCGGTCTAATTCTATCAGTACCGATGGAAATTGCGGTGTTGTTTTCCGGGAGAGAGAATTATAATGAAGAGAACATATATGAAAGTTTGTTTTCCATTGCACAAGAACTTCAATTATTCATGTTAATCGTGATACCTGTGCTTATGTCCATTTTTTTGTTTCGGTTCCTGCATGTAAAGCAATCCAGCGATTTTCTTCATAGTCTTCCGATTAATCGGAAAATGCTTTTTTGGCATCATTGGCTGACGGGTGTTGTGTTTTTAATCGTACCTGTCATGATTACTTCTCTAATATTGGCCGTTTTTATACAGGTGTTTGATTTGTCGAGCTATTTTCGTGATTTGAACCTTGTTAGATGGTTTTGTACTTATTTAGCATATACGCTATTATTGTTTTCTATCGGCACCTTCTCTGCCATGCTGACAGGAATTAGCACGATTCAAGCCATATTGACATTGATTATTTTATTGTTTCCTTTCGGGGTTTATCAACTTATAGTGTACAATTTGCAATACATTTTGTTTGGATTTCCGAGCGGCTATTATTTGAATAATAATCTTTGGATCGAATTTTTTTCACCGCTTACGAGGCTGATTTCCCTCGAATTCCAGCCTTTCTCTTGGTGGGAAATCGCCGTTTATTTATTGCTAGCAGCCTTGTTTTGCTGTATTTCCTTGCTTCTGTATACACGGCGGCCAGTCGAATATGTGTCACAAGCTGTTATTTACTGGAAGCTTAAACCGGTTTTTAAATATGGCGCCACTTTTTGTACGATGCTTCTCGGCGGAATGTATTTTGGCATTATTGACTATAGAGGAAGCTTATTATGGATTTGTACTGGATATGTAGTAGGTGCACTTATCGGTTACTTTATAGCTGAAATGATCTTGCAGCAGACGTGGCGAATCAAGCCTAAATTAAAAGGATTGTTTATTTATTTTATTGCAGTGATACTCGTATTCATTTTGACCGGTTCTGGTGCGGGAGGATATGAGAAAAAGGTTCCGAGAGTTGCAGAAATACAGTCGGTATTTTTCAGCAACTTTTGGTACTTCGATGACAAGATGACTAATAGATTCATTTACAAGGAACCGAAAATAATCGAAGCAATTCAAAAGCTGCATACAGAAATCGTTGCCGAAAATAGATCCAAAGATGTTTCCGAACCTGAACCGTTGTTTATCGTCTATTATTTAAAAAATGGAAGCAAATCGATCCGCCAATATGAAGTTGATCGGAAATCGTTCGAACGATATTTGAAGGAGATTTATGAATCGAAGGAATATAAAAAAGCAACCTATGAAGTTCTAGACGTAAACGATCAAGATGTTGAACAAATAGTATTTCATTCTAACTATCCAAACTACTATGTTGAAAAAGTGGATATTGCCAATAATTCTGATCAACTAGCAAAAGCATTAAAAGCATTAAAAAATGACATCACGAATCTTACATATGAAGATATGACCGATGAAAGAAAAGACTGGGGAGAAATTGAAATCATTCTAAAAAATAATAAGCAATTATTCATTCCATGGAAAAAAAGCTTTAAAGAGTTCGATGAGTGGATGAAGAATAACGGAACGGTTAAAAACGCAAGAGTGACAGCTGATGATGTCCAATATGTACTCATAACGGAGAATAACATCAATCACGATTTGGATTATAAAAATATGCTGAAAGAAATTGAACAAGATCCGCAAACGGTCAAAATTGTAGATAAACAGTTGATTGAGCAATGCTTGCAAGATGAAACAGAATCGACTTCAGGAAAAAATATTATGTTCATTGTTTATAAAAATGGAAATTATGAGGTTGGCAGCTTTGCTCATCCAGAAATAGCTGAATCGATCAAGAAACAGGCAAAAAAATAAAAAAGGATTGGAGAATTATGGATGATATAATATCCGCTCAAGAGAGCTTTCAAGACATCTATTGTATGTTTTATAAAAAAGTGTACCGGATTGCTTTTTCCATAACGAAAGATGTACATTTGGCAGAAGATGTATTGCAGGAAACATTTTTGAAATTTTATCAAAAGGCTGAACAAATTGAGGATATGGAAAAAATCTCTGGTTGGCTCGGTACAGTAGCAGCGAGAACTGCGATAGATTTTCTTCGGAAGGAACAGAAAACGCCGTGCCCCCTTGATGAATTATCTATCAGTCAAGGGGGCAATGTGGAACAAACAGCAGAATATGAATGGCTGAAAGAGACCATTTCTCAAGAAATTCGGAAACTAAAACCGAAATACCGCGAAATTTTAGAATTGAAATTGTATTATGATTTAAAAGAACAGGAATTAGCTCAACAGCTAAAGCTTTCGAAAGGAACAGTTAAAACTAGGCTTCACAGGGCAAGACGCACGCTGAAAGTGTCGTTGAAAGATGCGATGTAAAGTTCGGGTGCTCTTGCCCCTTTTTTACGTCTTTTCCCAGATTTTTAAAATCAGGGGAGAAGCTTATGAATTTTTCGCTTTTCGATATTGATACTGCTTCCATTGGAACCGGATAAAGCAGCCGATGCAAAATCCTAAAATCGCAATGAAAGCCGCTGAAAAAACTAAAATCGAAAAAATATATCCTAAAACATCAATATGAAAAGAAAATCCGATAAAAGCTAGCAGCAAGCATGTGCAGGCAATGATTTGATTGAATTGCTGATCAGATCTGTCTTCTAAATGATAGGACGAATGTGGTTTTCGTAAAAACGTTTTAGCGGCCGCCATAATCGGATTGACACCAAAAATGAGTCCAATCAAGCCAGCAATAAGCGGAATAAGAAGAAAAAGCGGCTCGTTTGTGATCCAAGTGATCAAAACAGACAAAACAATTGTCCATTGATTCGTTCTAACTAGAGGACGAGGGATGCCGTCCATGGAAATCCCACCTTTCCATATATGTTTTATGATATTTATATCATAAATGTGCAGGCATTGCATCTTTTTTGATTTTGATCAAGCCTCCATTCATATAATTATGTTACAATGGTTGGTAGATATTATGGAAATTAGGGGGATATGAAAATGTCAATCGGTTATGTAAATGGTCGCTTTGTTGACCTCAATGAACCGGTGATCCCGATTGATGAAAGAGGACACCAGTTTGGCGACGGAGTGTATGAGGTGATCCGCGTTTATAACAAAAAGCCGTTTATGTTGCGCGAGCATTTAGAGCGGTTACAGACAAGTGCTGAAGCGATTAAATTAAAACTCGATCAAACATTGGAGCAATATGAACAGCTGATAAAAGAAGCAATTGAAAAATCAGCATTAACAGATTGCGACGTCTATTTGCAAATTACGCGCGGAGTGGCCGTTCGAAATCATTTGTTTCCAGATGTTTCTGTTTCAACAACGATGACCGTAAGACCTGCAAAGCAATTGCCCCATCATTTGCGGGAGAACGGCGTATCTGCTATATTCCATGACGATGAGCGGTGGGCCAATTGCTATATTAAATCGCTTAACTTATTGCCGAATATTTTAGCTAAACAAACCGCCCATGAAAAAGGAAGCTATGAAGCGATTTTAGTCCGTGATGAATATGTGACGGAAGGGTCGAGCTCCAACGTATTCATCGTCAAAAACGGAACAATTTATACGACGCCGCTATCAAAGCATATATTGTCAGGAATTACAAGAATGGCGGTAAAATCGATCATTGAAACAGAAGGTTTAACATTAGTAGAAGAAAAGTTTACGAAAGAGGATGTACTTGAAAGCGATGAAGTCTTCATTACGAGCACAACTTCTGAAATTTTACCAATCGTAACCATAGACGGGCAAAAAATTGGCACGGGAAAACCGGGTGAGATCGCGACAACACTTTATCAAAAATTCCAAGAAAACATCGCAAACGAATAACGAGCCTATTGATTGTAAAAGCCTGCAAGAAATCTTTCCTGCCAGGCTTTTTTTATCATAAAAAACAGGGGGAAAACATGAATATTATTGATCTTCATTGTGATGCGCTGATGAAGCTGGCGAATGCTAAAGGAAAGCTGAAGTTTGCTAACGCCTCGTATTTGGATACGAATAAACAAAGATTGATCAAAGGTAAAATTAAGGTTCAATGCTTTGCCGTTTTTATCGATCAAAAAATAAAAACTGAATACAAATTCCAAGCGGCGCTTGAACAAATCGATCTGTTTTTTACAGAAGTGCTTGGAAACAATCCGGAAATGAAGCAAATAAAGGATTGGTCTGATTTTTATAAGCTTGAGGAACATGAAATTGGGGCGATGCTGACTCTCGAAGGTGTTGATGCGATTGGCGGAGATCTCTACAAACTTCGACTTCTTTATCAGCTGGGAGTTCGATCGGTTGGATTGACATGGAATTATGCCAATCTGGCAGCTGATGGAGCACTTGAAGAACGAGGCGCTGGTGTAACAGCATTTGGCAAGGAAATCATAAAAGCAAACAATGAGCATCGCGTTTTCACTGATGTCTCCCATTTATGCGAGCGTGCGTTTTGGGATGTAATCGAGCTTGCGGATTATCCGATTGCGACCCATTCAAACGCCCGCGCCTTATGTGATCATCAGCGCAATTTAACCGATGAACAGGCAAGGGCAATGTTTCAAAAAGGCGGTACCATTCACATCGTGTACGCCCCCCAATTTTTAACAACTAATGATCAGGCAGCAATCAAAGATGTAATCAAACATATCGACCATTTTTGCATGCTAGGTGGAGTGAAACAAATCGGACTTGGCTCTGATTTTGACGGAATTGAGCAAAAAGTAATAGGATTGGAAGATGCGGCAAAAACACAAAACTTGATCAATGAACTGCTGAAATATTATAATGAGGACGAAGTGAAAGGATTTGCGTATCAAAATTTTCTCAATCATTTACCGAAATAGGTGCAAAAGCAAACTGTTAAGATTGCTTTTTTTTTTGGGTTTAAATCCCCAAAAACATACTTGACTTATCGGAATTATAAACATTATAATAAAAAAAACGAACGATTAAAGGTGGTTAATTTTATGGAAAAAATGTACTATATTCCGAGCCAACAGGCATCGTTAGCTGCTACATTGCATATACCGAACGCTCCAGCTAAAAACGAAAAATTTCCGGTTGTTGTTATTTGTCACGGTTTTATAGGAAGCCGAATAGGTGTCAACCGATTGTTCGTCAAAGCAGCCAACCATTTTGCTTCGCTCGGATTTGCCGTTTTGCGGTTTGATTACGAAGGCTGCGGCGAAAGCAGCGGTATTTACGGAACTTATGGCCTCGACCGCTTTATTGAACAAACGATTCATGTCATCGATTTTGTTGAAAAGCTTCCTTTCATCGACAAACATGAATTATATTTGCTTGGCCATAGTTTAGGAGGAGCAGTGGCGACACTCACAGCTGTACGGGATGACCGCGTGAAGAATTTGGCGATTTGGGGAGCGGTCGGTCGGCCATTTGAAGATATAGCGGCCATAGTTGGAAAGGAAGGCTTAGAAGAAGCAGAATCAAGCCAATATGTTGATTATGAAGGCTATTCCTTAACGAAAACATTTTTCCGCTCGCTTGAACAGTACACTCCTTTACAAGAGGCAAAATCGTTTACAGGTGACGTATTCGTTGTCCACGGAACAGAAGATGAAGTCATTTCTCCTTCTTATGCTTGCCTGTATGAAAAAAGCTTCAAAAAAAGGGCTAACAGCGTTGAAAAATCACTCATTATCGGCGGAAACCATACATTTTCGTCTATTTGTCATTCAACCGAATTGTTTCAACAAACAGGAGAATGGCTTGAACGGCAAAGAAAGTTAAACGATGATCGAAAAAAAAAGATTATTTAATGAAAGAGTTTCTAAACGAAAAAGAAGGTTGACCGGACAGCTCGGTCAACCTTCTTTTTTTAATAATAAGGAGAAATCAAGATGTATACAAGAACACCAGTAAATGAGACGTATAGCCAAATCGGCATCGCCCAGCGAACAATTTTCCGGTGTTTTTCTACCTGTCTTGACATTCCCCAGAAAAAGGCAAACAATGCAAGCGGAACAATGACGGCTGCTAATATACTATGGGAAGTAAGAATAAATAAATAAAATGTTTTCATAAATCCTTCACCGCCATAACGGGTCGGTTCAGATTGCAAAAAATGATAGGTTAAATAAGAAATACAAAATAAGGTGGTCGTTGTAAACGCTGCGATGATAAAGTTCCGGTGTACTTTGATATTTTTCTTTTTAATTGCATAAAGAGCAGCGAGCAGAAAGACGAACGTAAAGCTGTTAAAAATCGCATTAAGTCTTGGGAAAATCGTCAAATCAAAATGGACTTCGCCTCGATATCCGAGTGGAGAGAAAAATAACAGTAAAATAACGGCATTTATAATAACTGAGAGTGTCACAACAATGCCGGTGTAATTTTTTTTGTTGTGAGGCTGTTCATAGTTTTGAATGGAGTCCATTTTTTTCCTCCTAACATAAATTTTCTCATTGTATATTTTATCATTTTAAAATGGATTTAAAAGTGACAAAGTGGTGAAAATCGAAATTTTGACAAATCTCTACTTAAATTCTAGAAAAATTTTGATAAAATGGAAATAAAGAAAAAATAGTTCTTTTGGAGGGGATGAGGATGTACAAAAAAATATTAGTTCCTATGGATGGATCTGCCCATTCTACACGCGCGCTTGAGCATGCTGTAAAACTTGCCAAAACAGTTGGGTCTGAAAAAATCACGATTTTGCATGTCAATAATTTAAGATTTACAGAGCAGTATTATTTTGTTGATATTTCCAAATTAATTGATGAAGAGAACGAAGCGATTTTAAAACCAGCGATTGAATTCCTTACTGAAAGCAACGTCCCGCATGAAACACATATTTTCCAAGGAGAGCCAGCAACAATTATTACGGATTATGCAAAAGAACATGACTATTCCATCATTGTAATGGGGAGTGCAGGAAAAGGCGCGCTTAAAGCAACGTTGTTGGGAAGCGTCAGCCGAAAAGTAGCTCAAGAGGCTCACTGTCCAGTCTTAATCATTAAATAAAAATAAGAAATTTGTCCATTTTAGTTTACATACGAGCTAAAATGGGCTTTTTTTGTTTGCTATAAAGTGAAAGGGAGAAATTGTTCAAAGCTTTTGATCATTACTGGATAGGATGAAATGAAGAGGGGATGGGCACTGCAGAGAATAACAATATGCCTTAAATTACAGCAGAAGCTGTTTTGGGAATACTTTATTGCTGTGGCAAGAAAGGCGGTTTGCGGCATGCACTGCCCATGAATAACAGCAATATAAACGTATTTGTGCATTAAATGAAAAACGTAGAGCAACGACGTCTGGTTTATAAGCAATCAACTTTCTGCAAGGAAAAGCAAATCAATTGCTCTATTGTGTACATCAATCGGCACCAGCTGTTACGACTTGACAAAAGAAAGGGACCCAAAATGCTGACCTTTTTGGATCCCTGCTTTTATGGCCAAAAATGAGTGCAAACGTTAAAATACTGGAACATCTTTTTATGGGAATCGCTTTAAAATCCCTTTTCCTTTTCACACATTTCCACTGCAAAGCTTCTTTAGCAGGACAGATCATTTTTTTCATTAAAATAGGCATCAAACGTTTCAGCTTTCAAAATTTCTGTTGAACGTTTCCATAGATTTGGGAATCGGATCGCATTCAACACTATAAGAATAGGCATTGTATGCATTTAATATTTCGGTCGCCAACTGCATGTGACGAGGATTTCATTTTTTTGATATCTCTGATACAGTTACAAACTCATAACCTTGTTGTTTTAAATATGGCAAGATTAGCTTCAATGCCTCTACTGTGGATGAATGAATATCGTGCATTAAAATGATGGAACCGTTTTTTGTCTTGGCTTGAACGATTTTAAGTACTTTTTTTGGGTCATCCGTTTTCCAATCTAATGTATCTACAGTCCATAGAATGATAGGCTTTTCAATAGCTGATCTGACCTTTTGATTAACAGCCCCATATGGAGGGCGGACGCAATTCGCTTTTAAGCCCGATGCCTTGAAAATTTCTTGATCGGTCATATTTATTTCTTCAAGTATTTTCTCTTTTTTTAAAGTTGTAAAATCTTTATGGCTAAAGCTGTGGTTGCAAATTTCATGTCCTTCCGAACCTATTCTTTTTACAATATTAGGATAAAAATTAACTCTTTGACCAATCACAAAAAAAGTGGCTTTTGCATGATACGATTTTAATAAATCCAAAATTTCTGTTGTATATTTTGGGTGAGGTCCGTCATCAAATGTTAGAGCAACTATTTTTTTGCTTTTGATCGGCTCGTCTTTTTGGATGGGAGGTTTTTTCGGCAATGGTTCTGCTTTTTTTGGTTTGTTTTCTTCCATCCATAATCGCTTCCGCCACTCCTCTGTCAATAACTCTTTTCCTTTCGTTAAAGGAATGGAAATTTCAGGACTTTCAGCACCTTCTGTTACTTCATTGCTATGAAACTTGAAAACAATGAATTTGTTTGTCAAATAAATATTGGAAAAATCGTTATATGGGTGATTGAGCCACTTGTTAAGCTTCTTTTTGCTAAAGCTTTTTTTATATTTTTTTGATTGAAGAAACTGGTCCGTCAATTGAACATGCAGCTTTTCTTTTGTTTTTTCATCGATTTCAAGAATGTCTTGGCTGTTTATAAAACGTTCTGCTGCCAAATCGACTATGAAGATTTTAAAGTCTTTACTTTCTTTTTCCCCATCTGAATGGCTTTCTGAAGTAAAAACAAAAGAATAGACGCTGTCTGTGACCGGATAGAGGCGAAAAGTCAGAGAAAAATTCGACGGATCTTTGAACAAGCGCCATTTTTGGGATTGAATTTGTTCGTGAAACCGTCTTTTCTCTTCTTTGACGTAAGACTGGATGGATGCATTCAGTTTGCTGCTTTGAAATCTCGGATAGTGTATGGCGGAATGGAATTCTTTTTTATCCTCAATATCTGAAATTAAGTCAACTCCATCATATTGCGATTTTTCTATTTGTTTGCTTCCATTTGCTGGGACAGACTGTACCCTTAATGTTTTGTAATAAAAAGACATTAAAAAAATGAAAATGATCGAAATGAAAACGATGCCGCTTATTTTCCATACAAACGATTTCACTAATGTTCACTGCCTTCTTTAAATAAATGCCGTATGTAAAATGTCAACGAATATAGAGTACTATCAGGATGAAAAGATGTCAAAGCCGTTTTCCATTTTTAATAAATTTTTTTAAAATTGGCTTTTATATCCATCCATTTCTACGATCCTTGTGAAATTCGAAATATCATCATAAATATATTGTTTCAGTCCGTTTTCTTGAGCTTGATTCATGTACTTGATGATTCTTTATCTTCTTGTCATTTCATTCTTGCTTCGGTTTGGATATGCGCTTCACCAATCTTTTTTGAAAGCTTCGTAAAGAGGTATGGATCTATTTTAAATGTTAGTTGTCGTTCGAAACCTTTATCTCAACCTGTTTCGTGACGATCTAGCGGTGAATAAAGAAGCCGAGAGAATGCGTAAAATATTTATCAAATATTCAAGATGTTGAATGGTCGATTTGCTGCTAGCAGAGCCGTTGTAATGTTCATTTCATAAATAAATTTTTTGTTGCTAAACGAAAGCTTCCCTATTTTTTTTAAGTAAATGATGATTTATTCCATTCTAGAAGTTTCCAACTAATATATTTAGACGCTCTTTCTTTAATATATGGTTCAGTCTGCTGAGAAAATTCACCTGAATTTGCATAATATGGATTACGACTAAGTATCGTTTGTAATGTCAATCGCCAAAGGAGTGTCATATACTGACTTTCATGTTTTTCTTCCTCCGGCGGACTTATGTAGCAGTTTTGTGGAACATTGCACATTGGGGTGTCGGAAGCCGCATAGCGAATTTTAATAGCGTTTTTTACTGTATTCTGAAAATAGATCAGTTGGGGATAAGCGGTTTTTACTTCGGGACTCCAGCCTACAAAAGGTTTTATGTTCAGCTGGAGAAGGGAGATTATATATGAATTTTTTAATTTTCAGAATTGGTAAGCAAGTTTCTTTACATTTTTTTTCGATTGCGCTTACAATGAAATTATAAACATTTTTTGCAAAGGAGGAGTTAAGATGTACGATGTGATTATTGTTGGTGCCGGTCCTGCGGGGGCAAGTGCTGCGTTGTTTACGGCGAAGGCTGGAAAGAAAACATTAGTTTTAGATCACGATAAATCAATGACGAAAAGGGCATGGATCGAAAACCACTATGGTGTTTTAGAAATTACAGGTCCTGATTTAATCGATATTGGGAAAAAACAGGCGGAAAAGTTTGGAGCAGAAATAAAAAACGAGCAAGTGGAAACAATTGAAACAAAACAGGATGGACACGTCGTCAAAACCGATGGCGGTTCGTATGAAGCGAAGCATGTCATTTTAGCGACAGGAGTATTGACGGATTTAGCCGAGAAAATTGGATTAAAAACAAAAGACGGAACAGAGCCTCGCATCAAAACAATATTCGATGTGGATTCAAATGGAAAAACAAATATTGACGGAATTTGGGCAGCAGGTACAGCTGCTGGCGTAAGTGTACATACAATCATTACCGCAGGTGACGGTGCAAAAGTGGCCATCAATGTCATCAGCGAGCTGAATGGCGAACGGTACGTCGATCATGATATATTGAAAAATTAATTTCAAAAAAGACAGGACATTCATTTGTCTTGTCTTTTTTTATGATTCAAAACTCGAATATAGGTGAAAGTCCAAAATCTGTAAATTGTTGAAACTTTATACCAATAGGAAATTGTTGTGGAAAAATATCTCTTGTGCAGGGAGGTTCTAAAAGAACAAAGTACAGTGTATTCAGCAAAATGTTTCCAAAAGACATAAGTAAATGCCGAACCTTTGCTGGAATATTTATGAATAATATGAAAAGATTTTTTAATGAATTCTAGATTAGAAGATGTTAGGGTAATAGAGAGCGAAAAAAAGGAGGTAGGATTTATGAAGAAAATAAAAAAATTCATCTTCTCCTCATTTATTGCTCTTGCTGCCATTGTTTTCACCGGACAAGGAAGTGAGGCAAGCGCTGCCTATTCGGTGAAAGAAGGAGATACACTCTGGAAAATTGGTCTAAAATACGGGGTTTCAGTTCAAAAACTAAAATCCGTTAACAATAAAACAACTGATGAACTATATGTTGGAGAAGAGTTGACTATTCCGCCAACTATCTCAGCAAGTGAAAAAGATTTATTGGCTAGATTAGTAGAAGCAGAAGCAAAAGGAGAACCATACGAAGGAAAAGTTGCGGTTGCCACTGTTGTATTAAATCGCGTAGACAGCCCTTTATATCCTGATACAATTACAGAGGTTATTTATCAAGATCGCCAATTTACTCCTGTAGCAAATGGAGAGATTAACAAGCCTGCAAGTGAGGAATCCAAAAGAGCAGTAAATGAAGCTTTGGCATTCCACGGTTTAGGTCAAGGCTCCCTGTATTTTTATAATCCGAAAAAGACGGACGACCAATGGGTTCGAACTAAAAACACAACAATTGTCATAGGCGATCACGTCTTTGCGAAATAAGGAAGCTGCTGCTTATCAGCAGCTTCCTTATTTTTTATTCCAGCACAACCGTTCCTAATGAAAAAAATCGAATCAAGCAAGGACGCTGGATTAAAATATTTTTCATCCCGTCATACTTTTTTGCCATGAGATGCATATTTTTAAAAAATTGTCATTGTCAAAAACTATTTGTGTCGTATCAAAACACCTTCCGATGGCAATTCTATAATTGGGAGGTGACATGCGATGGCACAAGACGTTTTATGTGAAGTAAACAACTGTAAATATTGGGCGGATGGAAATAGATGTTCAGCTGATTCCATTTATGTTGTCAGCCATTCGGGGAAAACCGCCAAAGATCAAAAGGAAACGGATTGCAAAACATTTGAACCGGAAACTTTCTAAATAATGGAGAGGGCCGAATTCCATTTCGGCTCTCTTTTATTATTGATAATGATTTTCAATTTTATTCACGTTAATTGGAAAATGGACCAAAAAAAATGATCATACATGTTTGTTTAATTCCGCAATCATGGAGGAAAGCTGTTGAACAGCGAATTGAAGGTTGGAACGGTAAATCGATAAAATCATTTCTCCGTAACGATCTCCAGGAACTGCCCACTTTCCATTTAATTCTTTCCAAGTGGTAGCTGATCCGCGCTTCACATAATGAAATCTTGGATCTACAAGCGGCTCATCACTTGGAAGAGGCTTTGTTGTCGCATAAGCAAACAAGTGCTGCAAATGAGCGAGAACTCCTTCTCTTGATGTGGAGAAGCTTGCTCCTCGGACATTCGGGCCTGTCGCTCCAATTCCGGCAAAATTGTTTTGGCTGCGGTCGACAACCCCGGTGAAGCGAAAATAGTTCGTCTCATGAATGGCTTGTGCGTAAGCGATATCACCGCGTATTCCGTATAGTTTGCTTAATTGGATATATAAATCGCCCAGTTGAGGTGCATCTGGATTCGTATTTTTTACGAACTGATCCAACAATGTTCCCGATAAAAGCGGTTCTCCTAAAATAGAAATGTCTTCTGTGGCGGATGCTTGCGGCTCTGATGTAGACAGCAAGCTGGCTAGTTGATTTTGCCTTGGCGGATTTGCTCGCTGCTCTTCGGGAGTTAAAATAAAAGCATCTTTATAGCCCAGCTGCACAAGTTTTGCCAGCTGCTCCTTCGCATTTTCCAAATGTTGAAAAGCCCCTGCTTGAACACGGTAAAAACTTGTGCCGTTAACATTAGCAGGTGAAATAAAACTGTCCACGTTTTTTCCCCTCAGTTCCTTTACGCGTTGTTCTGCATTTTTCCGCTCTTTGAAGGAACCGGCAATCACTTTGTAAAGCGTGTTGTTTGAAACAGGAGCCGACGGTTTTGTCGACGGCTTTTTTGTTGTGCTTGCCTTTCTCTTTAAATTAAGGGCTTTTCCTATTCCTTCCGCCACACTGGCGGCAAAATCACTTATAAAAGCAGAAGAGGTTAACAATTTGATATCGTTAGGATTATCGATAAATAATGTTTCCAAAAGAACCGCGGGCATTTTCGTTTCTCTCAACACAAAAAAATTGGCGCTTTTTTTTCCGCGGTCCTGTACGTTATATTTTGGCCCGATTACGCTCATAATATGATTATGAATGATGGAACGGTATTGAATCGTTTTATTGGATGCACCGCGGTTGTAAATATAGCTTTCAAATCCTGTTCCGCCCCCTGAATTGACATGGATGGAGCAGAAAAAATCGACATTTAGTCTGTTTGCCAAACTCGTTCTTTCTTCTAAACTGACAGTGCGATCGTTCGTTCGTGTCATCACGACATCTACTTGAAAGTTTTCTAGCAAATGGTCTCTGGCTATTAAGGCAATAGTCAGCGTAAAGTCTTCTTCTTCATAGCTTCTAAATGTTGCACCAGGATCACTTCCACCGTGGCCTGGGTCTAAAAGAACGACTGTCACTTATGGATCCTCCTTCGTTCCTAAAATCAATTACCCATCCATTAAAATTTTATTCATTTTTACGGTAATCGGTTCAAATCAACACGGTTGAATTGAAAACCTTATAAAAAGTCCAATATAAAACTTGACATAGCATTTTCACATTTTTTCTACCAGAACGGATTTGAATGATGTATAATTACATTCGTCGACAATTTCATTCAAAAGCAAACAGGTGCGGATACTTTTGTCCGCTTAAAAGGGAAGTTTGGTGAAAATCCAACGCGGTCCCGCCACTGTGAATGGGAGCAACCTGAAAATGCCACTGTGTCTACGGGAAGGTTCAGGGAGCGATGACCATGAGCCAGGAGACCTGCCTGTTTGAACACGCCTAAAAACCCTACGAGGATAGGGAGGTGTTTGAAAACAGAACAAAGCGATATGCTTGTTTTCAGACATCTTCTTATCAAAAAAAGAAGATGTTTTTTTATTGGAGGAGGAACGTCATGAAAAAGTTTTCTGCACTGTTTTTATCGTTATTGCTTTTAATTGGACTTCTAGTTGGCTGCGGACAAACGAATAATACAGAACAAAAAGAAAATAACAGCAACGCGAGCGAACAAACATCCAAATTATTCCCAGTTACAGTGAAGGACGCATTAGGTGAAGATGTAACAATCAAGGAAAAACCGAAGCGTATTGTTTCACTTATTCCAAGCAATACAGAAATTGTTTACACACTAGGGTTAGGCGATCAAATTGTTGGGGTAACAGAATTGGACAACTATCCGGAAGAAGTGAAAAACAAGGAAAAAGTCGGTGATATGAACTTCAACGTGGAAAAAATCATTTCTTTGAAGCCTGATCTTGTTTTGGCGCATGCTTCAAGCGCTGCAAATGCCAAAGAAGGATTAAACCAATTGAAAGAAGCCGGCATTACCGTATTTGTTGTTGAGAATGCAACATCGTTTGAACAAGTGTATCAAACTATTCAGACGATCGGGAAAATTACCGGAACGAAAGAAAAAGCAGATGAAATCGTTCAAAATATGAAAACAAAAGTAAATGAATTAAAAGAAAAAGCGAAAAATATAACAGATGCCGAAAAGCAAAAAGTGTTTGTCGAAATCAGTGCTCCGCCTCAGCTATATACAACAGGAAAAGGAACGTTTATGGATGAAATGCTTGCCATCATCAATGCGGAAAATGCAGCGGGCGATCAGGAAGGATGGCCGCAAATAACGGAAGAGGCGGTAGTGAAATTAAATCCTGATACCATCATCATCACCTATGGAAATTATGTTGAAAACGCAACTGAACAAGTTCTTGGCCGCAAGGGATGGGAAAATGTTACAGCCATTAAAGAAAAGCGTGTTTATGAAGTGAATGAAGATTTAGTGAGCCGTCCAGGTCCAAGATTGGTAGAAGGAGTAGAAGAACTTGCAAAAGCGGTTTACCCGGATGTATTCGAATAATAAACACGTGGTCGCCTATATGGTGACCGTTTGTTTTCTTGTTTTTTCTATTTTTCTTGGTGTTTCCATCGGGACGTTTCCAATATCATTTTTTGATATTTTGCAAATGATTGGGGACTCCCTTTTTCACATGGGTGGAAATGGCAGCGTTGATGAAAACACGCAAAATATCGTCATGAGTATCCGTTTGCCGCGCGTTATTTTGGCTGGCCTTGTCGGCGCTTCGCTAGCTCTGGCAGGGGCATCCTTTCAAGGACTTTTGCAAAATCCTTTGGCAGATCCTTATACGCTCGGCGTGTCTTCTGGTGCATCATTAGGAGCTGTTTTTGTTCTTTTTTTCGGGATTCACATTCCGTTTTTCGGATTTTTTACATTGCCGGTAGCCAGTATTTTAACCGGATTCATGACGATAATTTTTGTGATTTTTTTCGCAGGAATGATTGATAAAGCGATGAGGATTGAAACGATCGTGTTGACGGGAATCATCATGAGCTCCTTTTTAGGGGCTTTGATTTCTTTTATGATCGCGATGTCCGGTGAGGAATTGAGGCAAATCGTCAACTGGCTTCTAGGCAGCGTATCGATGCGCGGCTGGGTTTATGTTATGATGCTTTTGCCTTTTTTCGTCGTCGGCTCTTTATTGATTTTAGCCAACGGAACAGAGCTGAACGCGCTCGCCTTCGGAGAAGAAAAAGCGCATCAATTGGGGGTAAACGTGAAAAAGAGGAAATTATTGATCTTGACATCAGCCTCCATTTTAGCTGGTGCAGCCGTCGCGATAAGCGGAACGATCGGATTTGTAGGGCTTGTCGTTCCTCATTTGAATCGGCTGCTTTGGGGAAATGATTACCGGCATCTTCTACCCCTATCCGCTTTATTTGGGGCTGGCTTTTTAATTTTAGCAGACTTGGTATCGAGAACAATTATGTCGCCAACCGAACTTCCTATCGGTGTCATTACTGCATTGATTGGTGCTCCAAGCTTCGCGTTTATTTTAATGAAACAACGAATGGAAAGAAGAGGGTAGCAGCATGTTGCAGATCAAAAATATTGCCGGCGGATATCAACGGCGGAATATTATTGAAAATCTTTCTTTTATTGTAGAGAAGGGAGAAATGTTTGGCATTTTAGGACCGAATGGAAGCGGAAAAACGACGCTGTTAAAAATGATCGGCGGACTCATCCCTGTAAGAAGCGGCACAATTGAACTGGAGGGAAAACCGCTTCAAGCTTATTCCGCGAAACAGCTGGCACGTAAAATTGCCTCACTTCCGCAAAACAATACGCAAATGTTTGACTATACAGTTTGGGAGACGGTAGCGCTCGGCAGGTATCCGTTTCAGCGCGGATTTTTAAAACGGTTGACGTACGAAGATGAACAAGTAATCCAACAAGTTATGGAATTTACAAACGTAACCAAATTGAAGCATCTTTCGATCAAGCATTTAAGCGGGGGTGAGAAACAAAGAGTGTTTTTAGCTCAAGCACTCGCACAAAACCCATCTTTGCTTTTGCTTGATGAACCGACCAATCATCTTGATATTACCTATCAAAAAATGCTGCTTGACCAATTAAAAAAATGGACAAAGTCACATGGATTGACAGTAGTGTCTATTTTTCATGATATTAATTTAGCTAGTCTTTATTGCGACAAAATGCTTCTCTTAAAAAACGGCCAGTCCGTTCTGATTGATGATCCAAATGCGGTATTAAATGAAAAAACAATCCATCATGTATACGACGTTTCAGCGATTAAACAATCCCATCCAGAAATAGCACGCCCCCAAATGATGCTGTCACCTGAGCATAAGCATGATGAAAAAAAAGTTTTTACGAAAGAGGATGTTATTCAGACAAAGGAGCTTATTTATGTAAAAGCGGCATCTCCTCTTAAAACGTTTTCATCCGCAGTTGTCGGAGGCGGGTTTGGCTGGCATCGTCACTTTGTCAACCGACATGTATCAACAGACGATCATGTTTCTGGCAGCCAAACGGAGATGATAAATTTTTTGCTGGACAATGGTTTCAGCCCGAATGAAACAATCGGGATGCTGACGAGTTCTCATGTAGAAGACGGGGTTGTGGAAGAATGGGAAGAAGAGGGCATTTCGATAATTATCGTCGTTACAGCTTCTATATCACATGGTGCAGATGCATCCAAAAACATGGAAAAGCACGAACACGTTAGAGCAATCAACACTTGGATGTTCATAAACGGGCATTTATCTGACCAAGCCTTTATCGAGGGCATGGTGACCGCCACAGAAGCGAAAACGAAGGCTCTTTTTGATGAAGGAATCATCGATTCTGCCACCGGTTCGAGCGCAGCTGAAGCTTCAATGGATAGTGTGCTGCTGGCCGCAACACAAACGGGAAGCCTTCATCATCATGCCGGAACGGGCGCTACTCTCGGAAAGTTGATAGCCAAAGGGGTATATGAGAGCACGGTCAAAGCGATTCAAAATAACAAGCAGAGATGGACAATAAATGATTGATCATCCATTGCTCTTCTCTTAACCGCGATGAATAACATGTCCATTTATTTGGCAAAGCAGCCGCTTTTTTAACAGCCCTTGAACAACGTCATAGCGAAGAAAATAAATGACACGGGGCAGTGTGATAGAAATAGATATTCTTATGGTGGCTGTGCCGGCTTATTTTTTCGACCGTTTCCATGAAGATCTATTCCGTTTAAAAATAACCGGCTTCTTGAAGGTTTAAAGGAGTGAAAAAATTTGTGTTTACATTTATAACGGGCGGCGTAAGAAGTGGAAAAAGTTCATGGGCAGAACGTTACGTATTGAAACAGAGGAAAAAGGGCAGCCGGTTTGTGTACATTGCCACTTCTCAACCTACGGACGAAGAAATGAAACATAGAATTTTCCTTCATCAAAAGAGAAGAGAACAAAGTGATGTCGATTGGCTGGCAATAGAACAGCCGACGGATATTGGCAAGCTCAGTAAGACACTCACATCCAATGATCTCGTCTTGCTTGATTGCCTGACAACCCTTTTGACCAACGAGCTGTTTAAAAAGAATGAGGACTGGGTTGAAGATCCGCTTTATCGTCGGTTTGTGTTTGAAAAAATATGGAACGAACTCATGCTGTTCACTAAGTGCGCTCAATTTGTTCTTGTTTCCAATGAAGTCTGCTGGGAAGGGGCTTTGCGGTCAAAGCTTGTGTATCATTATATCCGTCTGCTCGGACATCTTCACCAACGGATAGTCGAGCGTGCAGATTTAGCGATCAGGATGGAATTCGGCGTTCCGATCGCAATGAAAGGAGAACTGGAATGAAATCGCTGAAAATGATGGTTTACGGATTTTTCTTCTCTGTTCAGTTTTTCACGATCATTCCGGTTCGGCGGGAATTTCCGGTTGATGAAAAACGGCTGAAAATTGCGGTACTAAGTTTGCCGGTTCTTGGGCTGCTCATCGGCTGTTTAGGGAGCCTCCTATTATTTTTATTAAAATCGTGGACTCCATTATCTGATGTGGCTGTTACTTTTTTTCTTTTCTTTTATTTTATCGCGATCACCGGAGGAATTCATTTGGACGGCTTTACAGATACGCTGGATGCGTATTTTTCCTATCGAGACAAAGAAAAAAGGCTTGAGATCATGAAAGATCCACGGGTTGGCACGTTTGGCGTTTTGTCTCTTATTTTTCTTCTTTCTTTTCGCTTTTTATTCATCTTTGAAACAACAGCTGGAAATTTGGACATTTTATTTGTAATGCTGATCCCGTTTTTTTCCCGTTTAATCTCCTGTCTGTTAATGATATTAGGACCGGGGATGGCAAAACAAGAAGGATTAGGCTACTTATTTTCTAACGCACTGTCGAAAAAAGACGTCATTGTTTTGATTGTTTATCTTTTATTGCTGTTATTCATTTTTCATCATTATACCCCGTTGTTGCTAATGTTGACCGTTTCCGCTTTTTTTCTGTATTTAGTTTTGAAACGTTTTTTTCTGCGGGCGTTCGGCGGTCTGACAGGAGATGCTATCGGAGCAGCCATTGAAGGAAGTGAAACAGTTTTATGGATGATGCTGTGGTTGTTACACTTATTCGCCATGGATTAACGGAAGCAAATATGCAAAAGCGGTATATTGGTTGGACGGACGAACCGCTCTCTCATGAAGGAAAAAAAGCATTGCAAAGTTTAGCATTTCCTTCCGAACCTGATCTTTTATTTACAAGTGATTTGCGTCGAGCGGCTGAAACTGCCCGGATTATTTATCCGAACAAACCGTATGCAGTATTAAAAGAACTGCGTGAAATAAATTTTGGCGAATGGGAAATGAAATGCTACCAAGAATTGAAAGAGGATGATCGTTACAGAAATTGGCTACGTGAATTTTGGCGATTTCCTCCCCCAAATGGTGAAGCATATGAGGTGTTTTCGAAAAGAGTTAAAAAGGGATGGGAGAAAATCATTAAGCATTTTTCTTCGATGGAAGTTGTTCACATTGCTGTTATTACTCATGGCAGAGTGATTCGCGAGCTTCTTTATCGATACAGCTTTAGCCGGAAATCTTATTTGGAGTGGCAAATAAAGCACGGCGCATTTTATTGTTTAACAGGAAAACGATCAGATGTAAGGAGAGGAAAAAGATGCATGTGGTTGTCGGGGGAGTCTTCAACGGGAAAAGAAAATGGGTGAAAAAATTTTATGCCTTGGACGATACCGCCTCCTATCAATGGTTTTGCGGATATGATGAACAGATACATATTGCTGATCTTTTCCATACAAAACAATTTGAAAAAATAACAATCATCGAAGGAATCGAACAGTATATCTTTCAGATTATGAATCAATTTGCAGAATGGCGGAACTATTGGGATATGATGGTCGAGGCATGGCGTGGATGGGAAAAAGAAGGGAAGGGGACAATCGTCGTCATCGGCAATGATATAACAAAAGGAATTGTACCGGTTGACCAACAAGAAAGACTTTGGAGAGATGCATGCGGTTTTTGCTTTCAAGATTTAGTCAAAAAAGCTGATCGCTTTGACATTATCTGGTACGGATTGAACGAAAGGCTGAAGTAAAACCGCTCTGAACGCGCCATCCTGAATTTAGTAGTGAAAGTTCTTTGAACATATATTTTTTAGGAAAAGCATACGTTTTTGCTTATCATCTTACTGCTTCAACTTCACGTGACCGTTAGATCGCACATCTTTAATTCAAAAAAAGGAGATTTTTTATCATGCGGGATGTGATTTTTCTGCCTAATGTCAGCGATGAGTATCTTGTCATTGCGGCTGATAATTCTGCTGGGGTGGGGGAAAAAGATTTCGATGTCGTACAGGTCGATTACGAGACCGTTGCATATTTTGGATTGCGTGTTGCTTTATCAGAATGTTTAGCAGTAGGCGCAACACCGATTGCGCTTGTAATCCAAAATTTTATCGGTGATGAAGAATGGGATCGGTTAAAAAAAGGCTGCTGCAAAATTTTTTCAGAATGTGACATGGAGCCGATCCCGATAACGGGCAGTACAGAAAGCAATTTTTCTATGGTTCAATCCGCAGTTGGAATTATCGTCATCGGGAAAGTGAAAAAAGATGAAATGAAGATAAAAAGAACGACCAAAGCTGCAAAATTTGCTTGCATTGGCAGACCGCTTGTAGGGGAAGAGGTCATCAAGAATAAGGAGGAAATCGCACCGCTTTCCCTTATTCAGAAACTTTTAGACCATAAATCTGTGTATGAAATCGTTCCCGTCGGCTCCAAAGGAATTCAATTCGAATGGAATGAATTATGTCAAGAAAATGGACTCAATCACTCAATGATTGTTTCAAAAAAAATTGATATAAAAAAATCAGCTGGACCTGCGACATGTTTTTTGCTCTCTTATGATCCAGCAGGGGAAAAGGACATTGCAGCCATTGCAGGCAGGCATTTTTATCGTTTGTATACAGGTGATTAAAAACATACTAAGATAAGTAGCACAGACCACGGCCATGGTCTGTGCTACTATTTTTTTATAGTAGAAGTGGAGAATAGGTCGTGACAGCCCCAGAACCTTAAGTTCGTAATGAAAAAACTGGCCTACTTCACTGCCCTTATAAGAATCAGTTTCAGTATGTTGGATCTTTGAGATCGTGTATAAGAAAAGGGAATCGATAAGGTGAAGTGAAGACTTCTACATAAAAATCGGGAGGAATGTATATGCAAAGCGTCATTGCTTTTGATGTCAGTATGGGAAAAAGTTATATGATGATTTATAACGCTGCACGTTCTTGTATTTTTGAGGGGGAAATTTTGCATAATCGCCCCCATTTTGAACAGCTAAATAAACGAATCATCGATTTAGTACAAAAAGATGGACAAGTTCCAGCCATTGTATTTGAAGCAACAGGCGTGTATTCCCGACCATTAGAGCGCTTTATGAATGATCACGGTTTTCCGTACTGTCTGTTAAATCCCCTTGAATCAAAGATTCAAACGGCTACTATGCGCATTCATAAAACCGATAAAAGTGATGCCCACAACCGAACGGCGCATAAAAAAACCGCAGGACAACTACTTCGACCAAATGCGTGCGCTTTCCCGATACTATCATGAATTAGACGAAGAACTAGCGATGCTTCGAAGTAGAATGCACACTTTACTACAACTGACTTTCCTAGAAATGGAATCGCTGTTCACACAAAAATCCGATAAGCACTGTACGAATGCCATATGCTTCTACTTGTTTAGCTTTGTTTTCCCAGTCATATACAGTCTTACCTAAAAAATCATTTGATGTTTCTAACGAAGCTTCCGTATATACATCATTTATTGATGGTGGATAAATACCGATTGCACTTGCATTGATAAATATGGTTGGTTTTTTAGGCAATAGTGAGATTATTCGTATTAACTCATCTGTTGCTACCATCCGACTGTTATAAATTTTTTTCTTATGGTTCGTATTCCATCTTCCATCGTTTATTGAAACCCCTGCTAAATTAATAAATACATCGGCATCTCTTATTTCATTTTCAGGAGAAATCCCTTCTTCAAGCCATTGTATATAATAAACATTCCCTGAAGTTTGCCTTCCTAGTTAAGATAATAATTTTATGTCCTTCATTAAGAAGGAGCTCAGTCAATTTCTGTCCGATAAATCCTGAACCACCAGCAATAACGATCTTCATTTTATCCCTCCCTCTATAAATGTTCTTTTCAAAATTATTTAATTAATTTAAAGTAAAAAAATCTAATTCTCTTACTTTTTATGGAAATATTTAAATCTAATTATAGCCTGTTTCCTTAATCATCAAAATTTTAAGACAAATATATGGTATTATTAGGATAAAAATAAAAATTATTTATTTTAAGGAGATAAAATCATGGTATTAGAGACCATCCCTATTTTATCCGTATTATTGATTGGATTTGCCACTTTTCTTATCCTGAGTGGAAGAAAGAAAAGAAAAGATTCGCTTCCTTTGTTATTTCTTATTTTAAATGGGGTATTGCTTGTAGCAATGCTAACCTTTTTTGTTAACTACCTTTGGAACACCAATATCTTTTCTAATACTCCAGCTTGGTTTTTCTGGTCTTTAATCATTCTAGGTCTTGTAATCGAGATATTCTGTCTATACAAAAAATATGTTCCTGGTCAGATCATTGCTTCTGCAACTCATTTATTCGTCGTGTTTGCAACAATCTTTTCAATTGGAATCATCTTGTTACTATTAGCTGTAATTGAGTTAATCATAGCAATTATCAATCTAAAAAAAGAAACTATGGATTAGCAAGTTAAATAGAAATGAATAACAATCATCTTTAGATTTCATAAATAAAATAATAAAAAATCGCCCTGTCACCGTGACATTAATATTAACAAGGCGATTTTTTTACCTGACAAGAGGTTAATTTTCTTAAATTAGAGCAGTACTATAACTTAACCAACTTGAACATCCACCACTTGCATAGGTTGAAACATTACCGGATGCACTTCCATTGTAATAAACAGTTATGTTATTCGTATTGTAATATACATAGGTAGTCGGTTGACCTACGCAAAATGCAATATTACGCATAGTTGATTTGGTTTTTGCCTGTGCATTTCTGCCACCAACAAAAGCATGTGAAAGATTGTGGCTGCTTTCACTCCATCCAGTTGCTGTAAGCCATTCTCTTCTATCTCTTGCAGTGTAGGAAGTTACGGAACTACCATTACAATTAAATGTCATCTCGGTTTCTACTTTATTAACTTGAAGATTAATAGGATCGACCCATTTTTCAAAAGATTCGAATTGTCCTTTAAATTCAGGAACTCTCGCTTCCATTTTGCCGAGCTGATCCACTTGTTTTTCAAAGTCCGTTCTTCCAGAAACGCCTTCATTCTCCATGTAGAATTTATAACGGTCACGGGCAGCAACGGCATCTTCATACTCTTGTTTGATGGACTTGGAGAAAAGCATCTTCCCTTTTAGGAACGGGTTATGCTCATATTTCTCGACAATGGCTTGCTGCTTTTCGTAATCACTTAGATAACCTTCTGCGCGCTCTAAACGTGACCGGTTCTGATCCACACGGTGAATTTCCCCTTGTAGAATGAATATCAAATATTAATCAGTATTCCTGGTATAGGGAAAAATACAGCCGTTCGTTTGATTGGAGAAATAGGCGACATGACACGCTTCGAAAATCATAAGCAACTCAATGCCTATGCAGGAATGTGATATAAGGCGTTTTCAATCAGGCACATTGTTTTACAAAGATAAAATCAATAAGCGTGGCAACAGTCATCTGCGCAAAATCCTTTATTTTACGATTCAAAATATGATCCAAAAGCGACGCTTTGGACACAATCATTTTGTAGAATACTACGACAAATTAAAAACGCAACCCTATAACAAATGTCATAAAGTTGCGTCCATCACATGTGTGAATAAGTTATTGAAGTGCCTCTTCCACCTTATTACACACAATTTAACTTACAATTACGAAATCGCTTCAGTATCTTCGTAATTGTATAGGAAAAGTATAACATATTTGATCTAGCGAAAAAAAGCAAAAATCGCTAGGTTTATTTGGCATGCGAAAATCTTTTTTTGGCGGAGGGGGTACCCCTTCCGCCAAAAAAAGATTCATTATCTCAAATAACTATTGATAAACCTCTTGACTAATCGTAAGAAGGGGCTGTCTTAGAAAGTCAAATCGCCATTGAAAACAAAAAATCATAAACACCGATATATCAACGTTTCTAAAACATTAATGGGGGCGTCTATAAGCCGTAAAAACGACTTATTAGACCCCCCTCAAAGCAGATTATCGTTGATCAACGGTTTCGTTTTCATAACCATTGACAATAAGGTCTAGTTTTCCAGTATTAGGATCAATAACGAGTCCGTGTACCGGAATATTTTTCGGCATGAGCGGATGGTTTTTAATGATCTCAACGCTTTTTGCGACACTGTCCTCTACCTTGTCAAACCCTTTAAACCATGTTTTCAGTTCGATGCCTGCATTTTCTAATGTTTTAATTGTGTTTTCATCTACGCCGCGTTCTTTCAGCTTGGCAATTAGCTCTTCTGGATTTATTGACGACATGCCGCATTGATGATGGCCGATAACCATTACTTCATCTGCTTGAAGTTCATAGACGGCCACTAAAATGGAACGCATTGTTGAACCGAAAGGGTGTGTCAACACGGCACCTGCATTTTTTACCATTTTGACATCCCCATTTTTAATGTTCAAAGCTTTTGGCAGTAATTCAACAAGTCTTGTGTCCATGCAAGTGAAAATGACAAGATGTTTATTGGGAATGTTAGATGTTTCATATGGTATATACTCTTTATTTTTAACAAAATTTTCGTTGAAGGATAAAATATCGTTCAATACACTCATGTTTTCAACCCTTTCTTTTTATTGACTAAAGTATAAAATTTTTTTATGTTTGGCAAGTCAGAATTCGGCTGTCTAGCCGTTTTTCAGAGATTTCTGGCATTTAACTATAAAGACGAGCCGAGGTCCTTGACATTTATTATACATGATTTGCAGGAGTTTAACGATTTTCTCTATACGAAAACGTTGACTACATAGTTTTTATTTAGTACATTAAAAATAATTTAATGATTAGGAGTGACTACATGATGGAAAATTTAGGGCTAGATTAGGAGGTCTTTTGCCACAATGAAATCTGCATACTCTCCTGCCTCTGAACATCCATCTTTGAAGTTTGGAAACGAACAAATGAATGGGAAATGGAAAACATAAGAAATTTTCTTAAAAAAATAAAACAGTATTGTCAAAAATGAAAGGTTGGCTGTTCATAAAAAAGACAAATTCTAAACTTTCCAGCTGATCAATGGAAGCAATCAATGCAAGAAATTCATTGTAAATTGGCTGGTTAAGACGTAAGTAAAGAATATCATTTTGCTTATATGGAAAATTTTTCATAATAATGAAAATGATTCATAAACAGCTAAAACAGCGTGAGTTTTACTTTGTTGCGCACAAAAACGTGATGAAAAAGTTGTCAAAACAAAGTGTCAAACTCGTAAAGGTGCTTCTGTTCATTTTTCATTTATCATATAATTTTTCTATAGAAAAGAATAATAAGAACAGAAAATAGGAGGTGTATTCCTTACTGATTTTAACCAGTAAGGAGAATATTTGGAAATATTGAATTTAGTGCTTGTGGCGCTTTTAATTGCTCTTACAGCATTTTTTGTTGCTTCTGAATTCGCAATCGTGAAAGTCCGTACTTCTAGAATTGATCAGCTGGTGATGGAAGGAAATAAAAAAGCGATTGCAGCTAAAAAGGTGATCGCTAATTTAGATGAATATTTATCAGCTTGTCAGCTAGGGATTACGATTACTGCATTAGGATTAGGCTGGATTGGCGAACCGACGGTCGAACATTTATTGCATCCAGTTTTTGAATACTTCAACCTGCCTGAATCGGTAACAGCCTTATTATCCTTTGTTGTAGCGTTTTCAGTAGTTACATTTTTGCATGTAGTTGTTGGGGAATTAGCGCCAAAAACTTTCGCGATTCAAATGGCGGAAAAAATTACATTAAGGTTTGCCCGCCCGCTCATTCTTTTTGACAAAATCATGAAACCGTTTATCAAAACGTTAAATGGATCCGCTCGATTGCTGACAGGATTATTTGGATTACAACCAGCTAAGGAGCATGACATTGCCCACTCAGAGGAGGAGCTTCGCATTATTTTGTCCGAAAGCTATAAGAGCGGTGAAATAAACCAATCTGAATATAAATATGTCAACAATATTTTTGAGTTTGACAATCGAATTGCTAAAGAAATCATGGTTCCAAGAACAGAAATTGTCGCTTTTGATAAAGACATGAAATTAAAAGATTGCATTCCCATTGTGATGGAGGAGCATTACACGCGCTATCCCGTATTTAATGGCGATAAAGACAATATGATCGGAATTGTGAACATGAAAGAAGTACTCGCCGATTATGTCAAAGGAATTGATGAAGAGAAAACTGTCAGCGAATATGTTCGGCCAGTCATTCATGTTATTGAAACGATCCCTATCCATGATCTGTTAGTCAAAATGCAAATGGAACGCATCCATATGGCCATTTTGATTGATGAATATGGCGGTACAGCAGGTTTAGTAACAGTCGAAGATATTTTGGAAGAAATCGTTGGGGAAATTCGCGATGAATTTGATGCTGATGAAGTACCGCAAATTAAGAAAATTAATGATTCCAAAACAGTTGTGGATGGAAAAGTTTTGATAGAGGAAGTAAATGATATTTTTGGTCTCCAGATTAAAGAAACCGATGTTGACACGATCGGCGGATGGATTTTGACACAGAAAATGGATGCGAAAGTTGGAGATGAAATTGATTTTGATCAATATTCATTTAAAATTTTAGACATGGATGGGTTTCATGTCAAAACAGTTGAAATTGCTGAAAGAAAGTAATGTAAAATAACTTAGATGTGTACCGATCTTCTCTTATATAAAGGAGGAGGTCGGTTTTTTGCATTCGAATGGCTCATCAATTTTATGATAATACGCAAGAAAAATTTCATGATCAATTACAGGAACGCTTGCTCGATTGTGCACGAGTTTGGGCAATTTGGAATCTTTCCTCATTGCCGTCTATATATACGGATGGCATTCCTGCTAATGAATGGGGATAAGGAGCTCGAATATCATAATTAAAGGGTGTATAAAAAGTGAATCTTATCTGCCAAAGCATAAAAGCGGTAAAGCATCACAACGTTATTTGTTTACATGTATTCGGAAGGGTATTGTATTGTAAAATTTTTTTGACATGGTTCAATGCTATAATGGAAAAAAAGCTTGCAACAATGATGTATAAAAGAGATAATAAGATTTATAAAATTTTAAAATTTTGCTAGATTATTGGTAGGGGTTGTAGTAAATATGAAAGTTGTAAAATTTGGTGGAACGTCCGTTGCATCAGGACAACAAATTAAAAAAGTGTTCGACATCGTCACATCTGATCCGAAAAGAAAAATTGTCGTTGTTTCGGCTCCTGGCAAAAGATTTAAAGAAGATGTGAAAGTGACCGACTTATTAATAAAGTGCGGGGAAGAATATTTGAACAATGGCAGCGTAAAGGAAACATATGAAGCTGTTGTGAACAGATATGTTGAAATTGCTAAAGAATTAGGATTATCTAATGATATTATTGATCGAATTTCTGCTGATTTGCAAGAAATTTTACATGGGGACAAATCAAATCCTGCTCGTTTTATGGATGCGGTGAAGGCCAGCGGTGAAGATAATAATGCAAAACTGATCACTGCGTATTTTCAATCGCGCGGAGTTGAAGCCCATTATGTGAATCCTAAAGAAGCAGGGCTTATTGTGAGCGATGAACCAGGCAATGCACAAGTGCTTCCGGAAGCCTATGAAAATTTAAAAAAGCTTCGTGATCGCTCAGGAATTCTGATTTTTCCTGGATTTTTCGGCTATTCAAAAGACGGAAAGCTCGTCACCTTTTCACGTGGCGGTTCCGATATAACCGGTTCTATTTTGGCCAACGGGGTCGGAGCGGAAATATATGAAAACTTTACGGACGTAGATGCGGTCTATTCTGTAAATCCAAATTTTGTTGAAAATCCGAAAGAAATTCGGGAGCTTACATATAAAGAAATGCGTGAGTTATCTTACGCTGGCTTTGCAGTATTTCATGACGAAGCACTTATTCCGGCATTCCGTGCAGGAATCCCGGTAAATATTAAAAACACCAATAATCCATCGGCTCCTGGTACAAAAATTGTACATGAACGAACAGATTCTAACGGCCCTGTCGTAGGTATCGCTAGTGATACCGGTTTTTGCAGCATTTATGTCAATAAATATTTAATGAACAGAGAAATCGGTTTTGGCCGAAGATTGTTGCAAATTTTAGAAGATTTTGGGCTGTCATATGAACATACACCTTCTGGAATTGATGACATTTCTGTCATTTTGCGCCAGGATCAGTTTGATTCGGAAACAGAACGGAAAGTTGTAGAGCGGATCAAAAAGGAACTGGAAGTCGATAATATAGAAGTTGCTTATGATTTAGCGGTAATTATGATTGTTGGCGAAGGAATGCGGAAAAATGTCGGAACGATGGCCAGAGCTGCAACAGCGCTTGCAAACAGCGGTGTGAACCTTGAAATGATCAATCAAGGGTCATCAGAAGTGAGCATGATGTTTGGCGTAAAAGGAACGGATGAAAAGAAAGCTGTAAAAGCGTTATATGAAGAGTTTTTTGGGACTAAATAACTTAATCAAAATTGTCCACGCCTGCAGACAAAATGTATTTTCTGTCTGCAGGCTGTTTTTTTTGTTGGAACAGGTAAGACATTTATGGAGATCCGGGACTTTTTTTCTGATGAATGAGTGGCTTTTTCTTTGAAAATAGCAAGTTCATTCTCCATTTCAAAAACGAGCGATTTTACTTTTTGCTTTCTAAAAGGGCAGTCTATTTATTGAAAAACATATGGCGGCTTTACATATGCGGTTTCAAGCGGATTAAAAAAGATTTTGCAGAAAAAGTTATGGTAAACGGTCGTATGCCTCTTAAAAAGCTAGTCGTCTGAAGCATTGATGATGAAACTAGGACGATTTTACTATTCTTTAAAAATGATGAATTTTGCACCGATATAAATAAAAAAGGGGTTTGGGAAGGGGATCGTAGATCATATGAAAAAGAATAAAACAGTGACAAGGATCACTACTTCCAAAAAGCAAGGCGGATTGAGAAGAAGGCTGCTCAGAAGCTTTGGAATATTAATGCTGCTAACATGTTTAATGGCCGTTATTAATTTTGGGGTATTAAAAAATTTAACAAATCATACGGAAAGCATCATGAAGGAAGATGTAGAAGGACTGATCCAAAACGAGAAAATGCGATACAATATTGCAGAACGCATTTCATTAATAAACCAGTTTCTTCTATATGGGGACCGAGACATTCGTCAAAAATACGAAGAATTGGCAAAACAGAGCAGCGAGATTCAAAAGCAGTTATTGAAATTGAATTCTTCACAGCAAATGAAGGATTTAGTTGCGAAATGCCACCAATGGGAATTGCTTGTCCGACACGAGGTTTTATTCGACTATGATATGGGGAAAAAGAATGATGCTTTAAAGCAAATGAAAGAAAGTGTACAACCGCTTGGGGAAACGATTATTCAAGAATTTGAAAAAGTGACGTCAGATCGACAAAACGATGTAATCAAAAGCGGAAATAATATGATTCAACTTAGCAATCTATCTATCATCATCATATTAGCTGTTTTGGCCTCCATACTTTTAATCGGTTTCATCATGTCCTTTAAAATGGCTCGTTCCATTACGAATCCTTTGATCAAAATCGCCGGCCAAATGGAGCAAATATCTAAGGGAAATCTAATATTGGAACCGTTATCAATAAAGTCGAAGGATGAAATCGGCGAATTGATGGAAGCTGTCAACGAAATGGGGAATCAGCTTCGAAAGATCGTGCAAGACATTCATCATGCTTCAGATACTATGTCAAAACAAAGCAGCGATTTGCTTTCTTCCTCTAAAGAGCTAAAAGAAGGAAGCAACCAAATCGCTGCGACGATGCAAGAGCTGTCGGCTGGAGCAGAATCGCAAGCTAATTCTGCCTCAGAGCTTTCTGAAGCAATGGGTATGTACATGGATAAGATTTATCAAATACATAGGAATGGAAAAGAAATGTTTGATAAATCGAGAGAAGTGCTGGAGTTGACGGACAATGGCAGCAAGCTGATGAATCAATCGAAAAAACTTTTTGATTATATGTTTACAGGCATGCAAAGCAATATGAAAAAAATTAAAAAACTTGATGAACGCTCAAAACAAATTTCCAAACTCGTTGAAGTTATTCAATCTATAGCTGATCAAACAAATTTGCTCGCGCTAAATGCAGCGATTGAAGCGGCTCGAGCGGGGGAACATGGAAAAGGATTTGCAGTAGTTGCAGACGAGGTCAGAAAATTGGCTGAACAAGTTTCCAGTTCCGTTGTGGATATTCAAAAAATCGTGGAAGAAGTCCATAGCGAGACGAATAAAGTGACGAAAAGCTTTGAATTAGGATTTCAACAAGTAGAATCGGGAATGGATTCAATGAACGAAACGAGTGCCGCATTTCAACAAATTAAAGAAACGATTAAAGAAATTTCCGAAAGAATCAACAATGCTCAAAATGATTTAACTGACATGTTATCAACGAGCGAATCGATTAATGATTCGATTTCCAACATCGCATCGATTTCGGAAGAGGCGGCTGCAGGTATTGAACAAACATCAGCTTCAGCAGCAACGGCAAATGGATCAGCGGCAACCATTGCTTCACATGCCGAATCCATGTCAAATCTGGCTGGAGATTTGCAATCTTTAGTGAAAAGGTTTCAAGTTCAATAATCAATTTTTACGAACCGTATGACAAAATAAAAGGATGAATGGACTGTAAAGCGTGCAAGCATCTTGCTGCACGCTTTTATTTTTTTCGATAAGAAAAGATTTTGACTGACTGTTTGGTAGAGCACACTTTTAAAATGACAGCGTTTACATAAACTGTTTTTTCCATTAAAATGAGCATTATAAAATAAAAAAAGGAAAAGGGGATTGGAAATGTTTTTTTCCTATACTCAAGAAGAAATGGAGAGGGCTTTAAACTTGTTTCATACGCTTGCAAAAGCGTATAAAAACGTTTCGGATCACGCCAATCGAGACAGCAAGGAGCATGGTTTGAATCCAACCGAATATGCTGTATTGGAGCTTCTGTACATAAAGGGTCCGCAAAAACTTCAGCAAATCGGGTCAAAACTATTGCTTGTCAGCGGTAATGTAACTTATGTTATTGACAAGCTTGAAAAAAACGGATGGATTTATCGGGAAAAAAATCCGAAAGATAAACGGTCAGTTTATGCAAATTTATCGGAGAAGGGGCGCCAATATTTTGATGAAATATATCCGATCCGCGCCTTAAGGATGGCGAGAGTTTTTTCCGGCCTATCCGAAGAAGAACAAGTGCAATTGATCGAACTGTTAAAAAAAGCTGCAGACTCCAGCAATAGTGTGCTGTTTCGATAATTTTTATGAATGAAATTCTATGTAATTATTGAATAAAGCTATGTTTATACCGATATAAAAAATGAGAACCCATAGTTGAGGAAGTGTTAAAATAATGGATCGCCTTTTTCAACAATTTTATGACCTCATTTTTCAATTTCACCCTGATATGATCGTTTTTTGTGATCCAAGCGGATTGGTCAAGGAAGGCAACCGAATGGCTGCGCATTTTTTGCAAAAGAAAGGTTCGATTTATCATTTTTTTCATACTTCATCCAGAAAAGAGATTCAGCATCTTTTTGAACAGGTGAGGATAACCGGCGAACCTGCAACTTTTGAGGCAGTTGTTGAGGAAACGCCTTCGTCCATCTTATGCCTTCCTTTATATAGCAATAATTTTTTTTATGGTTATGCGCTGATTATAAGAGATATTTCAAAAGTAAAGGAAGCGGATGAGAAGATTCAATATTTAACGCAATTTGACGATTTGACAAAGCTGCCAAATGAACAAGCTACTTTCAACCGTTTAGAGTATTTATGCCAAACAGAAAAAAATCCTGCTGCAGTTGTGAAGTTTCAAATTAACCGCTATAAATACATAAACGAAATTTTTGGGAAAGATATTAGTAATGAAGTGATTAAGTCATTTGCAAGGCAGTTAAGAAATATTTTTCCCGATACATACTTTATAGGTCGTCTGTCAAATGACGAGTTTTTAGTTATTGTTTACAATGTTGTAAATAAAGATGAGATGATTCGTGATATTGTGCATCGTATCAATAAGCTGGAAGATATACTTGTCATCAACGATTTGGAAATTTATTACGATTATAGCATTGGCATCGTGTTTTACCCGGTTCATGGAAGAACGCCGAAAACTTTAATTAAAAATAGTGAAATTGCTATCAAAATGGGGAAAGAAAAAAACGAGCGCATTGCCCAATTTAATAATCATAACAGCAAATCGATCGAACGAAGAATTTTTATAGAAAATGAGCTTTACAAAGCTGTGAAAAAAAGAGATTTATGTTTATATTATCAACCGATCGTCGATACAAAAGAAAAAAAAATTACCGGCTTTGAAGTGCTGCTCAGATGGAAACATAAAGAGCTTGGGATGATTCCCCCTTCAGAATTTATACCGATTGCGGAAGATACAGGGCTTATCGTAGAAATCGGCAAATGGAGCATGGAAAAAGCTTGCCAGCAATTAAAGGAATGGAGAGATAAGGGCTTCCGTGACTTGAAAATCAGTGTCAATTTATCTATTAAACAATTTTACCAGCATGATGTTGTGAAAATGATTACGGATTACTTGACGATGTATGAAATTCCGCCTGAATGCTTTGAGCTTGAATTTACCGAAACCGTCCCAATGTACAATTTTGAATGGTTTTTGGAAATCATCCGCAAGTTAAAGAAACTAAATATAGGTTTGAGCATCGATGATTTCGGAACTGGCTATAGTTCGCTCAGTTATTTAACGAAGCTGAAGCTGGATAAAATTAAAATTGACCGTTCTTTTATTCAAAACATTTATTTAGAGCACGACCATAATGTCGTTGTAAAAACGATCATTGCTCTAGCGCAAAATTTGAAGCTTTCCATTGTAGCGGAAGGCGTCGAAAAAAAAGAACAAGTATTTTTTCTGAATCGCCACCATTGTTTTCAAATGCAAGGTTTTTATTTCAGCAAGCCTGTTTCATCTGATGAAGCATTCCAACTTTTGCAAAATTGGCCTGAAAAGAAAAAGCAATTGTTCATTTGAAAATCTTGATCGTCGGACTTCGATTGATTGCTCTTAAAAAAACATTCTGCTTTTAACAGGTGAAACCGGCAATTTTGCCGGTTTCAACGAACGAATTAGCTCTGGCTTTTTTGAAAAAGCCGAAATGTAATATTTACCATCCCCACCAAGATGCTCCGACAATAATGAGAAGAATGAACAGAACGACGATTAACGCAAAGCCTCCGCCGTATCCTCCAGATACTCCAGACATATGAAAACCTCCTTGTGAAATGTTTTATTTCAGTTATAAACTATGCTGAAGAAGCTCAAGTTGTATAGGCGGTTTTCATAATAAATGCTCGACGATGGCTTTAATTTTTTCATGCTGATCGATGGAAAAATAATGTTTCATTGGACAAATACCTGATTTTACCCTGTTGATGCAGTAGTCCATTGTAAAAGATTCGGCATCAAGCTGTTCATTGACTTCATTCCAATGAAGCGGAGCGGCAACCGTTCCATTTTCGACTCCTCTGACGGAATAAGGTGAAATGATCGTTTTTCCCTCTGCATGCTGTAAAAAGTCAATATAAAGGCGGCTGCCCCGTTTTTTCTTCAAGCGTTCAATCGTAAATTCGTTCGGATGCTGTTCGGCTAAATAATTAGCGAAAAAAGACGTAAACCGCCTCGTTTCCTCATATGAGAAAATATTGGTGCCGATCGGAATATGAACTTGAATTCCTTTGTTTCCGGAAAGCTTTGGAAAGGAGGCAATCTCAAACCGATCTAAACATTCCTTCAGCTTGTTTGCAGCATAGATAGCCAAATGAAATTCGTTTTTTGACGGCGGATCTAAATCAAATACAATTTCCGCCGGCTGTTTTTCCTTCCACGTATTAAAGGGGATATGAAATTCAATTGCGAGCTGGTTGCCAAGCCACATAAGCGTTTTTTTATCATTGCAAATGATATAATGAATCCCGTCGATTGTTTTTGTCTGAATAAATTCCGGGGCATAATCAGGACAATTTTTTTGAAAAAATGCTTCTCCCAACAAACCGTGCGGATAGCGGATCACCGTTAAGGGGCGGTCTTTTAAAAATGGAAGCATATAATCGGATATTTCCAATAAATAAAGCAAAAAATCTTGTTTTTGTATATCATATTTCGGCCAAAGAGGTTTTTCAATATGTGTGACAGCCACATCTTTGACATTGGCTTCAGCCATTTTCAGCTGCAAAAAAGTGCAGTCTGTCCAATCATGTTCCAATGCAAAGGAATGGAAAGAAGGTTCTCTTAAACTGCCGCTGTCAATGGAAAGAAACCGTACTTTCATGCAAATGGCCGGCTCTATAGTATATAGGTGGTTTTCCTTTTTTCCTTTCTTTTTTATAATCTCCAACAACGCTTGTTTTTGGTTGTCAGGCATACCGTGAGAAAAAACGCCGGCTTGCACAATTGCTCCTTTATGATGAACAGAAATATGTATGTAGCCGTTGTTTGAATCAAATCCAGTGACAAAAAAGAGCGCTTCTTTAAAGTTTTTGATTTTCAGCCATTGTGATGTTCTTTTCTTGTTCTCATATGTGCTTAACATATGTTTGCAAACAACGCCTTCTCCTTCATGCTGGACAATTTTTTCCCATAATTGGGAAAACTGATGATATGCTTGAATCATTTGGATCGGGATCGGATTCTCTGGACTAACATGCAGCGGTAAACCGAGTTGTTTAAATACGGAGGATAGTAGTTCTTTTCGGTTGGAAAGGGGTTTTTTTGTTATATCCTCTCCTTGCAGCAAAAGTATATCGAAAACGAGAAGCTGATATGCTTCGGTCGTTTCATCGCTTTTTCTTTTCCATTTTCTTTTTAAAGAGGCAACATCAGCGGAAAAAGCTGTTTTGAGCATAACAAGCTCTCCGTCCAAAACAAGCGGAAAAAAAGGACGCCATTTTTCTATTTGTCTTTCGATAAAATGTTTAATTTCCGGGAACGATGGGGATAAATCGTTTCCATTTCGGCTCATGAGAGAAATACGGTCTTCGTCAGCTTGCAATATCGCGCGAAAACCATCATATTTTGGCTCATATAGCCATTGCTCCCCTTCCGGAATATGGAAAGATAATGTCGGCATCATCGGTTGCATAGTGTTCACCCTTAAAGATTGGAGGATAGATTTGTGAAAAATGCAGTTTTTTTAGACAGAGACGGCGTTGTAAATGAAGTGATGACCAATCGTGTCCGTTTCGTAAATAAGCCTGAAGATTTTTATTTGTTAAAAGGAGCAGCTGAAGCTGTTGCGCTTTTGAACAGATCCAATTTTGACGTTTTCGTTGTCACAAATCAGGGCGGAATCGGATTAGGATACATGTCAGAAAAAATGCTCCACAAAATCCATGAAAAAATGGTTCGTGAAATTGAAAAAAAAGGCGGAACGATTAAAGAGGTTGCCTATTGTCCCCACGCACCTAAAGAAGGCTGCGCCTGCCGTAAGCCGGAGCCAAAGATGATTGTTGATTTGGCAAAGAAATATAACATCAATATAGAGAACAGTTATATGATTGGCGATCGTGAAGTAGATATCGCTGCCGGAAAGGCTGCAGGAGCTAAAACGATATTAGTAGGCAGCCGCCATCAAGAAAAAATAGCTGATTTTCATTTTCCGGATTTGCTGTCGGCCGCCCGCTTTATTGTCCGGCAAAGCTAAGCTTTTTTGCGGGTCGTTTTCGTTTTTTTGCCTGCTGCTCCGCTTTTTTCTTCTCCCTTTTTATTTAATGATTTTGAGCGTTCGATGCTTGCCTCAAGCGCACTCATTAAATCGACTACGTTCTTTTTTGGAGACGGTTCAGCCGTTTTTGTTTCGTTTTGCTGTACTTTTTCTTCAATTTTTTCTTGAATCCGCAAACGGTATTCATCTTGATATTTCTCCGGTTGGAACGTTGTTGTCAGCTGATCGATAAGCAGCATGGCAGCGTCCAGCTCTTTTTTTTCAATATTGGTATTTTGAGGAACCCCGGGAACGTCACGGGCGTTTCGCACTTCATCTGGATAATGAATCGTTTCCATTAAAATGACGTCCTCATATGTCCGGATGACAGCCAATTGTTGTTTAGAGCGCATTGAAATCTTTCCAATTCCAATCTTCCCTGATTGTTTCAATGCTTCACGAAGCAATGCATACACTTTTTGTCCGTTTTCGCCTGGACCGATATAATATGACCGGTTAAAATAAATCGGATCAATTTCCGGCAAATTCACGAAATCGACGATTTCAACCGTTTTGTCTTCATTTTCTTCCTTCAGAGCTGCTAATTCCTCATCTGTTAAAATAATGAATTTGCCTTGTACATATTCGAACCCTTTCACAATGTCATCGTTGCCAACTTCTTCGTCGCAGTTTGGACAACGTTTTGCGTATTGAATTGGGGTATGGCATTTTTTGTGAAGCTGACGAAATTTCATATCCTTGTCTTCTGTAGCAGAAAACAGTTTGACCGGGATGTTGACGAGCCCGAAGGATATGGAACCTTTCCACATTGTATGCATATTCATTCCGCCTTTCCGTAAGTTACCTTTTCTTTCTCTTTATTTTTTGCGAAAGGATCAGAATGATTTGTGTTAAAAAATGTAAGTTAAATACTCGAAAAACGGTTCATACAAATTCCGAAAAAAGAAAAAATCGGCAATTTGCCGATTTTACGGTTGAACCAATTATTTTTTTTCATTTTTTTCTTCTTCGTCAAGAATTCCTTTTGTAGCCAGCTTGAATTCCCGCAGCGTTTTTCCTGCTGCTTTTCCAAGCTCCGGAAGCTTGCTCGGTCCAAAAAGCAAAAGTGCAACGAAAATGATTAAAATAAATTCTGTCCAACCAATTCCCATGTTCTATTCCTCCTAAAAAATGTTCCATTTCATGCCGTTATGCAATCGGAACATGAACAAATAAAACTTATGAAACATCATCCAACATCATTTTACCCTAAACAATATGAAAAATGAAGCATTTGGACGAACATGGGAAAGGATAAAATGTTTGTATTATTTACAAAAGTCTATTTTAAGGCTGTTTTCCGCTAAAATCAGCCTGAGCTTGTGCAATTAAACGCTTTGTCATTTCTCCTCCAACAGATCCGTTTGCGCGTGAGGTAGTATTTGAACCAAGGTGGACACCAAACTCTTGCGCGATTTCCATTTTAAATTGTTCAAGAGCTTGTTCAACTCCTGGAACAATTAATTGATTTCGCCTTGCCATTCGAATTCAACTCCTTTTTGCCTGTTTACGCATAGTTTGCAAAAAAGAAGTGATCTGATGTGTGGAACTTGTTGGTTAAAAATAAACAATGTAGTTGACCGTAAAATGTTGATATTGGTATGAATTTACCAGCATATAAAAGGAAATGTAAGAAAACTATATAAAAAAACTATTCAGTACAAACTGATAATTAAATATAAGAGATATCCGCTATATACCGCGTTTGTGTCCATCAAGAAAAATTAGTTATACTTATAAAGCAACGAATCGTTCGGGTTTACATATTTTTATTATGAGCTATTAAAGCTTAGTATGACAATTTTATCGGCGTATTATTTTGAAAGTATTGAATTTTAGAAAAAAGGGGTGGAAAAATGCCGATCATTGAGGTGAAAAATTTAACAAAAATTTTTGGTAAAAACCCCGCTCAAGCATTGAAGCTATTAGATGAAGGATTTTCAAAGCATGAAATTTTACAAAAAACCGGACATACAGTGGGAGTGAATCGCGCTTCCTTTTCCGTTGAGGCTGGAGAAATTTTCGTCATTATGGGGTTGTCTGGAAGCGGCAAATCAACATTGATAAGATTGCTCAACCGGTTGATTGAACCGACTAAAGGAAGCATTTTTATCGATGGGGACAATTTATCAAAAATGGATAAAAAATCATTGCGAGAGGTGCGGAGAAAAAAAATCAGCATGGTTTTTCAACGATTTGCCCTATTTCCGCACCGAACGGTTTTAGAAAATGCAGAATTCGGACTTGAAATTCAAAAGGTCCCAAAAGAAGAACGAAGGGAGAAGGCAATCAAAGCGCTTGAAATGGTCGGATTAGGACAATATTTGGAGCAAAAGCCTAATCAGCTGTCAGGCGGAATGCAGCAGCGCGTAGGACTTGCGAGAGCATTGGCAAATGATCCTGAAGTGCTGTTGATGGATGAGGCCTTTTCAGCCTTGGATCCGCTTATCCGAAAAGAAATGCAGGATGAATTGCTCGATCTTCAAGGGACGATGAAGAAAACCATTATATTTATTACACATGATTTAGATGAAGCTTTGCGGCTTGGAGACCGGATTGCCTTAATGAAAGACGGATCGATTGTGCAAATCGGTACGCCCGAAGAGATTTTAATGAATCCGGCAAACGACTATGTCGAAAAATTCGTTGAAGATGTAGACAGATCGAAAATATTGACGGCGCAGCATATTATGAAACGGCCCGAAACGATCAATATTGAAAAGCATGGACCGCGTGTTGCATTGGAAAGAATGAGAGAAGAAGGGATATCCACCATTTTCGTTGTTGACAGCAAACGGAATCTAAAAGGTTATGTAACAGCTGATGATGCATCAGAAGCAAGAAAAAAAGATGTTCGTGATATTGAAGAAATATTGCGGACAAATGTTCCGAAGGTTGAAAAGGACACTCCAATGTATGATATTTTTACGGTCATCCACGACTCGCCGATACCAGTAGCAGTAGTCGAAAAGGAAAAATTAATAGGGATCATCGTTCGCGGGTCAGTCATCGCGGCTCTTGCAGGTGAAAGCGAGGTGAGCACAAACAGTGCTGAATAATGTGTTGGATTTTGTTCCGAAAATTCCAGTTGCGGAAAAGATCAAACAATTTACGGACTGGGTGACAAATTCTTTTTCGTTTTTGTTTGATCCGTTAAAAAAATATTTTGAGGATTTAATGGAATATGTGGCGGATTTGTTGGGGGCTGTGCCGCCTGTTCTAGTCATATTGATCGTTGCCGTTATTGCCTTTTTTATAAGCGGAAAAAAGTTTGGCCTGCCGGCATTTTCCATCGTCGGCCTTTGGTTTATTTACAACCAAGAGCTTTGGGATCATTTAATAAGTACATTTACTTTAGTTTTGATCGCAAGTTTATTATCCGTCATCATCGGTATTCCAATAGGTATTTTAATGTCTAAAAGCAGAACAGCGGAAGCAATGATTACTCCTATCTTGGATTTTATGCAAACGATGCCTGCATTTGTCTACTTAATACCTGCCGTTGCTTTTTTTGGCATCGGCATGGTGCCGGGAGTGTTTGCATCATTAATTTTCGCGACACCTCCTACCGTTCGTTTTACGAATTTAGGAATTCGCCAGGTGCCGAAAGAATTGATTGAAGCTTCTGATGCATTCGGTAGCACAGCAGTTCAAAAACTATTTAAAGTAGAACTGCCGATGGCGAGAGCCACAATTATGGCCGGAATCAATCAAACCGTCATGCTGGCATTATCAATGGTTGTCATTGCCTCGATGATTGGAGCGCCGGGTCTTGGAAGAAACGTGTTATCCGCTTTGCAGCGCGCTCAAATTGGTCCCGGATTTGTTGCAGGTATCGGTATTGTCATATTAGCCATCATTATCGACCGCTTCACTCAAAGCATGAACAAGAAGCATGATCATGTATAGCAAGTTGGTCTCTTTTCGAATTGAAAAATTAAAAAGGAGTTTTGATATTTATGTTTAAACGAATTTGGAAACGCCTAGGACTTGTTGCCGGAATTTCCTTGTCGCTTTTAGTGGCTGGCTGCGGATCAAACGGGGGATCTGAAGGCGGGGCGGCAGATGAAGGAAAAATAAAATTGGTTTACGTGGAATGGGATACGGAAGTCGCCTCCGCCCATGTCATCAAAAAAGTTTTAGAAGATCAAGGATTCGATGTGGACATTACACCTGTTGATAATGCTGTTATGTGGGAATCTGTTGCAAAAGGTGAGGCAGACGGCATGGTTGCCGCCTGGCTGCCGGCTACTCACGGAGATTTATATGAAGAATATAAAGATCAGCTGGAGGATTTAGGTCCAAACTTGGAGGGTGCGAAAATCGGGCTCGTCGTTCCGAAATATATGGACATTCAATCAATTGAAGAGCTCGATCAATATGCTGGCAAATTAAACAAAACGATTACAGGCATTGAACCTGGAGCGGGCGTTGTAAAATCAGCGGAAAACGCTGTTAAAACATATGAAAGCCTAAAAGGCTGGCAAGTCCAAACATCTTCAAGCGGAGCTATGGCAACGGCTTTAGGGGAAGCTTATAAAAATAAAGAACCAATTGTCGTTACAGGCTGGTCCCCGCATTGGAAATTTGCTGCATATGACTTAAAATTTTTGGAAGATCCGAAAGGCTCCTTTGGGAAAGAAGAACATATATCCACAATCGTTCGAAAGGGATTAAAAGAAGATATGCCGAAAGCATATAAAATTTTGGATCAATTCTCATGGACTGCTGAAGATATTGAACAAGTCATGTTGGAAATTTCAGAAGGCAGTGATCCTGCTAAAGCAGCAGAAGATTGGGTCGAAGCAAATCAAGGTAAAGTGGCAGAATGGACAAAAGGTGTGGAATGATCTATTTTAAGAGGGGCTGTACAGAAAGTCAAATCGCCATTGAAAACAAAAAATCATAAACACCGATATATCAACGTTTCTAACACATTAATGGGGGCGTCAATAAGCCGTAAAAACGACTTATTAGACACCCCCTTTCTTACCTCTAGTCAAGTATTTTTTATTAAATAATTTGGTTAATATAGATTTTATTTTGGAAGGAAGGGGGACCCCTTCCTTCCAAAATAAATTTTCGCATGACAAATAGACCTCACGATTTCCATTTTTTTCGTCAGGTCTTTGTGATATAATCTTACTTACGATTACTGATGCATTGTTGCCTTTTCGTAATCGTATTTCAGATTATGTGTGATAAGGTGATAAGCCGATTTCAAGAACTTATTCACGCATGCTATGGACGCAACTTTATGAGGTTTCCTCTGGGGTTGCGTTTTTAATTTATCATAATAATCTACAATATGATTTTGTGTGTTTTTCCGTAGTTGGATCATGGTCTGGATCATGTAAAATAGAATCTTTCTAAGTTTGTTATTTCCTCTTTTATTAATCTTGTCTTTATAAAAGGTATTCCCAGATTGATATCTCATAATATCAATACCGACGTAAGCATTCAGTTGTTTATGGTTTTTGAATCGTCGAATATCTCCTAATTCTCCAATTAAACGAACTGCAGTCGTTTCTCCGATTCCTGGAAATGAAATTAAAATCTGATACTCTTGTTTATCTTTCGATAATTTAACCATCTTTTGGACAAGTTGATCTCTTTTCTCCTTCAAGTCTGCAATCCGTTTGGCATAATCCCGCACTTGTTCACAGCGAATATCATCTTTTGAAATTGCTGGATACGCTTCTTTTGCTGCTTCGATTAAAGCGATCCCTTTTTCTTCAGCACGTGCCAATGATAAGTTTTTTCTTGTGTTGGCTTTTAAACGATTACGAATCACTGTTTTTGAACAAACTAACACATGATCCGGATGAGGGTATAATTGAACGACATTCAAAAATAAAGCAGAACGTTTACTGAATAGCTTTTCTAACTCGGGAAAACTCAATTGTAGAATCGCATGTAAACGACTATATAAATGCGTCATTTCACTACTTAATTCATCATAATATCTCGTCATTGCACGCATTTGTTTATAATATTCCCCTTCTTGATAAGTTTGTTCACGTTCAACTCTAAAGTGAGTTTTCGCAAGTTCATGAGCGTCGCTTTTATCTGTTTTTTGTCTCCTCATTGAAGCCATTTGAATATTCGCTTCGAGTGGGTTAACTCGATAATACATATAACCTTGATCACCTAAGAATCGTTCTAGTGGTTTTGAATATACGCCTGTTGCTTCAAAGACAATATCAGGTGCCTGTGCATCTTTTTGTGTTAAAGATATAAGGGTTTCGTTTAATTTCTCGAAAGAGTAGCGGTTATGGGTTATTTCACCCTCATATTCGCATTGACGATAACGGTCATAAATGACCATTGTACTTTTCCCCATACTGACATCAAATGCCACTACGTGTTTCATATTTTCTGCCTCTCCTTTTTAGCCAAACATAGAAGTTCTTCACATTGCCTTATTGATTCCATTTTCTTATACACGGTCTCTTCGGACCCAACATACTAAACTGATTCAAATAAGGATGTGAAGTTGGTCTGTTTTTAATACGGACTCTATTTGGTCCCAGGGGATGTTCGACCTTCCTTCACTTCTACTATAAAAAAATAGTAGCACAAACCTTGGCCTAGGTCTGTACTACTAATGTTAGTATGTTTTATCATTTTTACATGGTCCGGAGCGCCTTTAGTTTTGATCATTTCAATTGTTTATTTTTAGTAATGGCTGTTCTCTAAAAGATTTTTTTATATGAAAATTTGTTAAATTACCATAATGTGTTAAAATCATCTTATAAACCTTAAGGTAAGATTTATGTAAAGAGTATGAAGAACATATGTTAGCATTACAAAAATGGGGGTGTGATAATGAGCGAAGACAAAGAAACACCTGGAAGAAGACGAGAAAAACAAAGACGAGAAGAATTAATACGAAACCCAACTGGAAATATAAAAGATGCGTTTAATAGGGCTGAAACTGGAAACCTTGCTGATTTAGTAGCTAGTTTAGGTTGGAAGGGTACTGGAATACTTATCCTTGCGATCATAATAGGTTTTATAGCCGCATCAATATTCTTAAAGTAAGGAGAGTGCTTTGAGGTCTTTTATTAGTACTTCTTAATAATTCCACAGTTGTATAATTTGATTTTTGACAAGCTGAAATAAGCATTTGCTCTAACACGTTTATCAAATGTTAAATCCTTTCTTTATTAATCAACGGAACTAATAAAGGCAGTGATCCAAATAACGAGTTCCAACCCTTTAGAACCTTTCCACCCAACTTTTCAAGCGATTGTGGAAATTGTTAACGTGTTGAATATGATAAATTCCTTCCTTAACACGTTGCATTTGGCGTTCATTGACCAACACCCCCTTCAATTTGGCAAGCTTCTTATAATTCGTTGCTGTATCAGTGCATAGCAAAGCGGAAGGTGAATAAACTCACCTATCACAGTTCAATTTCTTCGGCTTTAACACGCCCTGTTCCTGTTTTTCGAGCAATCATATTGCCATTTCTATCTTGTGCTGCGACAACTGCAATTGTAAAATTAGAAATCCCTCTTTTCTTATCTTTCTTGCCACATTTCTTAACTTTTCTATGTGATTTCACGCTCCCTTAAAAATGTTGCCCTTTGCCGTTTCTTTGTTATTATATAGGTATTGGCTGCTATAAGGAGGGGACTTATTTGAATCATCAAAAAAATGATGTTTATCTTAACATGATGGAAAATAGCTTACAAAGAATTTCAAACCATTTTCATGAAATGGTCAAGATGATGGAAGAAAAAATGGATTTTACATACGAACGTTATACAGCTTTTGAACGAATGAAAAAGGAATTGCTTGAAGACATGAGGGCTCTCGAATTTTACATAAAAGGTTCGGCTAAAAGTAGTCAAGCCCGAAAATAACGTTCGGGAATTGCACAACCGCAATTCCCGATCTAAAAGTTAGTTATTATCTATTTTTTTCGATTCGCTTTCTTTATCAATGAACGCTTTTGCCCTTGTTTGAAAATGATACGTTAAAACAGCCAATACCGCAGCAACCGTCACATGGCAAATGCTGTCGATTTGAGCTTCCGATAAAGAAGTTTGCTTTTGAAGAAGCCTTTTTGTTTGTACGAAAAGTTTTTTTTCAAACTGCCGGTTGTTGTCGATCTCGACATTTTTTACTTGTTCCAACACATCTGTATATAATTTATAAAACATTAACGGACTGATTAAATCATCATTCCGGTCGGAAATCGTATTAAAAACTTTCATCAATAAGGAACGGACAGTTTCAAAGTCGAATATGGTTTTTAAATCTTTTACAATTAACAATAAAGCAGCTTGTTCGACCGAATATTTTTTTCCAAGTTCAGGAGGACCGATGATTTCTTTTATATCACGCTTGACCCAATTTTGAACGGAAGTTGATTTCAAGGAAGTTAGTTCGCAAAAATTTCCTAAGATGACGATTTCATTCGTTGACAGTCCAAGCTCTCCTTTGTCTCTTTGTTTGCTCAATTTTTTGATGAAGCCAGGTATTTGGTTTGTTTGATCAGAGGGCAATTGTTGTTTCATCACTTCTTCAGGGGATAATTCGTGTATTCCTTTTAAAGATAGTAATAATTGAACCATAACGGAACGACGCAATTGAATTTTTCCCATAACATCCCCCTTTATTAAACAGCCTACCCTTATTTTTAATAAAAAGATATAAAAAAACAAGCATTTTATATGGAATTAATAAGTTCAGATAAATTTTTCTTGAGTATGAATTTGTAGAAATTGGCACAATAACAAATTTTTCAGTTTCGATGATCAAAATTGGAAAAACCTCTTTAAAAAAACTTGTACTTTCTTTATGATAGTATGAGCAGTAAAAAAAAGGATTGAACAAGGATGCTAGTAAATATTCGTAATCGATTAGTTTCACTATCACCAGCTCAGATGCTTGCTATTTTTTATTTTTTAGCTATCACTGTTGCGGTCATTTTGCTCAGTTTGCCGTTTGTTCACAAACCGGATGCCGAATGGACGTTTTTGGATGCATTGTTTACTGCTGTTAGTGCAGTAAGTGTAACAGGGCTGACAACTGTTTCAATCATTGATACGTTTACCGTTCCGGGGATTTTTATTTTAATGATTGTTCTCCAAATTGGCGGCATCGGCATCATGACGTTGGGCACATTGTTTTGGTTCGTTTTAGGCAAAAAAATAGGCTTAAGGGAACGTCAGTTGATCATGGTTGATCAAAATCAATTGAATTTGTCCGGCATTGTAAATTTAATGAGGCAAATTATGTTGATGATTTTGATTATTGAACTGATCGGCACCATCATATTAGGCACATATTATTTAAAATATTTTCCGGAATGGAAGGAAGCTTATTTGCATGGCATGTTTTCTGCCATCAGCGCCACAACGAATGCCGGCTTTGATATAAGCGGTTCGTCGCTTGTACCTTTTGCACATGATTATTTTGTCCAAATGGTTCATATTATTTTAATGACGCTGGGAGCTATCGGATTTCCAGTTTTGATTGAGACAAAAAACTTTATTTTGACAATTGGAACAAAAAGGACATACCGGTTTTCTTTGTACACAAAATTGACAACTGTGACTTTTTTCGCATTGGTCGTTATTGGAACAATCCTGATCTATCTAATAGAATCAAGCAATTATTTATCTGATAAAAGTTTTCTCGAATCTTTCTTCTATGCTCTGTTTCAATCAGCTACCACAAGGAGCACAGGGCTTTATACAATGGATGTCAGCATGTTCAGCGAGACGACTTTGCTGATTATGTCCATATTTATGTTTATAGGTGCTTCGCCAAGCTCTGTGGGTGGCGGTGTCAGAACGACTACCGTTGCAGTCATTTTGCTAGTTGCCTTTCATTTTGCGAAAGGCTCCAGCACGGTGAAAGTATTTAAACGGGAAATACACCCAGATGATATAAAAAAATCAATTGCCGTTATGACAGTTTCTGTTATTTTGTGCTTAACTTCGATTGTCATATTATCTGCAACAGAACGGTTTACGTTAATGGAAATTATCTTTGAAGTTTGTTCAGCCTTTGGAACAACAGGGCTTTCGCTTGGCATTACATCTGAACTTAGTCCGATCGGAAAAATCATAATCATGATCATGATGTTTATTGGTCGGATCGGCATTTTATCGTTTATTTTTTTAATTGGAAAACAGAGGAAGGAAGCCAATTATCATTATCCAAAAGAGCGGGTAATTATTGGATAAAAAAGAATTGTCATAAAATCATAGGGGAGAGGGGGAATTTTTGTGCGGATTCGAAAGCTTTTTTTTAGTGTTTTTGTCGTGCTGGTGCTTTTTTCGGGATGTTCTAAAGATCCAGAGCCGGAGGATCGTTTTGCAGACTTTGTTGCCAATTGGAGAGACCAAAATTTTTCGGAAATGTATGACCAATTGACTGCCAATGTGAAAAAAAATATCAAAAAAGACGAATTTGTTTCCCGCTATGAAAAAATTTATCAAGATTCAGGTGTGAAACAGCTGAAAATCGACTTTAAGAAACCGAAAGAAGAAATAAAGCCTGATAAAAACGGAAATATTACATTCCCATTTGCTGTTTCAATGGAAACATTAGCGGGGAAAATAAGCTTTGAAAACAAAGCCGTTTTAAAAAAAGAAGAAACAGATAATGGAAACGATTGGCGAATTGAATGGAATCCTTCCTTTATTTTTCCTCAGCTTGATGAGGGAGAAGAAATTTCCATCCAGCCTATCGAGCCGGAAAGAGGGGAGATTTTTGACCGAAATGGAAAAGGACTTGCCATCAATGGCCTGTTGTTTGAAATCGGTGTAGTACCGGGAGAAATGAAGGAGCAAAAAGAAACCATTTTGGAACAAACAGCGAAGCTTCTTGAAGTTTCCAAGGAGGAAATTGAGAGAAAATTATCCCAAGGCTGGGTGAAGGAGGACTCATTCGTCCCGCTGAAAATCGTAAATCCGGCTGATACAGAGCTTGTCAACAAACTTTTAGCCATTCCTTCCGTTAAGAAAAAAAATGTAACGGGAAGAATGTATCCTTTTGGCGAGAGCGCTGCCCACTTGACTGGCTATTTGCGGTCAATGTATAAAGAAGAGCTTGAGAAATATGAGGAAAAAGGGTACAGCTCTTCTGAGCAAATTGGCGCAGCTGGATTGGAGCAAGTTTTTGAAGATGAGCTGCACGGAACGACAGGCTGGATCATCAAAGTAAAAGGAACAGATGAAGTGATCGCCAAAAAAGAAGCTGAGAACGGAAACGATATTTACCTTACAATTGATGCTGATCTTCAGCAAAATATTTACAAAGAATTATCAACTGATTCAGGTGCAAGTGTCGCAATCAATCCAAAAACCGGAGAAACTCTGGCTATGGTCAGTGCGCCGTCCTATGATCCGAACGATTTTCTGACGGAATACAAGAAGAAAAAAGATGATCCGAATAAACCGTTTATGGCTAAGTTCAAAAATTTGTATACACCTGGTTCTGTTTTAAAGCCGCTCACAGCAGCGATTGGGCTCAATACCGGAACGATTGATCCGAATAAAAAGATTTCCATTCCAAAAGATACTTGGCAAAAAGACGGGAGCTGGGGCAATTATTATATTAAGCGGGTTCCATCCCCTGCAACACAAGTTGATTTGCGCGCTGCTCTTGCCTATTCAGATAATATTTACTTCGCCCAGGCTGCTTTAAATATTGGAGCCGAAAAATTTATAAAAGGACTAGAGTCCTTTGCATTTCATGAAAAAATTGATTTTCCGTTTCCTGTTGAAACATCGAAAATTGCAAATAACGGTATGGATAATGAAGTACTTTTAGCCGATTCTGGATATGGACAGGGACAAATTCAAATCACTCCTCTGCATTTAGCATACACCTTTACAGTATTTATTAATGGCGGAAACATGATTAAGCCCGTATTAATAAAAGAAGAAGAGAAGACACCATCCAATTGGAAAAGCCATGTTGTTTCAAAGGAACATGCGAATTTGATTTTTCAAGATTTGATTCAAGTGGTGGAGGATCCGAACGGAACGGCATATAAACCTCGAACTCCAGGATTGAAGCTGGCTGGAAAAACAGGAACGGCAGAGCTGAAAGCGGCAAAAGGAGAAAAAGGTCAGGAAAACGGTTGGTTTGTTGCTGTTGATGCGGATAAAAAAGATCTTTTAATAACGATGATGATTGAACGTGTTGAAGATCGCGGAGGAAGCCATTACGTGGTTTCAAAAGTAAAAAATATTTTCAAAGCTAGAAAGTAAAAAAGGTCAACCATCCATTGCGAAGATGAATAGAATAAACGAATTTCAGTGTTGTCATGAATCGCTTCTTTCATTGTTTGGCAGTTTTACGAAATTACGCCAAATAAGAGCGGTTCTTTTTTTATGCAAACAAAGTGCTAAATCATCACTTTTTTTAGCTGCAAAACAGAAAACGGTCCAAAATTGCCGAATAGCTTGAAGTATAAAGCATCAAAATTGCCGCTTAACCCGTTATAAAAGAAGCACAAAATACCCTTGCGGAGCAAGAAAAAACTTAAGCATTGACGATCGGGCATCCATATGGAAGCACATCCCTTTTTCCATCTTTTATAGAAACAGCTGAATAAATGGTTTGTTTCTGAAAAAGATAAAAAAGAAAGGAGGATGCAGATTGAAGAGGAAACAAGCATATAATCAAGCAGAAAAAACGAGCAAAACACCGACAGAAAGCCTTCCTGAAAAAGAATTTTCAGCATCCTATACAGATGAAGACCCGATGAAAGGGGCTAACCGAAATTCAAAAAAGGGGAAAGCACATGGAACATAATAAAAACGTAAAGAACAAAAAAGATGTGAAACAAGATTTGGAATTTGGCAATGAACTGGGAGATTTTAATGCTGCGAAAATTTACGATATTTTAGAAGAAAACAAAAGAAAAACAAAAACAAAAGGTGAGGGATGTTAAGCTTCCCTCACCTTTTTCAGCGCAGTATACGGAAAAGAAAACATATGCGGCTGGTGATCGCTATAGTTGTAATAAACTAACAAAATTGCCGGCTCTTTTACTAATATCTTTTTTTGCAAATACAGCTCAGGATTAAATGGAAGAATTTCTAAAACCGTATGCTTATATAAATCTTTTTCCGAAAGAGACAGATTTAAAAAGGTTTTTCCAAGCATTTCAGGGTTGGACAGGATAAATTGATAGATTGCTGATTGCTCCTGTTTTTTAAGCTTTTCATCCCACCATGGCTTTCGCGGCTTTTGCTTCTGATTGCGCAAATAATCGTATTTCAGAAACCCTTCAACAGTTGGCAAATGTTCTCGTTTGCGTTCTTGAATAAACGAAAATAATCTTCGAAACAAATCTTCGAGCTGATGACCAATTCTTGCCCATCCGCGTTCATCCCAGTAGGCGCCAAATTCTTGAAAGAAATCAAAAGGCGTCTCAAACACTTCTTCTACTAAATATTCCACTGTCGTGTCCATTCGATGGTCGTTCCAAAATTTCTCAAGAACATCTTCCACCTGTTTAATTTTGAGAATATCTTCAAAAGAGAGAACGTTGTTGCTTAAAATTTCGTATGGCGGTTCATCCATATACACGTAGCCAAAATGTTTAGCTCCAATTCGAAGACCAGTCCCTCTGAGCATTTTTAAAAAACCAAGCTGCAGTTCTTCAGGTCTTAATGCAAACACATCGTTAAAAGTTTTTCGAAAAGAGTTGTAGTCTTCTTCAGGAAGTCCGGCAATTAAATCAAGGTGCTGATCTATTTTTCCGCCTTGTTTGATCATCGTCACCGTTCTGGACAGTTTTGCGAAGTTTTGCTTACGTTTCACTAATTCGTTTGTGAAATCGTTTGTTGATTGAACGCCGATCTCAAATCGGAAAAGTCCTTTCGGTGCGTTGTCATTTAAAAATTGAATCACTTCCGGGCGCATAATGTCGCCAGTTATTTCGAACTGGAACACGACGCCCGGAACATGTTCATCAATTAAAAATTGAAACATGTCCATCGCATATTTCCGGCTGATGTTAAACGTTCGGTCGACAAATTTAATTGTTTTCGCACCGTTTTTCATTAAATAGCGAATATCTTCCTTGATTTTCTCCCGATCAAAATAACGAACCCCAACCTCAATGGAAGATAAGCAAAATTGGCAGTTGAAGGGGCAGCCGCGGCTCGTTTCAATATAAACAATCCGTTTGCTAAGATGTGGCACATCTTCATCAAATCGAAAAGGCGACGGCATCATTCGCAGATCAATTTTGTTCCTCTGCGGATTTATAATGACTGCTCCGTCTTTTCGAAAAGCTAAACCGCTCACGTTTTCCCATTCTTGGTTTCCATGTGCTTCCCGCAAAAACTGCTTAAACGTTTCTTCCCCTTCTCCTACGATAATAAAATCAATCTCTGGGATTTTTTCAAGCCATTCTTTCGTATCATAGGATACTTCAGGCCCACCAAAGACAATGATGGTTTCCGGCTTTATTTTTTTCAGTATTTTCGCCACTTTGATTGTTTCTGTAATGTTCCATATGTAACAGCTAAAACCGATTATGTCCGGTTTTTTTCGAAACAAATCTGTTACAATGTTCATCGCGGGATCTTTTATCGTATATTCTGCCATTTGAACTTGAAATTCTGGCTCGGCATATGCTTTTAAATAACGTATAGCCAAGTTCATATGAATGTATTTGGCATTTAATGAACTGACAATGATGTTCATATTTCCACACCTTTTTCATAATGGATATTGAGAAGTAGCGATTTTCTACATTATTGTAACATATTCTTTTCAAATAAGAAGAAGCAGGGATTCACCCTTTTGATAAGTTTTTCGTACGCGTTCTTTTCCGTTTCTATCAATCACCTTAACAAGTCTACAGCTATAAAGCATATTCGTCGAGTGTTTTTGTCATTTTAACTGGTACAGTAAAAGTGAGTTACATATTAGACGTTCGTAACGGATGAAGCATTGTTTAAGAGTTTAGACAAATTTCTCTTTTTTTATGATGAAGTTTCATTCAGTCATTTGCGCGATTTCGGAGACACAGGTCTATGATTCCTTCCAAAAAAGTTGTCAAAAAAGAAAAAGTTTATGGTTAGACGCTGTTATTTTTTCGCCAACACTTTGATTTTTATAAGTCTTTTCCAGTAAAATAAATGTACCGATATTTTGGACTTCATTTTGTTTAGTTGAACTTTGGGGTGAAGCAAATGGAATATAAACAAATCAAACCGAGAAAGCTTTATGAAGAAGTGGCGGAAGCCCTTTTAGATATGATTAAAAAAGGAGAAATAAAACCAGGAGAAAAATTGGAATCCGTTCATCAGCTTGCTGAAAATTTTCAAGTCGGCCGTGCAGCGATTCGTGAAGCATTAAGCGCATTACGAGCAATGGGGATTGTTGAAATGAAACAAGGGGAAGGAACGTTTGTAAAAGAGTTTGATCCCATGTCATTCACGTTTTCTCTTTCGACAGCGGCGTTAATGAATATGAAAGATATTGAACATTTATTAGAGGTTAGAAAAATATTAGAAGTCGGTGCTGCATTTACTGCTGCAGCAAAGCGGACGGAGCAAAATCTTCATGATATGAAAGCTGCGCTTGACGAAATGCTTATCCATATAAACGATGAAGAATTAGGAGAAAAAGCGGATTGGAAGTTTCATAAAGCGATCGCAGCCGCTACGCAAAACCCCATTTTATTAAGCTTAATGAACAATGTAGCCGACATGATTGTTGAAACGATGCGGGAAACACGAAAAATTTGGCTTTATTCAGAGCAAGTAACCGCAGAACGAATTTTTCAAGAGCATAAAGCCATCTTTACAGCAATTGAACAACAAAACGCGGAAGAAGCACAGCATTTAATGCTCGCACACCTGACAAATGTTGAAAAGGTTTTGAAAAAACATCATAAAGCCCATATAAAAACAGGGGCTAAAACAGAGTCTTTTTAACTAGGAATTGACATATGATGCAAGCGTTTTTACACATGCCGTCTCTGACTTGAACTGACAAAAGAACTGTTGTTTTTTGCGGCAATAAAAAATTTTTCGGGAGAAACCCGTTTGGGCAGCACTGAAAACCAACCGCATCCTGTATCCACAAGGAATTCGTCCATCCGTCAAAGAATTTGCCCGTTACATCGATGTTTCCGATACCCACCTCGTGACCGTGGGAGGGGAAACGTATCGAGTGTATCGCTACGAAGGGGCATTGAACGACATTCCAAATGCGGTGGTATTGTTTTGTTGGAAAACCGATCAACCGATGACGAGCGAGCATTTGCGTTGTTTTTTAAGTACAGACACAAAAACTGAGTGATCAGGCTATTCTTGAATACTATGCGAAACGCTGGTCGATCGAAAGCTACTTTCGGCAAACGAAAGAAACATTAGGGGCTGTCCAGAAAGTCAAAATCCATTGAAAACGGAACATCATAAGCATTGATATATCAACATTTCTAAAACATTAAAGGGCGTCTATAAGCCGGAAAATCGATTATTAGACAGCCCCGACATGAGCGAGCCATTAAACGATATTGGACCATCGTACAATTTACGTATATCTATTGCATGACAGAACATTCAAGTGATTTTTCAACCGGTCTTGCGAGTGTAAGATCGAGAAAAATTCACAATCTCACTGAGTTTATTTATTACGAAGCCCAACGAGGAGTGCCACTAGATTCCATTAAAAACCAGTTACGAGTGGCATTAGGGTATTTTTGTTTTCTTTTTAAAGATGGTAATAAATGTAATGGGATTTACTCATCTACAGTTTAAGTTTAAAAGAAAAAATCTACATAAAGATTATGTAGATTTATTTTTTTGTTCTTCTCTTATTTGCAAAAGTTTAGGTATTTTCTCACTAAAAATTGTTTCAATGTCATTGATTATATTTTCTTTTGTAATGTCTTCTGTAGAATATTTAAAATTTCCAAGCTTCCCATAAATTATTTTTAGAAATGATTTTGCATCTTCTTCAGAAAGTTTTTCAATTATAGCTAAAATATCATCTAAATCCAATCTTTCATTAGGGTTCTCCATAACATTACCTCCTCGTATACTAAGTTTCAGAAAGTTTTTTTATCGAATTTCCAGTCCGATACGCTCCTTGACAATCGCATATCTTGGGTGGTTGCCTTTGTGGGAGGGGCGCGCCCCTCCCACAAAGGGTTGAGCGTACCGGGGTTGGACTTTTCGCAATGTTCCTGGATAATGGTCTTAGGATCATCGGGGATACTCTTCTCACTCCTGTAGCTTTGACTACTTGTAAAGTCTGTCTCCTCGGCCCCTGTTTGGACGTCTAACCCGCAGGCTGTTCCCGTTGGTTTTCCCCATGCTGGAAGGAGCAGCTTCCAGGGCAGCCCATGGTCCAACGTGAGTTCTCATATGCGAGGGTGACTGGTCAACAGGCGCGATCCGGGGGCATCCCGAAGAGTCCTACCCCTCGATCCTACAACAATAGGAGGTGATCTCATGAAACTCTACGTCGGGATCGACGTGAGCTCACGCGACTTAGCCACCTGCATTATGGATCATGAAGGAAATACGTGCGCACGCTTCAAAGTGGATAATCATCTTCTGGGCGCCACCTTCCTTCGGGATCAAATCCTCCTGTGGGCTAACAAGCGAAAGCCAACCGAAATTCTGATCGGGATGGAAGCCACCTCGGTCTACAGTTGGCATCCAGCTATGTTTTTCCACCAGCAGGAGGCCTTGCAGGCTTGGAACGTCAAGGTGTTTACGATCAATCCAAAGCTCATTCGCAAGTTTAAAGAAGCCTATGTCGACTTGGAGAAAACGGATGACATCGATGCTTGGATCATTGCGGATCGGCTTCGCTTCGGCCGTCTGAAGATGACGGCTGTCCTCAAGGAGCAGTTTCTCGCGCTTCAGCGACTGACACGCATGCGATATCATCTCGTCCACCAGTTAACCCGTGAGAAACAGTATTTTCTCCAGCACTTGTTTTACAAATGCAGTTCCTTTACCCAAGAGGTGGACAGTTCGATCTTCGGACATGCCATTCTCGAACTGCTGCTTGAGTCGTGGAGCCTCGATGACATCTGCCAAATGGATGTCAAGCAGTTGGCCGACTTCCTGCGCCAAAAAGGGCGCAATCGCTTTGCCGATCCGGAATGCATCGCCAAGTCGATTCAAAAGGCGGCCCGTTCGTCGTATCGGTTGTCCAAGTGTGTCGAGGATTCCATCGACTTGCTGTTAGGGCTGTCGATTCAATCAATCCGCAGCCTGCAATCGCAGCTCAAAGAGCTCGATAAAGCCATTACCCGCCATCTTGAAGGCATTCCGAACACACTGCAAACCATCCCAGGCATCGGACCGGTTTATACCGCAGGCATCCTGGCCGAAATCGGGCAAATCGAGCGGTTTCACAACCAGGCCGCCTTGGCAAAATATGCCGGCTTGACATGGTCCAAGCACCAATCGGGCCGTTTTCAAGCCGAGGACACCTCCCTCATTCGTTCCGGCAATCGCTATCTCCGTTACTACCTAGTGGAGGCTGCCAACTCGGTGCAACGGCATGATGCGACGTTTCGTGCGTACTACCGGAAGAAGTATGAGGAAGTGCCCAAACACCAACATAAACGAGCCCTCGTCCTCACCGCTAGAAAACTCGTGCGTGTGATCGATGCGCTGCTACGCAACGGTCAAATCTACACGCCAAGAAAGGGGGAAGATCGATAAGAGGATCGATCTGGTATACCAATATCAACCTTTAGACCCAGTTTATTACATGTACCAATACTGGGTTTCTTCAGTATTGCCTTTTTTCGGATCATCGGACAAGGGAATTTCCAATTTCTATGATTTTTCACCTTGACATATTACCGCAGGACTTTAATCATTACACTTATATTCTATCGAAAATAACACAATATATAATATGGGAAAATGGTATAATTTGTTATATAAAAATAGAGACTAGGAAATTTAATTACTAATTTCGGGTCTTTTGGGGGGGAAGCGGAATTTGACAAGAGGATACTTTGGAGTTTTCAATGCCATTTTCAAAAAAATACATGCCAAATAAACCCACATATGTATATTCGAATTAATAAGCAAAAAATAAAAATGGTTCTGTTCGTCAATATCTACAAATATGTCGTACATTTCGTGTAGACAATAAAGTTCGGCAACAAACGCTTTATAATCTAGGGAGGTTAGAGCATTTATTAGAGAATGGCTCTGTCGATAAATAAATCGAGGGATTAATCAAATTTTCAGAGCGTTACTTTGACCGAATTCACGGGCAAGGCTCTTCCTCTTCTTTCTCCGTGCTTTGGACAAAAGAGTTTGGGCCGGTTTATCTGTTCCGAAAGGTATGGGAAAAGTTAGGGCTTGGTCGGCTATTATGTAAAATCATGGATGATTCCGAGGCTGCTTCTCAGTATGACGAAGCCGTTTTTGCCATGGTGTTAAACCGTCTCATGGATCCCAATAGTAAGCATGATATCTTCAAACAATGGATCGACACGGCGGCTTTTTTTATGAATAAAGCAAGCATATTCCTTTCTAGTCATCAGATGACCTGTTGACTAAAGATAAAAAAAGCGATAAAGTGAAAAGAAAAGGGTTACATCTTAGTTGAAACTGTTTCACAAGGCGGGGGGAGCAAATTGAAAGTTTCATTATTTGTCACATGTTTAGTGGATGTATTTAACGGTTCAGTAGGCAAAGCAACAGTTGAGCTTTTAGAAAGACTTGGATGCGAAGTAGAATTTCCGGAAAGCCAAATTTGCTGCGGACAGCCTGCCTATAACAGCGGATATGTTCAAGCGGCAAAAGAAGCGATGAAAAATATGATTCTCACCTTTGAACATGCCGATTATGTTGTCACACCTTCCGGATCATGTGCCACGATGTTTAAGGAATATCCGCACATTTTTGATGAAGATCCGGTTTGGAAAGAAAAGGCGCAAAAGCTTGCAAATAAGACGTATGAATTAACACAGTTTATTGTAGATGTTTTAAATTTGGAAGATGTGGGCGCAACATTAAAAGGAAAAGCAACCTATCATACATCATGTCATATGACCCGTCTTCTTGGAGTTCAGGAGGCACCATTTAAATTGCTGGCAAACGTGAAGGGGCTTGAATTGGTTCCGCTTCCAAATGCATATGATTGCTGCGGCTTTGGCGGAACGTTTTCCGTCAAAATGGAACAAATATCTGAACAAATGGTTGATGAAAAAGTTCGGCATATTGAGGAAACCGATGCCGACTATTTAATCGGGGCAGACTGCGGCTGCTTAATGAATATCGGGGGGAGAATAAGCAGGAAAAATAAACAAGTCAAGGTCATGCACATTGCTGAGGTGTTAAACAGTATCGAATAATGGAGGGGGGAAAGCAGGATGGCAATGAAAATTTCGGATCAGCCGTTTGATCAAAGGGTGCAAAAAAATATTGAAAACGATTTTATGAGAAATGCAGTCCAAGATGCTCAAGAAAGGCTGAGAAAAAGACGTCTGGAAGCTGCTGAAGAGCTTGGCAATTGGGAAGAATGGAGATCGCTCGGTGAACAAATCAGAAAGCATACATTGGAAAATTTGGACTATTATTTACACCAGTTAAGCGAAAATGTTGCAAAAAGGGGCGGACATGTTTTTTTTGCTCAAACAGCGGAGGAAGCGAACGATTACATCCAAAGTGTTATCAAGAAAAAAAAGGCTCGCAAAATTGTCAAATCGAAATCGATGGTGACGGAAGAAATTCATATGAATCAATGTTTGGAGGAAGCGGGCTGTGAAGTTATTGAAACGGATCTAGGCGAATATATATTGCAGATTGATGATCATGATCCGCCTTCGCACATTGTAGCCCCAGCCCTGCATAAAAATAAGGAACAAATTCGAGATGTGTTTCAGCGAAAACTTGGGTATGAGAAAACAGAAAAGCCTGAGGAGCTTGCACTCCATGCGAGAAAAATGCTTAGGGAGGAATTTTTAACAGCGGATGTCGGCATCACAGGATGCAATTTTGCCATTGCCGAGTCTGGATCGTTTTGTTTAGTGACAAATGAGGGAAATGCCCGCATGGTGACGACCATTCCGAAAACACAAATAACTGTCATGGGGATGGAAAGAATAGTTCCAACATTCGAAGAACTTGATGTGCTTGTCAGTCTTTTGACAAGGAGTGCAGTCGGTCAAAAATTAACGAGCTATATAACGGTTTTAACTGGTCCGAAACAAAAAGAGGATGTTGACGGACCGGAAGAATTCCATTTGGTGATTGTTGATAACGGACGAAGCAAAATTTTAGGAACTGAATTCCAGCCTGTTCTTCAATGCATTCGTTGTGCAGCGTGCATTAACGTCTGTCCTGTATATCGGCATATAGGCGGCCACTCGTACGGATCGATTTACCCAGGTCCGATTGGTGCTGTATTGACGCCGCTTTTTGGTGGTTATGATGATTTTAAGGAATTGCCTTATGCTTCCACACTATGTGCCGCTTGTACGGAAGCATGCCCCGTAAAAATTCCGCTTCATGAACTTCTCCATAAGCATCGGCAAGTAATTGTCGAGCGGGAAGGACGAGCGCCAATAAGCGAGAAGCTGGCGATGAAGGCATTTGGAATAGGAGCATCGAATCAAAAACTGTATCAGTGGGGAACAAAACTGGCGCCAGCAGCCCTCAAACCGTTTTCGAAAGACGGGAAAATTTCCAATGGACCAGGTCCTTTGAAAAATTGGACGTCCATACGTGATTTCCCGGCACCGGAAAAAAACAGCTTTCGCGAATGGTTTCACAATCGTAAAAAAGAAAGTGGTGATCGTTCATGAACGGAACGATTCAAAATCGAGATTCGTTTTTGCAGATGATAGCTCAAAGGTTAGGACGAAATCCCCGGAAGGAAGGGGTGGAACGGCCCAGCTGGTCATTTCACCCTCAAGAAAAAACACTTGCTGGTTATTCTTCCGACGAACTGGTTGATGCATTTATAAAACAATGTAAAAATGTTCATGTCGATGTATACAGAACGACTTCCAAATCATTGAAAAATACGCTGAAAGAGGCGATTGCTTTTTATGGAGGCGGTCCGATTGTGACGTGGGACGATCATCGGTTTGAAGCATTCGGGCTGATGCCTTTTTTATTGGAGGAATTGCCAAACGAAGGAACAGACGTGCATATATGGGATCCTGAGCTTGGAAAAGAAAATATTCAAATTGCGGAAAGAGCAAATATCGGAATTACGTTCAGCGATTATACACTGGCTGAATCCGGAACGGTTGTCTTGTTGAATGGGGGAGGGAAAGGAAGGGCGGTCAGCCTTTTGCCGACAACGTATATTTCCATTATTCCGAAAAGCACGATCCTCCCTAGAATGACACAGGCCGCCAGAAAATTTCATCAAATGGTGGAAAAAGGCGAAACGATTTCTTCCTGCATTAATTTTATTACAGGACCGAGCAATTCAGCGGATATTGAAATGAACTTAGTGGTTGGCGTACATGGGCCAATTAAAACAGCCTATCTCATTATTGAAGATTGCTGAATGGATTGACTAAAAAATTGAACATCTGGCGAAGTCCATCGAGGGGCCTCGCCAGATTTTTTTGGCAAATGTTCGAATTTTCCATACCCCGCTAGGACCTCTGACTTATGACTTGTTTTTAAAGTTAGAAAGTTTAGGAACTGCGACGCCTTTGAAGTTATTTCTCTAACTACTCTAGATTGTTGTTTCAGCATCTCGGACTGTAGAAAAGACCTATTTCTGAAAAGCTATTAGAAGCCGTTCTATTTATGTGATGTGACTGTCTGTGTGCGTCAGCCCCGGTCTTATAAGCCTTTTACTATTTTTTTTAGCATTGTCGCTCGAAGTTCAATGATTGGCTGTGCGATCGTTTTGACAAAGCGGCTCGACAGCAAGAATGTAACGACAATTGAAACAATGGCGAATACCGTGATGCTTTCTATTTCTGTAAGCCAGCTTTCAAGTTCGCTGTCTCTGAACGATTGAATGATAAATCCGTGCAATAAATAAACGTAAAAAGTTCTTGTGCCCCATTCAGTGAAAAATTGACGCTTTTTCGGTATTAACGAGAAAAATCCGAACGTCGTAATCAAAGTAAGAAAATAAAATCCGAGCCGCACCAGCCCTGAAAAGATATCCGTTTCGCCAAAAGCTGAATAAGGCATGGAACCGAACAGCCACTCATACTCAAAAGGCAAATAGAAATACGTCACAAATGTAAGCAACAGAGCACTTGCCCCTAAAGATCTTGCAGGCAGCTTCGTCATCATGGCAAAATGTTCTTTCTTTAAATAAAAACCTATTAAAAAAATAGGAAAAAAGACTAGTGTACGTGACAAGCTCAAATAGTTGCTGATGAAATCAAAATATCCAGCTGCAATACCGATAAAGAACGAAAGTCCTAAAGCGACCAATTTATTCAATTTAGAAAACGGGATCAGCATGACGTTCCAGAAAAACAAACTTATTAAAAACCAGAGGGACCAGTGCGGATTCAAAGGATCAATTGAATGGAGCAGATTGTCGCCTTTAATCAAAACATAATAAACTGTATAGATGCCATGAAAAATGAAATATGGCAAAATGAGTTTTTTTGCTATTTTTTTAACGTATCCCTGTTTGTTAAACCCTTTGGCAAAAAAGCCGGAAATTAAAATGAACGCAGGCATATGAAACGTGTAAATAAATTTGTATATGTTCATCATAATGTAATTGTCTTCAATCATCGATCGAATAAAATGGCCGAACACGACAAGAAGAATTAATATAAACTTGGCGTTATCAAAGTAGCTGTTCCTCTCATTCATGTTATCACCTTCAAAAAAAGTTTCGATTTAAAATATAAGACAAATTCAACATTTTGTAAACAGTCGTACTGAAAGGTACATCGAATTGACTAAATTGACAGTGCATGAAGGATTCTAACGTAATTTGTAGAAAATGTAAATATATTGAGAGTGTTAAAATGAGAGGTGGGAAGTTTGAAGCAAAACATTGCAGCCATTGAAGAAGATTTGTTGACAAAGCGTTTAAAAAAAGCGCAACAAGAAAATGAAAAATTAAAAAAATATTACGAAATTTTCGATCGATCAATAGATGCTATGGTGCTTTTAGATCATCACGGCAAGTTTTTTCAAGTAAATCAGTCAGCATGCCGCCTTTTTGAAATGGAAAAAGAAGTCATACTAGAGAAGTCGATAGATGATTTTGTAGCAGCTCTGCCAGGAAACGAATTTATAAAAAATTTTTCTGATCATGAAAAACAGCAATATGCGGAACTCATGTTAAAACTGGAAAACGGCCGAATCAAATATGTTGAATACAGCATCATTGAGAACATTTACGGCACATACAATCTTGCTATTTTTCGGGATGTTTCTTCGAAAAAAATTCTTGAACAGGAACGATCGATCAATGAACAGCTGTTTCCGGATTTATTTGACCGTGCTGTTGACGGCATTGTCATTTTTGATTACGAAGGATTTATTATAGATGCCAATCAATCATTTTGTACAAGCTTTTGCATTCCGAGTGATGAACTCAAAAACTATAAATTTTCAGATTTTATCGAAGATGAGAAAATGAAAAAATATTTTTATGAAGTATTGTTTGAAAAAGGAAAAATGAAAGGAGAAATGCCTGTCCGATTAAAAGACGGAACGCGAAAAATTTTTGAATTTACGACCACGTCAAACATTTTACACGGATTTTACATGTCGATATTGCGCGATATTACAGAGAAGAGGCTTATGGAACAGCAAATTTTGAAGAGTGAAGAAAGGTTTAGAGAAATTTTTGAAAATGCTCTTGATGCCATCCTTATTTGGGATCATTTTGGAAATATTATACGCGCGAATCAATGGGCTTGCCGCATATTTGAACTCCCCTTTGATGAACTGTTGAAAAGCAATTTAATGCGATTTATCAATGCAAATGATCCAAAGTTTTTGCAGGTGAAAGATGAATATTTAAAATCTGGTGCCATCCGGGAAGAATTAATGTTTTACATGCCGAACGGACAAAAGAAGCAGCTCGAATTCACATCAAAATACAACCCGAAGGAAAAAACCCATATGACCATATTGCGAAATATCAGCGACCGGAAACGAATGGAAAAAGAATTGCGTGAAAGTGAACAAAAATTCCGGAATGTGTTTAACGGAGCGATGGACGGCATTCTTCTGTTTAATGATGATTGGGTGATTGTTGATGCCAATCCTGCTGCAATGCAAATTTTAGGATTAACACAAGATCAAATTGGACGTGATTGCATATTCCGATTTTTTCCCATTCATTTTAAAAGTGATTGGAAAATGGATGGGTTGACGAAAGAATTTGCGATTACGGTGAAAAATAAGCAGGAAAGAATTCTCGAATGTTCATTTAAACGCCACATTATTGAAAATATGAATTTAGTTATATTTCGCGATATCACTGAAAGAAAAGAAATCGAAGAGCGGCTGAGAAAATCGGACACTCTCAATATTGTTGGGGAATTGGCAGCCGGAATAGCCCATGAAATCCGCAATCCAATGACAGCGTTAAAAGGATTTATCCAGCTGCTGCAAGGAAGCATAAAAGAAGATTATTCCATGTATTTCAATGTCATTACTTCTGAGCTGAAGCGAATTGAATCAATCATTGATGAATTTCTTATTTTGGCGAAGCCTCAAGCTGTTCGATTTGAACAAAAAAATATTGTGAAAATCATGAAAGATACGATAGAATTATTAAATGCACAGGCTATTCTAGTAAATGTGCAAATTCATTTAGACTACGGGGAAGTGCCGGAAATATTTTGCGAACCCAATCAATTAAAACAAGTTTTTATTAACATATTAAAAAATGCAATCGAAGTGATGCCAAATGGAGGCAATATTTATGTTTCGATCACAAAAGAAGATGATCACCGGGTTCAAATTTCCATTCAAGATGAAGGGCCAGGCATTCCAAAAAATAAACTGAAGCGGCTTGGGGAGCCGTTTTATACAACGAAAGAGCGGGGAACAGGCCTAGGTCTTATGGTAAGCTACAAAATAATTAAAGAGCACAATGGGAAAATTGATGTCAAAAGCAAAGTAGGGTATGGAACGACATTTTATATTTCGCTCCCTATCAATGGTCAAGAAGGTGTGTAGGATGTACTTTTTGCATACAATGAACAGCCCTATTGGTACGATCGGGATTATAGAGGAAAAGAATCGAATTGTCTCTTTGTTGATGGATGAGCAGGAGCTTACAGAGCTTCTGGCATCTTCAAAAGTTGTGGAACATAAAACGGATCTATTGGAAGAGGCAGCGAAACAGCTTAAGGAATATTTTCAAAGAAGACGAAAAATATTTTCCCTTCCCATTTTTCCAAAAGGCACTTCATTTCAGCAAAAAGTATGGAAAGAGTTGATGAACATTCCATACGGTGAAGCTAGAAGCTATCAATATGTTGCAGATGGGATCGGAAATCCGAAAGCTGTTCGGGCAGTTGGCCAAGCCAATAAAGCGAATCCTATCCCGATCATAATTCCTTGCCATCGGGTGATTGGCAAAAACGGAGCGCTTGTAGGCTATGCAGGCAATCAAACGGATAAAAAAGCTTTTTTGCTGCAATTAGAGCAGTGCAAAAATTGGGCATCATAGAACCTTTCAAAATGAAAAACTCTGCGATGCCTGCGCAGAGTTTTTAAAAAATTTGCTGTTTTTACGATGTAAATGCTGTGCCGGCATTTAAAAAAGCTTGGACGAATCACTCAACAGCTGTATATGTGTAAAATCTTTCCTCTATAAAAATCATCCCGGTTTTTCTTTTTTATTCTTGTTTAAATTGCAATAGTCTCGTTTTTAAGTCTTTCTCGAGCTGCATTAGTTCTTGCTCAGCCTGCTGCCTTTTTAGACGTCCATCCTGTTGGATCCTGAGCGTTTCTTCGATTGTTGAAATTAGGTCGTCCTGTGTTTTTTTCAACGTTTCAATATCGACGATGCCTCGTTCATTTTCCCTGGCTGTTTCAATTGTGTTTGCTTTCAGCATTTCTGCATTTTTCAAAAGCAGCTCGTTCGTCGTTTTCGTCACTTGCTTTTGGGCCTCCAGTGCTCCTTTTTGCCGATATAAGGTGAGAGCGATCGCAATTTGGTTTTTCCATAAAGGAATAGACGTCAAAATGGAGGATTGGATTTTTTCCGCTAATGTTTGATTCATATTTTGAATCATCCGGATTTGCGGAGCCGTTTGGATTGTAATTTGCCTAGATAGCTTTAAATCATGGATCCGTTTTTCCAACCGATCAGCAAATTGAAGCATGTCGTTTACTTCTTGAACCGCCATTTGATCTCCAGTTGTTTCCGCTTTTTTTTGCAATTCCGGTATTACTTTTGTATGGAGCTCCTCCAATTTTAATTCACCAGCAGCGATGTAAATGTTTAGCGCGTGAAAGTATTCCTTATTATGCTCATATAAACGATCGAGCAATTGAATATCGGACATCAGCGCTTTTTTTGAATTTTCCAGCCGGACTGTAATGCGTTCGATTTGTGCCCCGATTTTTTGGTATTTGGATAAAATTTCATTGATCGAACTAGATATTTTCTTGAAAAGACGAGAAAAGAAGTTTCGTTTTTCCGGTTTTAATTCTTCCGGGTTTACTTGTTCGAGTTTGCTCATCAGCTCTTTTAAAATATCGCCTATAGGCCCGATATCCTTTTTTTGAACATAGTCCAGCATTTCGTGGGAAAAACTGGAGAGCTTTTGCTGAGCGGAAGCCCCAAATTGGACGATCGAATGCCGGTTTTTGTAATCAATTTGAGCTGCCAGCTGTGCAGCCTTTGCTTTATGCTCCTGTGAGAGCATGTCGATAAATTTTTTCGGCTGTTCTTCTTCGCTGACTGCTAAAGGTGATGCGGGCTTATCTTCTTTTTCTCCAAATGGGTCCTTTAATAGATCATCTAATAGATCCAACTCTTTCTTTTCTTCCAACGTAATCACCTATCTTTCCATTTCGTTGTTTGTTTTTTCGCAACATTTAATTCAAATTGAAGATGTTCGATATCATTCGATAAAACGGTGATTAAATCTTTCTCCAATGATTCGCAAATTTGATTCAACATCTGTTTCGTTTCTTCCAATGATGATTTAACGTTCTGATCGCGGATCGGCTGGGCGGAAAGAAACGTATACTTTTCTGCAAGCTCCACGCAAGAATCTAAATGATAGAAAAAGAATGATTCGCCTTGATAGAAGCGTTTCGGCTCCTTTTCAACGACATGATATATACGTTTGGAAAGCCTGATTGCTTCGACAAGCTGCTGAATCGTTCCGAGCGATCGGGCTCTAAATAAGGTGCGCTGCAGTCGGGCAATTTTTTGTCTTGCTTCTTTTAAATTTTCCTGTACATATTTGTATTCACTGGCTGTCAATCCGTTTTGCTTCAGCCAATTTCTTTTTTGCAGCCATTTGGTGATATAATAGACGATAATACCGCCTGCAACAGCATACAAAGACGATTGAATGAAAGCTTGGTCAAATCCTAAAAACAAGGCAAACCAAAGAACAGACATCGAACAAACAGCAATAAAACTTCTTATGAAAAACAAGAATATCGATTTCATGATCCTACCCCTGTCAGCATTATTTAATAAATTTACGAACAAACGGAAAGCAAGGTTTCGCTTTTTACTACAATTTTACTACAATTTAGACAAAAAGTAGAATGATTTGTGAATCGGAATGGAACGAAACGTTTTTTCAAACGTAATAAAGTAAAAAAATAAATAATGGAGGGAAATCCATGATTATTACAACAACCAATTCTTTGCAAGGAAAGGAAATTGAAGAATACTTGGGGATTGTCAGCGGTACAACCATTCTTGGTGCAAACATTGTCCGCGATTTTTTGGCAGGCATTACGGATATTGTCGGCGGCAGAAGCGGCGCATATGAAAGCAAGCTTTCAGAAGGAAGGGAAATAGCTATTGAAGAAATGACAGCGAAAGCTAGAAATCTGGGAGCCAATGCTGTGATTGGAGTGGATCTTGACTTTGAAACATTACGAGATGGGATGATGATGGTTGTAGCAACTGGAACAGCTGTAAAAATCCGATAAAATTGCGCTGTTTTTTAGGCTTGTCATTGTGATGATAGAAATAAGCGCAGCTTTTCTTAATGAAAGGAAAGAAATTTCCGACAATATTTTAAATAGAAAACAAGCATCTTATCATTGCTCAAATATTGTCCTCCGACCTATAAAACGGCAGCGGTTATTGAGGCAATAAGCTTTGGTCTGCTGTCAGCGAGTAAAAAAGAAGTCGAATTTTTTCTTTTAAAAAGTCTTTTGGATAAGCTTTTTATGACTGTATGAATGATTTGACAATCCTCCTTACATAAATATTAAAGAGGATTGTCAAATACTTGTGTAAAAATATTGTCTAAATTTGCGAATCTATTTACAAAAATAGTAGAATCTGTAATAATAACCGAGTGCGTGTCTTTAGACCGCGAGATTTGGAAGGAGGATATGAGAAATGGCAACGGAAGAAGAGCTGCGCAAAGAAAAGCTGTTCATAGAAATCATAATAAAAAGGCAAAAAATGATTGAAATGGCTCAAATAAACGGGATGAACAGCAAAGAGACGATTGAGCTGAGCCAAGAACTGGACAAGCTTTTAAACAAATACCAGCAAATGGTAAGCAGCGATGAGAAAAATCAATCGATTTTCCACCCTATGAAATGGACATTAACAAATCCTTTTGTTGCAACGGTTGAAAAATAAAGAAAACTCATACTTGACAAGCTTAAAAAAGTTCAGTCAGCACAATCATAAATAAAATTCCGAAAATAAAAGAATATGTCGAAGTCAATTCATGACCATCGCCGTGGCTTTCCGGAATCAATTCTTTATAAATGATAAAAAGCATTGCTCCTGCAGCAAAAGCAAGACCGTAAGAAACTAAAGATTCAACAAATGTTGTTAAATAAAACCCTATTAGAGATGTGACAATCTCGATCGCTCCTGTCAACGTTGCAATGAAAAAGGCTTTGATGCGGGAAATGTTCTGATTGATTAAAAAAAGAGCAACTAATAAGCCTTCTGGTGCATTTTGCAGCCCGATTGCAAGAGCAATTAGATGACCTAAATCTTGTTTCTCTGAGGCATAACTTACTCCGACAGATAGACCCTCCGGGAGATTATGTAAGGTGATCGCCGAGATAATGAGCAATGCTTTTTCGTCAAATTGTATTCCTTCTTTCGTATGCTCCAGTTCAATGTGAGGAATATTTTTCTCTAAAATTGTTAATATAAGCACTCCAAGTATTAATCCGATGCACATTTTCATTATATTTCCGTTTGCTAATGCTTCAGGTATCAACCCCCTCATGGAAGCAGCCATCATAATCCCAGCGCTGAATGCTAATAATAAATCTCTTCCTCTATGTTTAATCGTTTTTTGCAAAAAAAGAATCGGGACAGCCCCTAAACCTGTAGACATTGCTGATAAAAAACTCCCAATATATACGTCGTACATAAAATCGTACCCCTTTTCAGAAAAAATAAATTTTGATAATAATGTTTTATAATAGATTTGTTATTTTATCAATAGAAGGAGATTTTATATGAAAGAAACGCTCTTATTCATTGTAGAACTGATTAATGATTTTCATGACAATATTATCCATTTGGTAGAAATGGCTGGTTTTCAATTAACAGATAAACAGCTGCATTTTTGGATCATCGGCATTTTCGGCATGGTTATCTTTTTCATTACACATGTGGTATTTAAATATATAGCAAAATTCGGCATTTTATGTATATCGTTTATTTATACAATGACCGTACTAGTTGTCATAGTGTTTGCCATTGAGATTCAACAAAAAATAACGAATAGAGGAAATATGGAATTTGAAGATATTGTGCAAGGTCTATGGGGATTTCTCGCTCTGTTCTTCGCTTTTTTGAGCATTTATATCGTTTATAAAGGTGCAGTAAAAATAATAGGAAAAACACGTTCTCAAAAAGGAAGAAAAGGAAAAAGCGGAAGCCGCATGTCAAGATATCATTCATCGTAAGAAAATGATTGGGTACGACTCAGCATTTTTTAGCCCCGATCCTCTAATCGGTTTTTGATTCAAAAATAGATAAAAGAAGGTAGAAACCGTCGCTTTCATCGGTTTCTACCAATCCTGCATCAAATGCATCATCAAGCATTTTTAGATGCGGCTTACATTAGAACAAGAAGGCTGTTTTTCGCCTAGTTCAGAATCACATCGAGCTTCAGCTTTTATTTGATAGCGGCAGCTTTATCGTCACGGTTGTGCCGACATTCAATTTGCTTTCAATCTCAATGGTGCCGCCATACATATCGACAATGCGTTTGCATATTGCCAGTCCAAGTCCGGTGCCGCTGTCTTTCATCGTAAAAAATGGGTCAAAAATTTTTTCCATCATTTTTTCAGGAATCCCTTTCCCTGTATCGATCACTTTGATAACTGCAAGATTTGCTTCTTTTTTGACAATCAATTCTAATGATCCGTTCATGTCCATTGCTTCTAAAGCATTTTTCGTTAAATTTAACAAAACTTGTTTAATATGATTTTTTGTACAATAAATCCGAATAGGATTATGCCGATCCATATGAACTTGAAAATTTGTTCGATGGAGATTGATTTCCGATTTAATGATCGGCATGACTTCGTCGATAATCTGATTTAAGTCGTACAGTTTGTGTTTATGAGCGGTTGGTTTTCCGAGAACGAGAAATTCGCTCACAATTTCATTGATTCGGTCGATCTCTTTTTCTATGACGGAAAAATAATGCTGATCTTCTTCTGACTGATATTTTTTCTTTAACAGTTGAATAAAACCGCTAATTCCAGTTAAAGGATTTCGGATTTCATGCGCTGTGCTGGCAGCGAGAGTACCGACCAGTTCAAGCTTTTGCGCTTTAATTTTTTCTTCTTCCAATCTTGCTTTACGTTTCAGCAAATAATATTGGATCAACAAAAAAATAATATTAAAAAAAATGTATACAATGGCGGCATAAGTTAAAACAACTTGAGAGATTTCCAACGGCTTGACCGGAGCGACCGACGCTTTCAGCACCCATGGAAGCTGGGTAATATCAGTTTGAACAGATTTTTCGGAAGAGTCCTTTTCTTTTTCGCCTGCACTGAAAAGAAAGTTGTTCTTCGTGTCGCTCACCACGATATATAAATCTGGGCTCAGTACGTTCATAATATTTTGTATATAGTTTATGCTTAATGTGGCGTATAAAACGCCATTTACATCTTTTTGCTGATTTACAATCGGGGTGCAGATCGTGATAAGCTTTTTATCGTGAACTTCTGAAATAGCAGTCTTTTTTGTTGCGAGCGCAGATTGAAAACATTTTTCCGAAGAGATGTCATGATGTAATGAAACGGGTTGAGTGCCGATTTTTATTGTTCCGTCTGCATTTGCGATATACAGGCCGGTAAAGCGGGGTTCTTGTTGTAGGGTTTCTTTTAGAGCTCTTTGAATTTGGTTTGGATTATTTTCTTGATCTATGAATAACGCCATTGTTTCCATTCTCGTTTTTGTTTCCGAGATTAAGCGGTCAATTTGACTTTGATGAATGTCTAGCATATATACGGCTTCTTTTTCATGTTTCGAAAAGAGAATATTTTTTTGTTTTTCCCATATGATAAACGAAATCAGAAAAGTGGGCAGGATTACGATCAAAATGTAAAGCAAAACCTTATGGCGATGTGTTAAGTCCAGCATTTCTTTAAACTCCTTCTTTTTCATCAACCTTTTTATTATAGCATGATCTTTTGAAAGAAGATCGGGGTTAAAAAAAGTTTTTTTATTCTGAAATTTTCTATGCAGTGATTGACAATAATGAGAAGTTTCACTATTATAATTCAAGACATTGAAATACTAAAGGAATGATGAAAGTTGGCTAAGGAAAACAGCAGTATTGAAAAATCTCTAAAATTTTTTATCGTTCTTTCACGTGCTTATCGCGCAATGAATGATCAAGTTAGCAAGCACATTCAATCATATGGATTAAACTTAACGGAATTTGCCGTTTTAGAGCTTTTGTATCATAAAGGAGATCAGCCACTTCAACAAATCGGCGGAAAAATTCTTTTAGCTAGCGGCAGCATTACGTATGTTATTGATAAATTAGAGCAAAAAGGGCTGTTAGTTCGAAAAGCATGCCCAAAAGACCGCCGTGTCACATATGCAGCAATAACGGAAAAGGGGAGAAAATGGATTGAAGAAATCTTTCCTTCTCATCAAGAGATGATTGATTCGATCGTGAATATTTTGACAGAAGATGAGAAGGAAACAGCGATTAATCTATTAAAAAAAGTAGGGTACCATGCGAAAGAAAAATGAAAGCGGAACCGGCTTAATTCGGCTCCGCTTTTTTATTGTTTGGAAGAATTAGAATTTCCACCCGTCTGTTTTTTTGTCTTCCTTCTGCTGTATCATTGGAAGCAACGGGTTTGTATTCGCCGTATCCTTTCGCACTGAACTTGCTTGGGTCGAGATTTTTGTTTTCTAAAATAATTTTCATCACATTTACGGCTCTCATAACACTTAAATGCCAGTTTGAATCAAAGTTTGAATTATGAATCGGTACATTGTCTGTATGTCCGCTGATAACCACGTTGCGGGCACTGCCCATGGCGAGCATTTTGGCAATGTCAGTAGCCAAAATTTCATCTTTTTTTCTCACTTTGGCGCTGCCCGAATCAAACAATATATCGTCCCGAATCGTGATTAACAAACCCTCTTCGTTTAGTGATGTTTTAATATTGTTTTTCAAGTTGTTTTCTTCAATGTATTGATTAAACCGATTTTGAACTTCCGCTAATTCCTCTTGATCGCTGTTTCCCGATTCATCATTGTCATGAGGCTCATTTTGCACTTTTCCATTTTGTTTGTTTTCTTCGATGTTTTCCATTTCTTGTTGTGGTAGAGGGCTCGGATATTCTAAAACGCTTATGCCTCCGTCAAAATTGGAATTGAAAGCTCTTGCCAAACGTTCAAATTTTTGGGCATCTATCGAACTGAGAGCAAATAGGACGATAAAGAGCGCAAGCAAAAGGGTTAAAATATCGGCATAGGGAATAAGCCAGCTTTCATCTGTATGATGGTCATTGCGGTTTTTTTTTCTACTACGCATCGGACGTAACACTTCCTTCATCAGAAATCTTTGCCCGCTCTTTTTCAGGAAGATAAAATGCCAATTTTTGCTGAATCGTCCGCGGTGCCTGTCCTTCTAAAATGGAAAGAATGCCTTCGATCATCACCTGGCGGACGAGCACCTCCTGCTGGGATTTCCTTTTCAGCTTGTTCGCAAACGGGTGCCATAAAACATATCCTGTAAAAATTCCGAGCAAAGTAGCAACGAACGCGGCGCTGATCGAATGTCCGAGCTCCTCAATATTTTCCAAATTGGCTAGTGCGGCAATCAAACCTAATACAGCTCCTAATACGCCAAGAGTCGGAGCATACGTGCCGGCCTGAGAAAAAATGGCGGCGCCTGCTTCATGCCGCTCTTCCATTGCATTGATTTCTTCTGTCATAACATCTCGGATGAACTCGGCAGACTGACCGTCCACAGCCATGCTTAAACCGGTCTTTAAAAATGGGTCATCTATTTCCTGAAGCTTAGCTTCCAGCGCCAACAATCCTTCTTTCCTTGCGATTTGCGCCCATTCAGAGAAAAGGACAATCAACTCTTGAATCGTATAAGTTTGTGTGTCTTTAAATAAGACGCGGAATAATTTCGGTACTCTTTTAATTTCATTTGTCGGAAAGGCAATAACGACCGCAGCAATCGTTCCGATGATAATAATGACGATAGCTGCCGGATTGATTAAGACGGAAAGACTGACACCTTTTAAAACCATGCCGACAATAATTGCCATAATTCCTAAAAAAATGCCGATAATTGATGTTTTGTCCATGTTCATCAAATCCTTCTTCTTTCTATATTCAATTATTATATCGACAAAGAAAGACGAAAATTTTATATTTGATAAAAAAAATAAACGACACATTCATCGGAATCGATTTTTGCGATGCTGCTCCCAAATAAAAAAACTGCCCTAATGGACTGTTAGGGCAGCTGTTATGAACGAATAACAATTTCTTCATTTTCTACGTCGGCGATTAAATGATTGTGCACTTCACCGTCTAACAGGATGTCTGCAATTTTGTCTTCAATATGTTCTTGAATGACGCGGCGAAGCGGACGAGCGCCGAACGATGGATGATAGCCGATTTCTACCAATTTTTCTTTTGCTTTTTCTGTTACGTCCAATGAAATGTTTTGTTCTTTCAACGTGTTCCGAACTTCTTCAAGCATCAAATCAACTATTTTCAAATAATCTTCTTTATCAAGCGGTTTAAATTCGATAATGGCATCGAAACGGTTTAAAAATTCAGGCTTAAAGAATGAACCGAGAGATTCAAGGATGCTTGATTCTTTTTCCACCGTGCTGTTAAAACCGACGTGAACTTGTTTTGCACCTGCTCCAGCGTTAGAGGTCATAATAATGACCGTATCTTTGAAGCTGACGGTGCGGCCTTGGCTGTCTGTCAAGCGTCCGTCTTCTAATATTTGCAAGAAAATGTGCTGTACATCTGGATGAGCTTTTTCAATTTCATCCAGCAGGATAATGCAGTAAGGGTTGCGACGAACCTTTTCCGTTAATTGTCCTGCTTCTTCATGTCCGACATAGCCTGGAGGCGAGCCGATTAATTTTGAAACAGAATGTTTTTCCATATATTCACTCATATCCAAGCGAATCATGGCATCTTTTGAACCGAACAGCTCCAAAGCTAATGTTTTCGACAATTCCGTTTTTCCAACGCCAGTCGGGCCGACGAACAGGAAGGATCCGATTGGTCGGTTTTTTGCTTTCAATCCAGCGCGGCTGCGGCGAATGGCTTTTGCCACTTTCCGGACAGCATCCTCTTGGCCGATAATTTTTTTCGCCAAGTTTTCTTCTAAATGTTTCATTTTTGCTTGCTCATCCTCTTGCAGCTTGCCGACTGGTATGCCGGTTTTTTCTTCGATGATTTTTTGAATGTCTTCTACTTGAACGATTGCTTGCTGTTTGTCCTTTCCTTGTTCAAGCTGCTTTTCAAGGGCAGCTTCTTCGTCGCGAAGCTTAGCTGCAAGTTCGTATCGTTCTTCCTTTAGCGCTTTTTCTTTTTCATGGGCAATTTGTTTAAGCCGCTCGTGGATGTCTGCTTCATTAGCCGGCTCGGCTTTTAAGTTTAATCTTGAACCAGCTTCATCCATTAAATCGATGGCTTTGTCAGGCAAAAAGCGGTCTTGAATATATCGATGAGATAGTGTGACGCAAGCTTTAATCGCATCTTCTGAATATTTGACTTGATGGTATTGTTCATATTTTTCTTGAATTCCTTTTAAAATGCTGATCGCTTCTTCAATGGAAGGTTCTTTCACAATAACCGGCTGGAAGCGTCGTTCAAGGGCTGCATCTTTTTCGATTTGCCGGTATTCTTTTAGAGTTGTTGCTCCGACAACTTGAAGCTCACCGCGGGCGAGCGCTGGCTTTAATATGTTGCCGGCATCCATAGAACCTTCCGCAGAACCGGCGCCGACTAAAAGATGAATTTCATCGATAAACAGGATGATGTTTTTTCGGGCTTGCAATTCTTGAATTAGCTGCTTCATCCGCTGTTCAAATTGTCCGCGAATTCCCGTGTTGGCGACAAGTGATGAAACATCCAGCAAATAAACTTCTTTATTTTTTAATTTTTGCGGAACGTCTCCTTGAGAAATTTTTAAGGCTAGTCCTTCCACAATAGCTGTTTTCCCTACGCCTGGTTCTCCGATTAAAACCGGGTTATTTTTGTTGCGTCGATTTAAAATTTCAATCACTCGTCTTACCTCATCATCGCGGCCGATGACAGGATCAATCAACCCAGCTTTTGCAGCATCCGTTAAATTTCGGCCGAATTGATCGAGGAAGCCGTTCTGTTTTCCGCCCCCTGATTTCGGTTGTGCTTGAACAGCTTGGTCAAAGCTCTCAAAAGAGTTTGGCATAAATGATTGAAATAATTCATCGAAACCGCTGAATCCGTAAAAACCACTTGGGATTTTTTGTTTATATTGTTGATAGCATTCTTGACAGAGACGCATTTCTTGTTTGTTGTGATTGATTTGTACATTTAATAAAACATTGGCTTTTCTTGCTTGGCAATTTTCACACAACATATAACATTCCTCCTTTTTGACTTTGATTAACTTTGACCAAAAGAAGAAACTTCTTTGACTTTCTTTGACCTTTTGGAATCAAAGAAACAATCTCAATCATTCAATAGTTAGATTCACTGTTTGACCTTTTCTGACTTTATTATACTTTGACCTTTTTTGACTTTCAAGTCTTTTTTACAAATTTTTTTCGTCTTTTTTTCCCTTCTTGTCCATATATTGTTGATAAAGTAAGGTGGGTGAAACATGAGCAATAAATGGGTATTGGCACTTCAAATAGCTTCTGTCTATATCGGCACTGTCATCGGTGCAGGGTTTGCAACGGGAAAAGAGATCGTTGAGTTTTTTTCAAAATACGGCGCTGGAGGAATTGTTGGAATTATTTGTTCTGCCGTTTTATTTGTTTGGCTGGGAACGAAAATGATGTTGATCGGAAGACGCATTAATGCATCTTCGTATTTGCAGTTGAACCAATTTTTGTTTGGGACGTTGTCAGCTTATGTAGTCAACGGCTTGATGTTTATGATGCTGATTGGCATCACATCGGTCATGCTGTCGGGGGCGGGGGCGATTTTTGAAGAGCAACTGTCGCTTTCAAAGCAATTTGGAATTTTTTTAACGATTGTGCTTTCCATTGCTGTGATTTCGTTTGGAGTCAAAGGGCTGTCTTCCGTCAATCTATTGGTTGTTCCGCTTTTTATTTTGTTTAGCCTGATCATCTCCATTGAAGCCATCATAAGGGGTGATTTTATCGATTTATCGTTGGATGGAGTGTTTCAACCAGTCAAATCAAGCTTTTTATATGTTTCTTTTAATCTCTCTCTTGCTCAGGCTGTACTTGTTCCGCTCGCAAACGCAATAAAGGATGAAAGCGCCATTAAATTGGGCGGAGTTGTAGGCGGTCTCGGATTAAGCTTCATTTTATTTTCCAGCTATTTCTCCCTTCTGCATTTGCCGGACGCCGGGCTTTTTGAAATCCCAATGGCTGAAATTGTCAAGCAGCTGTTTTCAGGCTTTTATTACATATACATCCTTGTTATTTTTGGAGAAATATTTTCATCGTTGATCGGCAATCTGTATGGTTTGGAACGGCAATTATCATCGGAAAAGCCTTTGGCAAAAATCGCTGGTGTCATTTTCATCCTATTATTATGTTATTTAGTCAGCCTGATAGGATACGGAAAGCTCATTTCCACGCTTTATCCGCTGTTCGGGTATATGAGCATTGCCTTTTTCATATTATTAATGTTCAAAAAAATTCCAGACGATAACAAATCATGATAAAATAGTAGGGAAATGAAGGAGGAGTTTATTTGGATAAAATCGCGGTCATTTCTGATATACATGGGAATATTCCGGCGTTGTCGTCTGTATTGAAAGATATAAGCTTGCGAAATGTAGATCGAATTTTTTGTTTAGGAGATCTTGTCGGAAAAGGACCTGAATCAAAAGAAGCGATCGATATCGTCCGCAGCTCCTGCGATTTTGTTTTAAAAGGAAACTGGGACGAGCTGATTACAAGGGAAGATGTAAACGATGTCGTTCGCTGGCATCAAAATCAGTTGTCGCAAGAAGACATAGAATATTTGCGTAGCCTCCCGTTTTCCATTGATTTTTATATGAGCGGCCGCCGGCTGCGGCTTTTTCATGCATCCCCTTTCAGCGTCTGGATAAGAGTACAGCCTTGGGATTCGATTGAAAAAAGATTGTCCATGTTTGAAAACAGCGTTGAAACCGGTTTGGGAACGAAGGAGCCGGATGTTGTCGGATACGGTGATGTTCATAATGCCTTTATACAGCATTTATCCGGTAAAACGCTTTTTAATGCAGGCAGTGTCGGTAATCCGCTGGACCTGCCCGAAGCATCCTACTGCATTTTGGAAGGCACGTTCAACTCGGAGAAAAGGGCTCCTTTTTCGATTCAGCACATACGTGTTCCATATGATATTGACCTTGCCATTCAATTAGCTAGAAAAAAAGAAATGCCGGAACTAAAAGAGTATATTCAGGAATTAACGACCTCACGCTACAGAGGCTTGGAAAAGGCATGATGCGGAGGTAAAAGTAAAATTATTGTAGGTAAAAATTAGCGCCTTCATTTAATGAGAACTCTGATTGCTCATTAAATGAAAGGGAAAGTGTGGCAGTAATATAAGAAAGTGCGGCTGCTCCTGGTAGAATGATCATGGACTACATTTAGAGGATAAAAAATTGCCCACAAACGCTCGGCTCAATTCTGTTTTTTGAAAAAGGAGATTTTTTTACCAAGAGGGTACCCTGAAAAAAGTGATTTCGCTATCAAAAAATAGCGATTAAAAAAGTTGCCCACAAAGTCTTGAGTGACTCCAGTCGGAGCATGCCGTTTGCATAACCAATTCTGTATGATATAATAAGATACAACTTGAATAAAAATCCGTTTCGAAAGAACGGGAGAGGTTCTAGCACACCCTCTATAAAAAACTAAGGAAAACTATATCCTTGGGATATAGTTTTTTCAATGTTTGCGAAAGGTTTAGAAGTTGAATAGATTTATGATGATTTCGAAAGGCTTCTGAACAGCTTGCTTCCGCCTCTGTAGCAGAAAAAGAAGCATCAGTTTCTGTTTAAGCTAGGCAGTGTGAATGGCTTTCTTTTTTCAGAAAGGAGCGTTTTCAAATGGATAATAAGAAAGCGGTCGTTGTGTTTAGCGGAGGACAAGACAGTACAACTTGTTTGTTTTGGGCGAAGAAACAATTTGATGAGGTGACCGCTGTCACGTTTCATTATAATCAGCGGCATGCACAGGAAATTGAAGCAGCGAAAAACATTGCGAACGAAGCCGGCATACCTCATTATGTGCTGGACATGTCCTTATTAAATCAAATGGCGCCGAATGCATTAACGCGTTCAAATATGGAAATTGAACAAAAGGAAGGAGAGCTTCCCAACACTTTTGTTCCGGGGAGGAATTTAGTTTTTTTGACATTTGCCGCCATTTTGGCGAAACAACTGGGAGCGAAACATATTGTGACAGGTGTATGTGAAACGGATTTCAGCGGCTATCCTGACTGCCGGGACGTGTTCGTAAAATCCTGCAATGTAACGATTAATTTAGCGATGGAAGAGGATTTTGTGATTCACACGCCGCTTATGTGGATCAATAAAGCGGAAACGTGGAAGTTTGCCGATGAGTTAGGGGTGTTCGATATCATTCGCGAAAAAACGTTGACGTGCTATAACGGCATTATTGGCGACGGATGCGGCGAATGCCCTGCTTGCTTATTGAGAAAAAGGGGATTGGAACAATATTTGGCTGAAAAAGGAGCTAATACGTGATGCTTCATCAATTTTATCCGCAAGTTTTTCATAATTATAGTTATGAGCTGAATAAAGATATGCAAATATCTGCTGCACACTACATCCCGCATGAAAAAGCGGGGAAATGCGCCCGTGTACATGGCCACACGTATTTCGTCAATCTCACTATTTGCGGTGATCAGCTTGATGATTCAGGATTCCTTGTGAATTTTCAGCATTTAAAAAAATGGGTTCATGATCGATTTGACCATACGCTGCTCAATGACCATACGGATGTATTCAATGGTCAAAACAGCGAAGACTTTCCAACGACAGAAGTGGTTGCGCGGAAAATTTGGGAAATTGTCCAGGATCATTTAAATGTACTCCCGAATAAACCGAAATGCTTGCAGGTGTTTGTCAGAGAAACGCCGACAAGCTATGTTGTGTACCGTCCGAAAAGGGAGATGAAATAATGAAAAAAATACCGGTCATCGAGATTTTTGGACCGACCATTCAAGGGGAAGGAATGGTGATCGGACAAAAAACAATGTTTGTCCGAACGGCCGGTTGCGACTATTCATGCAGCTGGTGTGATTCAGCTTTTACGTGGAACGGTTCAGCAAAAGATGAAATTAAACAAATGACAGCAGCGGAAATTTTGGACGATCTTATTGAGCTTGGCGGCGATCGCTTCAATCACGTCACCATTTCGGGCGGAAATCCGGCATTGATTAGAGGATTGGATGAATTGATTATCCTTTTAAGGGAGCAAGGATTTCGCACTGCACTGGAGACACAGGGAAGCCGTTATCAAGATTGGTTTTTACTAATCGATGATTTAACTCTTTCTCCCAAGCCTCCTAGTTCAGGGATGAAAACGAACTTTACTGTGCTTGATGACATTATGAAGCGGCTGATCGATGGCGGACGGAAAGACAATGTTAGTCTAAAAGTTGTTGTTTTTAATGAGGAAGATTTTGATTACGCGAAAAACGTCCACCTTCGCTATCCAAATATTTCATTTTATTTGCAGCCTGGAAATGATCAAGTAAACGAACAAAATGATCACCTCCTGAGAAATCAGCTTTTAGAAAAATTAGAATGGCTGATCGAATTGACTGTTCAATCAAAAGAAATGAACGATGCTCGAGTTTTGCCGCAGCTTCATGCACTTGTTTGGGGAAACAAGCGCGGAGTGTAAATTAATAGGAAAGGATGAAAAAAGATGGCTGGAAGAAAAGATGATGAATTGAAAGATCTGACGCTGTTAGGCAACAAAAATACAAAATATTTATTTGAATACAGCCCAGAAGTGTTGGAAGTATTCGATAATAAACATCCAGACCGCGATTATTTCGTGAAGTTCAATTGTCCGGAGTTTACCAGCTTGTGTCAATAAGGGCACACTTCAGTGGCGACACTGTCGGATAAACCTTGTGAATTCAGGGGAAGAGGATAATGGAGTAAAAAGCGAAAATGGCAATTGTAATCGAATAAAAGAAAAACATGTTCTTGTCTCTTATTCCCATTATCTTTCCAACCCTGAGCCAAGCCTCAAATTTAAGGGAATCTTCTTCTTAAATTTGAGGAAGGTGCAGAGACTATCGAAATCACTCCAGCATGAAGCGAGTAAGAGTAGTGTTGGAGGAAGAGAGTAGAGTACACCAAGATGACAGCATATATTATCTTGGTGGAAGCGCAAGGGTTCTTATTCAATATCGCAGTTGAATAAGAATATGATATAGTCCACCTGTTTGTGAAAAACAGAGGCCAATCACCGGACAACCGGACTTCGCGACCATTTATATCAGCTATATTCCAGACAAAAAATGTGTGGAAAGCAAGTCGCTGAAGCTTTATTTGTTCAGCTTCCGCAACCACGGCGATTTCCATGAAGATTGTGTTAATATTATCATGAATGATTTAATCAAGATCATGGAGCCCCGCTACATCGAAGTATGGGGAAAATTTACGCCGCGCGGCGGTATTTCTATTGATCCTTATGTCAATTGGGGACGTCCTGGAACAAAATACGAGAAAATGGCGGAGTATCGTATGATGAACCATGATTTGTACCCGGAAAAAGTGGACAACCGATAAAGCAAGTCGCTTGAGGCGTTTTTTTGATAAAAGAACCTGCCGAAACTTGCGTTAATTGTAAAAAATTCTTGAAATGGCACTAAACTCTTTAATATAAGAAAAAGTAAAACGGAGCATTCAATTCTCCGTTTTACTTTCCGACAATTTTATAGTTTTTATGATTAACTACTGTTTTTTGTTCCAGATCCATTTCCCGAAAGTTTTCCATGTACGTAAGATCGACGATGACGGAATTTTCATTTACTTTTTCGACAATTCCTTTGAGACCGTCTTTAAATTCAATAACATCTCCAACTTCAGCAATTTTCATTTGTTCTCTCCTTTTTTATGGATTTTCAAATATTTTGCATGATTTCTTTAGAATTGTAAAGTTTTTTTGGACAATCGCAAAAAAATAGGTAAAAAGTTTCCATTGCTCGGTAGACTGTTTTTCATAGAAAAGGAGATGGTCGAGTTGACAAATCAAGAGATACAAGACATTTTAAACAAGCTTCGTGATGGAGAACTGGAAGAATATTGTGTATCAAAGGAAGATTTTATGGCGTTTCGCAAAGTGCTGATCGAAAGGGAAGATTTTAAACATTTTCATGGAACAGCAAAACGCGGTGGCAGCATTGTTTACCGATATACAAAAGATCCAAGAAGCTGACCGATGTCAGCTTCTTAATTTTTGGCACATCTTCCTCTTAAAAACTGCTATTAAAGACTGTTCACTGTTCTTCCCGTGCCTTTACGGCATATTTCTTCAATTTTTTTAATGCTCCTTTTCTCCAATTTTTTACTTTATTGACTGTGACATTTAGCTCCTCTGCAATTTCCTTCTGAGTTTTTCCTTCAAAAAAATACATGGTAAACCAAATTCGTTGAGCATCTGATAAAGCGGGGGCAATCCGTTCATATAAATCTCTTGCTTCAATGTCTGTATATGGAAAAAATTCCAATTTTGCAGCTATTATGTCATTCGCATGAAGAACATGCCTTTCTTTATATGTTTGTTTTTTCCTTAATTCTGTCATGAGCGAGCCTTTTATCGTTGCATAAGCATAAGTGGCAAACCGTCCTTTCTGTTCGTCATAATTGATGCTTGCTTTCCAGAGGGCGATCGCTGCTATTTGAAAAAACTCGTCTTGGTCTGTATAAATATTTAAAGTTTTCATAATGTGAAAAATTAAAGGGCGAAAAGCAGTTAGCATCTCCTCAAATGATTGATTCTTTTCCACGTGTGCGCATCCTTTCAAAGAGCGCGCTCTTTTTTTTCCGCGGTAATACAATCGTAAACGGTGTAAATCATTTGAGCGAATCATCATGATTAAGATGATACGCGTCCAATTGTCTGGGAAATTCAATTTTCTATATAGGAAAATGCAATTATTTCGTTTCAGCCTCCTCCGTTTTCACCATTTTTCTCATTATTTCTATAGAAGAAATTTAATTGAATAAATAAAAAGATGGCTTGAAAAAATAATGGAAAGAGGTGGGATGAATGAGCCGAATGTATAAGCAAAATTGGAAAAGAAAAGATTCAATTGAAAAATTGTTTGCTGTCTTCCGCAGTTCTACTGATTTTATTCAATATGACGTCAATACAAGCCATATCAAATATTGGATTTCATATTTTGAAACGTTAGTGGATGTAAATATATTAAATGAAAACATTTTAAAGCCGATTCACTCAAAATATTGGCAGTCATTAGAAGAACTAAAAAACATTTTACCGGTCAAAGATATTTTTTTAACCATTGATACGGATTTAATGAAGGAAAAGCTTTTGGAAGGCTTTGTTATGATTTCGCTAAGCGAATATGGATCTCCGTGCTTGCTCGTTAATGCAAAATTAAACAAAGCTAGAGAAGTTACACTCCCGGAAGTGGAATTTACGGTCATCGGTCCGAAAGAGGCGTTTGTTGAGTCCATTGAATCCAATATTAATTTAATTCGAAAACGATTGCCGATTGAAGAACTGCGCATTCGGACTTTAAAAATTGGCAGGCTGACGCAAACGAGATTAGCGATCATCTATATAGAAGGCATAGCGGATGAGGAAAATGTATTTACGGTTTGGCAAAGAATTTCTAATATCCAAATTGATCAAGTGAATGATAGTTCGTACATTACGGAAATGATCTCTGACAATCATAATTCTCCCTTTCCTCAGCTGTTGGATACGGAAAGACCGGACCGTGTAGTTTCCATTTTGGCGGAAGGGAAAATAGCGGTCATTGTGGACGGCTCTCCCCATGTATTAATCGGTCCGACAACTCTTGTCGAATTTTTCGCATCGTTTGAAGATTATTTTTTAAATTGGATTTTGTCTTCCTTTTTCCGTATTATCCGCCTGTTTGCTGTCTCCTTTTCCATATTGGCAACACCGATTTATGTAGCTGTTTTAAATTATCATTATGAGTTAATTCCAACTGATTTACTAAACAATTTTGTCACATCCAGAAGGGAGGTCCCAGTTCCGCCTTTTTTAGAGGCGCTGTTTTTGGAAGGAACGATCGAATTGCTGCGTGAGGCGGGCGCCCGGCTGCCGACAAAGGTTGGACAAACGATCGGCATCGTCGGGGGGATTGTAATCGGAACAGCTAGTGTGGAAGCAGGTTTAACAAGCAATATTTTGCTCATCATTGTAGCGCTTGCTGCATTAGCATCATTTACAACACCTGTCTATAAAATGGGCAATACGATCAGGCTTTTGCGTTTTCCTTTTCTCATGTTTGCCGAAATGTACGGTCTTTTAGGAATCGTTTTATGCTTTTGTTTTTTAGCGACCCATCTTTTACGTTTAACTTCTCTCGGACGTCCTTTTTTGGAGCCAATCTATCCTCCGAGAATTTCCGATTTAAAAGATGCATTCCTGCGTATGCCGTTTTCAATGATGAATGAACGTCCGAAACAGCTGCGGACGGAGCAGCCGAAACGAATGGATGAAGAGAAATCGAGGGAAAATAAAGATATTGATGAATAACAGCGGAAGAGGAGGAATCCAACTTGGCGCAAATAGCAGAACGTCATAAAGTTTCCGCACCGCTCGTTTTTTATTTAGTGCACAGCACTCAATTCGGCATCGGTGTATTAGGTTTTCAAAAAAATGTCGTCAAGTATGCGGGACATGATTCATGGATTTCAGTTATTTTGATCGGTCTTATTGTTCATCTGTACATTTGGATGATCTATCAAATTTTGAAACGTTCAAGCGGAAGCTTAATGACACTGCAGCACGATTTGTTTGGAAAATGGGTCGGCAATGGATTGAACATTGTTTGGATCATCTATTTTTTTCTTGGAAGCTGCGCCATATTAATAGGATATATTGAAATTTTGAAGGTGTGGATGTTTGAAGATTTAAATATTTGGATTTATACCGCGATTTTTATGGGATTGCTTTATTACATTTTTAACGGTGGATTTCGGGTAGTAACCGGATTTGCTTTTTTTGGAGTGGTTCTGCCGCTTTGGATTTTTCTTACATTTTTAATTTTCCCGACTCGTTTTGCAGATCTTCAGCACCTCTTGCCAATCATGGATCATTCACCTCAGGAAATTTTCATGGGAACGATGCAGATGGTCATAACTGTTATTGGGTTTGAAACTCTTTTTTTGTATTACCCCTTTGTCAAAAATATTGACAAATCCCAAAAATGGGCTCATATTGGAAATTTATTTACAACCTGTTCATATATCATCATCATGATTGTTTCGATCGTTTATTATTCTGCGGAAGAAGAAATATTGCGCAATAAATGGGCGACGCTAGCGATGTGGAAAATTGTTGAACTTCCTTTTGTTGAAAGATTCGAATATATCGGCATTGCTTCCTGGTCTCTCGTCATCTTGCCGAATATTTGCGTCATGTTGTGGAGCGCCAAAAGAGGTATAACAGAAATTTTTGGAATAACAGAAAAGAAGGCAATCATTTCTGTTCTGGTCGTCATGTTTTTTATAGTCAATGTCATTGTTGATAAAGAAGATATTCAATTATTAAATAAGATCATCAATACGTATGCTCTTGGTGTTGTATTTTGCTATATTCCGGTTTTATACCTCATTACGTTTGTACGGGATTTATGGAAAAGGAGAACATAAACATGTGGAAAATTCTCTCCTTCATTATGTTGTTCATGCTGATGCTTTATGGATGTCTGGATAAAGAAATTATTGATGATGTCAATTTAGTGATGGTTATTGGATACGATGTCGGCGAAGGCAATAAAATTAAAGGAACCATTGTTGCTCCTGAATATAAAAAGGAGCAGCCGGTCGACAGCAAGGTGATGACGGTCGAATCAGATTTAAGCAGGGATCTGATTTCCGATTTGCAAAAGGAGTCGCCAGCCCCTCTAGTTTATGGAAAATTGCAATTTGCTCTTTACAGTGAAGACGTAGCAAAACAGGGAATTGAAAAATATGTCGACTCGCTTGAACGAGATGCAAGCGTCGGTTCAAAGGTTATTTTAGCGGTCTGCAAAGGTGAAGCGAAAAATTTGCTGGAAGGAAAATATGGACAACAGGGGACTGCCACGTACTTTCGTAATTTAGTGGAGCATAATATGCACCGGGAAAATTTGCCGATTATCAATTTACACACATATTTGCGCAACTTTCGCATGAAAGGAAAAGACCCTTCTTTACCTTTATTAGAAAAGAAAAACGACCATGTCAAAATAACTGGACTTGCCTTGTTTCAAAAGGACAAAATGGTTGGCGAAATCGAAAATGATCAGCTTTTTTATTTTAAGCTTCTTTCCGATCGATATGTTAAAGGAATTCATACGATCACAATGGATGATGGAAATAAAGCATCTATAGAAAGCATCCGTTCGAAAAGAAGAGCGAACATCGATGAAAAAAATCCGTTCCATTTAACGATAGAGCTGGAAATTGAAGGGTATCTACGCGAATATTCGGAAGGGACTGTTCGTCCGGAAATCTTAAAAAAAGCTGAAAAAGCGTTTGAAAAGGAAATTGTGAAGAACAGTATGGAGATGATCGATATGTTTAAAGAGAAAAACATTGATCCGGTTGGATTAGGGGAAGAAATTTTAAGCCATTCGAGAGGTTTAAGAAAAGTGAAAAATTGGAGGGATATTTATTCAAAGATGGAAGTCGATGTGCATGCGGATGTAAAAATTACTGAAACTGGTGTGGTGCAATAATTCTAAATATTTGATTGCTTCGTTTGCCAATGAAACGAGAAACCGAAATAACAAAGGCTGACTAAAAATTTTCCTCCCTCTTCCGATCCTCTGTCATGTTTTTGAACTTGTCTCATATGCATGAAATAAGAAAAGAGGGAGGAAAAATGAAAACTTTTTTTAAGGGAGCTCTGCTTTTAATCGTTGCTTCGTTTCTAGGGGAATGCTTTGATTTTATGATTAACATGGTATTGACGCGGGAACTTGGTGAAGAAGGCATCGGCCACTATATGTCGATCATGCCTATTATGTTTTTCATTATCGTGTTAGCAAGCTTTGAATTGCCGATATCTATTTCAAAATATGTGGCGGAAACTGAAAAGCCGTACCATTGGCCAATGTTGAAATATGCTTTTCGCCTAACTTTGTGGATCAGCATTTGCTTCAGCTTAATTGTTTTTTTGCTGTTTCCTGCTCTTCCGCCGCTAAAAAGCTATCATCCTTCCGTTACGGTTTTATTTGTACTGCTTGTTCCGATGATTTCTTTTTCCTCTATTGCTAGAGGCTATTTAATGGGCACGCAGCAAATGGGGAAAATTGCATTTGCAAATGGATTTCGCAAGCTTGTTCAGCTTATTCTGCTCATTTTGCTGTTCAACCTGTTTGAATTTTCTCCTGAAATGTCTGTCATTGCAGGGTTAAGCTCATTTATTGCAAGCGAAGCCGTTATTGTTCTTTATTTGCTTACCGTTTATGTCTATCAGGCGCAAGAACTAAAAAAAAGCACGCTCGCTTCATCCAAAACAGCTTTGATCCGGCGGAGTTTATTTCGTGTCTCTGTTCCGACGACAATTTTGCGCATTTTTCATTCTATGACACATGCGATTCAGCCGTTTTTAATCAAATATGCATTAATGGCAGCAGGTGTTTCGGAGGTTGGAGCGACAGAGCAGTTCGGTCTGCTTTCCGGAGTTGCGATGACGATCGGCTTTTTTCCCGCGTTTATCGCTCATGCACTGTTAACGATTTTGATCCCAACTGTATCAGAAGCGTTTGCTAAAGGAAACCAGGAACTTTTAAAGAAGCTTTTGCAGCAATCGCTCGGAATGACAATGCTTTACGGAATACCTGCGATTGTGATTATGTTTGCTTTTGCTGAGCCGCTTACAAGTTTGTTTGTCAACGGAACTACTGCAACACTTTTTTTAAAGCTTTTATGGCCGTACTTTTTTACCCACTTTTTGATCATTCCGCTGCAAGCGTATTTGATCGGTCTGAATTTAATAAAGGATGCTTTGTTTCATACGGTTTGGGCGCATTTTATCTCGTTTGTCGTCATCTTTTTGCTTGGATCGCAGCCAGAATGGCAAATGTCAGGAGTTATTATCGGGCTCAATGCAGGAGGATTGCTGCAATTGTTAATGCATTATATGACAATATGCCAAAAAATCGGCATTGGCTATTGGTCGCTGAAGGAAAAACGTGTTCATTAAGATTTTCCGGGTGTCTCTACTGTGATCTATCGCAGCAATAAAGTATGAAATAGCGAAAGTCATCATTTTTCCATCATTGAATGGAAAAAAATAGTGCTCTCATGAAGGGGGAAGCGTTTTGAAAAAAACAGCTGCCTTGCTTTTTCATTTTCTGCTTATATCATGTGTGTTTTTTGGATGTCAAGAGAGCGATTTGAAACAAGAAAATGCACCGAGCAAAACAACCATGAAAGAAATAATAACGAAAGAAAATTCGAAAGTGCCCGCTAACAATTTTGTTTTGCCAACAACTGACGGCAAGATGGTAAAACTTTCGGATTTTAAAGGGAAAAAGGTCGTGATCAATTTTTGGACGACGTGGTGCCCTCCATGTAAGGAAGAATTGCCTGAGCTTCAACGTTTTTATGAACAAGCGGATTCTGAGCACGTCGCGTTTTTAGGAATTAACATTACTTCAGAAGAAGGGGGAAAAGAAGAAGTAAAGTCTTTTTTATCAAAGAGCGGATTTGATTTTCCTGTGCTTTTTGATGAAAAAGGCGAAGTCATGAAATTATACAAGGTTATGGTCATTCCCACTACTTTTATAATCGATGAACAAGGACAGGTGTTTAAAAAAATCATTGGTCCCGTAACAACCGAACAATTAAAACGTTTAACCGATTTGTAAAGCACAGCGAAGCTTCTGTGCTTTTTCTTTTTTAAAAAATAGAATTTTAATGCTTAACATATGAATCGACCGATTTTCCAACCAACGTTTTTGATCTGTAAAAAACCGTGATTGAGAATGATAATAATTATTAATATTAATTATTAATTTAAAATTAATATAATTATTACTTGAAAAAAATAATTGTTGATATATAATATACATATAGATGTTGATATTTTAATAGTTTTTTTACTAGTCGCCAAGAATAGCATATGGAATTCAATAGAAGTGAAGCTGAATTTTATTCTCAGTTAGGAGGTTGTAAGTGAGAATGGAAGCAAAGATGTTTCATAATACGGAATTATTTCAAGGGTTGAAACAGCATGTTGAAATGATTGCGGCCATTGTGTCAGGTGTTCTCATTTTTTTCGCTTGGCTGCTTAGCATAGATGATTTCAACATCATATCAACGATTTTATTTATTTTCGCATTCGTTATTGGGGGATTTGCCAAAGCTAAAGAGGGAATTGAAGAAACGATCCGCGAAGGCAAGTTGAATGTAGAGCTGCTGATGGTTTTTGCTGCTATCGGTTCGGCAATAATCGGCCATTGGCTTGAAGGAGCGATTTTAATTTTTATTTTTGCCCTAAGCGGCGCATTAGAAACGTATACAATGAACAAAACAAACAAGGAGATCTCTTCATTGATGGAATTGCAGCCTGAAGAAGCGCTGCTTTTAGTAGATGGACGGGAAGAAAAAGTGCATGTTTCCACTTTATCGATTGGAGATTTGATCATTGTGAAGCCCGGGGACCGCATTCCGGTGGATGGCCAGCTCATAAATGGTCATACGACAGTGGATGAATCAGCTATAACGGGCGAATCCATCCCGGTTGAGAAAGAGCCTGGAAGTGAAGTGTATGCAGGGACTGTAAACGTAAATGGATCGATCACCGTTCGCGTAACGAAAAAAGCATCGGAAACGCTTTTTCAAAAAATTATTGAACTGGTGCAAAACGCCCAATCTGAAAAATCTCCGTCCCAGCAATTTATTGAAAAATTTGAAGGAACGTATGTAAAAGGTGTGCTTATTGCAGTGGCTGTTTTGATGTTTGCTCCTCCATTTTTATTAGGCTGGAGCTTTCAGGAAGCTTTTTACAGATCGATGGTGTTTATGGTAGTGGCTTCCCCGTGCGCGCTCGTCGCCTCGATCATGCCGGCGACGTTATCCGCTATTTCTAACGGGGCAAGAAACGGCATTTTGTTTAAAGGGGGCGTACATTTAGAGCGTCTTAATAAAATTCGGGCGGTCGCGTTTGATAAAACGGGAACTTTGACAAAAGGCGAGCCGATCGTCACGGACGTAATCGTACGCCCAGACATCGAAAAAACAGAGCTGTTACAAGCAGTTTATAATATTGAGCGGCAATCCTCCCATCCTCTTGCCAAAGCTATTACAGCTTATATTCAGGAAAATGTAAAAGGACTGAAAGATGAATGGGTATCAGTGGATGAACATTCAGGGTTTGGAGTTTCTGCTTCTTGGAACGGGCAGAAAATATTCGTTGGGAAAGCTGCGTTTGTCGGAAAAGAAGAGGCTGAACAATTTCAAAACTCTGTTTCCAAGAAATTATACAAACAAGGGAAAACGGTTGTTTATGTTAAAGACGAAAAAGGAATTGCCGCAAGCATCGCTTTAAAAGATGTACTTAGACCTGATATGAAAAATTTGATGGATGAATTGAAAAGCAAAGGCATCTATACGGTGATGCTGACGGGCGATACGAAAGCGTCAGCTGAAGCCATTGCTAAAGAGGCATCCGTTGATGAATTTCACGGTGAATGTCTGCCTGAAAGCAAAGTTGACCGAATAAAGCAGTTGAATAAACAATTCGGCGTAACGGCGATGATCGGCGACGGTATCAATGACGCACCAGCTTTAAAAACAGCATCTGTCGGTATAGCAATGGGGGAGGGAACGGATGTTGCTTTGGAAACAGCAGATGTTGTATTAATGAAAAACGATTTAACGAAATTGATCAAAGCGATCGAATTGTCGCAAAAAATGAACAAAATTGTGAAACAAAATATTGCCTTTTCTCTATCGGTCATCGCCCTTCTCATATGTGCTAATTTCCTTCAAGTCATTGACTTGCCGTTCGGAGTCATTGGCCATGAAGGAAGCACCATACTTGTCATTTTAAATGGATTGCGGCTATTAAGATCATAAATAAGAAGAATAACAAGGCGGATTAAGCTATATGATCCGCCTTTTATTTTCTTTTAAAAAGTCATTTGGTTCAGAGTCATCGGGTCGTTTCGTTACAATTATGTATGCAGCTACAATAAAAATGAATCCAACCACCCACCCGATTACCGAACTGTAATAATACACATCAATTAACATCATGCCGATTATGGGTGACGAAAATGCCGCCAAGCAGAGGATCGGGACGATATTTCTTTTGATAAATGTCACAAAAAATACACTCCTTAACTCCCCCGATTGCTTTACCATTATTATTATACTAGAATGGTTTTATTTATAAAATATTCCGAGAAAAATGTAAACAACATTTAAAATAACTTTGAAGGTGAAAAATCCTCCACATTTCTTATTGATATGAATGTTCTTTTCGCTTAAAATGATATTTCATTGAATGGACACAATAGAGAGGAAGAACATCATGTGGAGAAAATGGATTGTTTTATTTTTTGGTTTGCTTGCATTATTTTTCGGATGGGAGCTTTGGCAAAAAGATGATTCAGCCGTAAACAATCGGTTGGAAGCCAAAGTAATTGATGTCGTCGATGGTGATACGATGAAAGTCATCGTCAACAATAAAAAAGAAACAATCCGACTTCTTCTTGTCGATACTCCTGAATCTGTACACCCAACGAAGCCTGTGCAGCCATTTGCAATCGAAGCAAGCAATTTTGCAAAAGAAATGCTGTCAGACAAAAAAGTTGAATTAGAGCTTGGCGTTAGAGAACGTGACAAGTATGGAAGATTACTTGTTTATTTATATATAAACGGACAAATGTTTAATGAAATGCTGCTTGAAAACGGGCTAGCCCGCGTCGCATACGTTCATCAGCCAAATACAAAATATGTAGACCGTTTTTTGGATGTTCAAAAAAAAGCCCAGCACAAAGAAATCGGAATCTGGAGTATAGAAAACTATGTTACAAACGATGGATTTAATGATAAGATTGGACAAGACGACAAAAAAGAGGGCTGCGACATAAAAGGAAACATTAATTCAAAAGGTGAAAAAATATACCATATGCCTGGCAGCAGGCACTATTATATAACAAAACCAGAAATGATGTTTTGTACAGAGGAGGAAGCAAAAGAAGCCGGATTTCGAAAAGCTGAATAACGAGAAAATCATTTAAGCGGGAAAATTTTTTGATATAATACATTTTATAAAACATGAGATGGCAGCAATTATTGAACTGCATAATGAGGTGATGGAATGAAACGAATAGCTGTATTAACGTCTGGCGGAGATTCTCCGGGGATGAATGCTGGAATACGTGCAGTTGTAAGAAAAGGGATATTTCATGGGTTGGAAGTTTATGGAGTATACCATGGATATCAAGGATTAATTAACGGTGACATAAAAAAATTAGAGCTTGGCTCTGTAGGGGACATTATTCACCGCGGCGGCACGATTCTCCAATCGTCGCGCTCTGAACAATTTAAAACAGAAGAAGGACAGCTTCTTGCGATTCAACAATTAAAATCATTTGAAATTGAAGGTCTTGTTGTAATTGGCGGAGACGGATCATACCGAGGGGCTTTGAAGCTGACGGAAAAAGGCTTCCCTTGCATTGGATTGCCTGGAACGATCGATAACGATATTCCAGGAACAGATTTCACGATCGGATTTGATACAGCTCTGAATACGGTTGTAAGGGCAATGGACCAAATTAGGGACACAGCGCAATCCCATGAGCGGATTTTTATAATCGAAGTGATGGGGCGGCATGCTGGTGATATAGCGCTTTGGGCAGGAGTAGCTGGAGGCGCTGAAACGATCTTAATCCCTGAAAGATCGTTTGACTTAGATGATATTGTCAAGCGGTTGGAGCATGGTGTTGAACGCGGGAAAAAACATTCCATTATTGCGTTAGCTGAAGGAGTTATGAGCGCATCAAAACTTGCCGATATTTTAAAGGAAAAATACGGCATTGAGACGCGAGTATCGGTATTAGGACATATTCAGCGCGGCGGCTCTCCAACTGGATTTGATAGAGTTCTTGCTTCCAGAATGGGAGCGAGAGCAGTTGAGCTTCTGTTAGAAGGAAAAGGCGGAAGAGCAGTCGGAATACAGAAAAACCAAATCGTTGATCATGATATTGAAGAGATATTGAAAGAAAAGAGCGAACCAATCGGAGAATTATATACGTTGTCAAAACAGCTTTCTATTTAAAAAGAGCGGACACCGCTCTTTTATTTTTTCATCCGTTCCGTTTTGTGATACACAATAGTTTTGCATTTACGAAGTCTCCTTTTTTAATGGGGTTTGACCACTTTCATAATAAAAGAGAGCACTTCGTAAATGCTTTTTTAATTTTGATGAAATTCATTACTCTAAAATTTAGTTTTATCCAAATAAAATATTGACGAAACCAAAGAGATTCCGTTTATTGGAAATGGTCAAAACGGCATCAACAGCCGTTGTCTGCAGCGACAGGGCTCCGTTTTCATTTCTTTTTTCACCTTTTTACATATTTGCTGCCCCTTTTTTTCATTTCTTTATATAAAGAAGGTGAAAGGAGGTGCGAGCAAATGGCTGAGGTTCAACCGGTCAAATCACAATTGCGTCTTGTTTTTGAAGAAGGTTTTGATCATTCCGGCAAGCCGCTGTATCGCTATAAAAATTACAGCAATATTAAAACGTCAGCTAGTGCAGATGATTTGCTTAGAGCAGCCCAAGCAATTGCCAGTCTTCAAAAAATGCCGCTTGCCAAAGTGGAACGAAACGATACGCATCAAATTAATGCATAAGTAATCTGGGGGTGAAAAAATGTCTAAATCGCTCGATCTTCTTTTTGCCAATACGGAAGGAAAGACAGTCAGAATCAATGTTGATGAACCTAAGGATTCATTAACAGCAGAGCAAATTGGTCAAGCTATGGAAACAATCATTCAATCAAATGTTTTTACTTCTTCTGGGGGTTCGCTCGTTTCAAAAAAAGGAGCCAGAATTATTGAGCAAACGGTGACAGAATATACGATGAGCTGACGGAAGCGGCCTGTTTCCGGTTCGGGAACAGGCCGGATTTCAGATGCCATAAAGGGAGGGATTGGTTTGCACGATTGGCTGTCGTTTATCAGCGATGTCGGTTTTCCTATTGTTGTGACGCTCTATTTGCTTCACCGGATTGAAGGCAAGCTTGATGACCTAAACCATTCGATTCAAATGATCCCGGTTTATTTGACACAAAAAGAAAATTAATCTCTCTCGATTGATAGCAATCAAACTGTAAAAAGTTTGGTTGCTATATTTTTTTAATGTAATGTAAAAAAATGAAATAATTTTATATTTTTCCTTATTTTACTAATCTCCATATTGGAATGATCGCTTTGATTTCAGAAAAACCTTTTGATATTAAACCTTTTGTAACAAGGAAATAATCTGTATGTATAGACCTTTACATGTTTTTTTGATAGTATAAATGGCAGACTAAACGAATGGAGTTAGTGGAAGGTGGAAGTTTATCAAAATTTAAAAAAGGGTGAACGGGGAGCATGGATTAGCATTGCAGCCTATATTTTGTTGACCGTTGTAAAGATAGCGGTCGGATATTTTTTTCATTCGGAAGCTTTAATGGCTGACGGACTGAACAACGGGACTGATGTAATTGCTTCGATCGCGGTTTTAGTCGGATTAAAAATATCGCAGCGTCCTCCTGACCAAGATCATCACTATGGACATTTTCGGGCAGAAACCATTGCGTCTTTAATTGCATCATTGATTATGGTCATGGTTGGTTTTGAAGTGCTTACTGAAGGAGCAAAATCAATCATAAACCCGAAAACAGAATCACCTGATTTGATCGCGGCATGGACGGCTATTGGCTCAGCAATCGTCATGTTTTCCGTTTATTTATTTAATGTAAGACTTGCGAAAAAAATAAAAAGTCAAGCGCTCATGGCAGCAGCTATGGACAATCGATCCGATGCATATGTCAGTGTCGGAACATTCCTAGGGATTTTGGCCGCGCAATTTCATATCGCATGGATGGACACAGTTGTTGCGATGATCATCGGAGTGCTTATTTGCAAAACTGCCTGGGATATCTTCAAAGAAGCGGTTCATTCCTTAACGGACGGATTTTCCGAGAAGGAGTTAGACAAATATAAAGAAACGATTAACAATATACCCGGGGTTCAATCGCTTGAAGATATTAAAGCCAGATATGTCGGAAGCACCGTATATGTTGATGTTGTCATTAAAGTTCATTCTAATTTAAATGTCGTTGAAAGCCATGCGATTTGTGATGAAGTGGAAAGAAGGCTGACGGAAGAATTTAATATTACGAACGTACATGTGCATATAGAACCTTTAAAAGGCGACAGTTGAAAAAAACGGACTCTTCATTTTTGGAAAGGAAAGTATGAACTGCCGAGAATGATGAAAAAACTAAATTTTCTATTTCCATTTTAGATGCCTCACCCCCAGTCTTAGGTGTTCGATTGTAAATTTTTTCTTGCTTTTGCTGAGTGCAAAATGCATTGACCTCCCCGTTCTTTTTTTGTACGATTATATAGATTTCTGGTAAAGGAGCGTCTTTTTAAACATGGGGTCCTTTAAAGTAAAAAAGGTGTTGAATAATAATGTATTAATAGCTGGCCACGACACCTTTCAGGAAGTCGTCTTGATTGGAAAAGGAATCGGTTTCGGAAAAAAAGGGGGGGAGCTGATTTCCAACGAAACAGTTGAAAAGATATTTGTGCTGAAAAACGAACAAGAACAGGAACAATATAAAAAACTTCTTCCTTATACAAACGAGAAGATGATAGAAGTTGTTTCAGACTGTATTGCCCACATTTCAAAGAAAGTCGGACTTCCTCTGAATGAACATATTCATATAGCTTTAACAGACCATATTACGTTTGCAATTAAGAGGATCGAGCAGGGGATGGACATCAAAAACCCTTTTTTGTCGGAGACTGAAGTGCTTTATCCGAAAGAATATAATATTGCTAGTGAAGTGGTGTCCATTATTGAAGATAAGCTGAAAATCAAGCTGCCCAAAGGTGAGATCGGTTTCATCGCTCTCCACATTCACAGCGCCATAACGCATAAATCAATTTCTGAAGTGAACCGCCATTCTCAGCTTATTGCTCAGTTAATCGAAGTTGCAGAAGATTCCTTAAACATCCAGCTTGATAAAGAAAGCTTTAATTATTTGCGGCTTGTAAGGCATCTTCAGGCAACAATTGAAAGGGTTCTCAAAGAGGAAAAAACGGAAGAACCAGAAGAATTAGCTTTATTGTTGAAAAAAAAATATCCTCTATGCTATAATATTGCATGGAAAATGATTAAAATGATGCAGCAAGTATTGAAAAAACAAATTGATGAAGCAGAAGCTGTTTATTTAACGATGCATTTATATCGAATAGCAAAAAAAGAATAAATTTTGCGCACGTGTTACTGATTCGATCAGGCATGAGTGAGCAAGGTGTACTGTATAGGGATTTGTTTTCGTACAGTTGACGCCTTGTTTCGCCATGCCTTTTTTGTTTTTTCTAAACATCGATTATTCTTGCTGCATTTGTCAAATGATAATTATAAGGAGGTCATGTTATGTTTAAATCAATTTTCGGTGTTTTACAAAAAATAGGACGCGCGCTTATGCTGCCGGTAGCGCTTCTTCCTGCAGCAGGTATTTTGCTTGCATTTGGTAATGCTATGCAAAATCCGGATTTAACAGATAGAATTCCTGCTTTAACAAACGACTGGATCGTGCTTATCGCAAGCGTCATGGAGCAAGCTGGGCAAATAGTATTCACCAACCTGCCGTTGTTATTTGCAGTCGGCGTTGCAATCGGTCTTGCAAACGGCGATGGAGTTGCAGGGATTGCAGCAGTCATCGGCTACTTAATTATGAATGTTACAATGAACGGTATTTTAACAGGTTTGGGTCAAATGCCTAAAGATATTAGTTCTGATCCAGCATTTGCAAACGTTCTCGGAATTGAGACTTTGCAAACAGGTGTGTTTGGCGGGATCATAGTAGGTATCATAGCTGCTTATATGTACAACAAATATTATAAAATTGAGCTTCCGCAATATTTAGGATTTTTTGCCGGAAAGCGGTTTGTTCCAATTGTGACAGCTGCGTCCGCTGTTCTATTAGGGATTGCGATGTACTTTATTTGGCCGCCGATCCAAGGGGCATTAAACCAGTTTTCTCAAGGAATACTTGAGACGAACAAAACGCTCGCCGCTTTTATTTTCGGTGTGATTGAACGTTCATTGATTCCGTTTGGATTACATCATATTTTCTATGCTCCTTTTTGGTATGAATTTGGTTCTTATGTAAACGAAGCAGGGCACGTTGTTCGCGGCGATCAGGCCATTTTCTTTGCCCAAATCAAGGACGGTGTGGAATTGACAGCTGGAACGTTTATGACAGGTAAATTTCCGTTTATGATGTTCGGTCTCCCTGCCGCAGCACTCGCTATTTATCACGAAGCCAAACCCGAGAATAAAAAAGTGGTCGCAGGGATTATGGGTTCTGCCGCGTTGACATCGTTTTTAACAGGAATTACAGAACCGATTGAATTCAGCTTTTTGTTTGTAGCACCGCTTTTGTTTGCGATTCATGCGATATTTGCAGGACTATCCTTTATGGTCATGCATATTTTACATGTTAAAATTGGAATGACTTTTTCAGGCGGAGTGATCGACTTTATATTATTTGGCGTCCTTCCGAATCGAACGGCTTGGTGGCTCGTTATCCCAGTTGGGCTTGTATTTGCGGTCATTTACTATTTCGGTTTCCGATTTGCCATCCGAAAATTCAACCTGAAAACTCCTGGACGGGAAGATGCAAGTGTTGAAACGTCTGATGATGAGCAGGAGAGCGAAAAAGCCGGAGATCTTCCATATAACATTTTAGAGGCGCTTGGCGGAAATGAAAATATTCAGCACCTTGATGCATGTATCACAAGGCTGCGCGTATCTGTTCATGATCAAAAGAAAGTTGATAAAGAACGCTTGAAAAAGCTCGGCGCTTCAGGTGTTTTAGAAGTGGGCAACAACATCCAGGCAATTTTTGGCCCTAAATCGGACAATTTAAAAACTCAAATACAAGACATCATGAATGGAAGAACTCCAAGAGCAGAAAAAGTTCATTCTCCAGAGCAGGAAGTTAAAGAACAAGTGGAAAATGTTATGCCGGAAGAATTACAAAGCGAAAGCTTAACATTTTCATCGCCTATGACAGGTACTCTTCATCCGATTACAGAAGTACCGGATCAAGTATTCTCTGGAAAAATGATGGGAGATGGGATTGCTATTGTACCTGAAGAAGGTATCGTCGTCTCTCCTGTTAACGGTAAAGTGTTAAATGTATTTCCAACGAAACATGCTATTAGCTTGCAGTCTGATTCTGGCCATGAAATATTGATCCATTTTGGTATTGATACAGTAAAATTGAAAGGAAAAGGATTTGACATTTTCGTTTCAGAAGGCGATACTGTAAAATTGGGTGACAAACTTCTTGAAGTGGATCTTGAATATGTTAAAAATCATTCTCCTTCTATTATGACGCCGATTGTCTTCACTAATTTAAAAGAAGGTGAAGCAATTGAATTGAAAAAAGTAGGCAAAGTAAACAAGGGCGAAGAAAACATTATTGCCATTCGGTAGCAGTTAGTAAACCGGCCTTGTTTAAATCGGACAAGGCTGGTTTCACAAATAATTGATTATCAGCTTGCACAACTCGACATGCACTGATAAAATTTTTAAAGAAAATAGCAGAAAGGATTTGATGCAAATGGCTGAAAAAACATTCAACATTACCGCTGACACAGGAATTCACGCAAGACCTGCGACTATATTAGTGCAAACGGCAAGCAAATTTGAAGCCGACATTAATTTGGAATACAATGGAAAAACAGTAAACTTAAAATCTATTATGGGAGTTATGTCATTAGGTATTCCAAAAGGAGCAACCATTAAAGTTACAGCATCAGGTGCTGATGAAAATGATGCACTTCAAGCGATTGAAGAGACAATCAAAAAAGAAGGGTTAGGCGAATAATGATACAGCTATCTGGGATTGCAGCATCAAACGGTATCGCTATTGCGAAGGCATACCGTCTAGAAGAGCCGGATTTAACCGTATCAAAAAAAGAAATACAAAATATTCGAGCAGAAATTGAGCGTTTTGAACAATCTGTCGAAAGCGCCAAAGCAGAGCTCGAGGTAATTAAAAACAGCACAGAAGAAAGGCTTGGTGCGGATAAAGCAGCGATTTTTGAAGCGCATTTGCTCGTTTTGAACGATCCTGAGCTGTTAAATCCAGTCAAAGAGAAAATCGAAAACGAAGCTGTAAACGCTGAATTTGCGATGAGGGAAACAGCTGATCAATTTATTGCGATGTTCGAAGCGATGGAAAATGAGTATATGCGCGAGCGAGCAGCGGATATTCGGGATGTCACGAAAAGGGTTATAGCCCATTTATTAGGCGTTCAAATCCCAAATCCAAGTTTAATTAATGAAGAAGTCATTATTGTTGCAGAAGATTTAACACCCTCTGATACTGCGCAATTAAACAAAAATTTTGTTAAAGCATTTACAACTGATATTGGAGGAAGAACATCCCATTCTGCGATCATGGCTCGTTCTATGGAAATCCCTGCTGTTGTCGGAACAAAGGAAGCTACCGCCAAAATTGAAAACGGTGCTTTAGTCATTGTTGATGGGATTGAAGGACAAGTAATCATAAATCCAAGTGAAGATTGTATTGCCGAATATGAAAAGAAAAGAGAAAAATATGAAGAGCAAAAAGCGGAATGGGCTAAATTAAAAGACGAGCCGACGTTGTCGAAGGATGGACATCGTGTCGAGCTTGCCGCTAATATTGGCACGCCTAATGACGTACAAGGTGTTCTTGACAACGGCGGTGAAGGAATAGGTCTCTACCGTACGGAATTTTTATACATGGGACGAGACCAAATGCCTACAGAAGAAGAACAATTTGAAGCATATAAAACAGTTCTTGAGAGAATGGAAGGAAAACCTGTTGTTGTCCGTACATTGGATATCGGCGGGGACAAAGAGCTTCCTTACTTGAATCTTCCAAAGGAGCTGAATCCTTTTCTTGGATTCCGCGCCATCCGCCTTTGTTTAGAAAAGCAAGATATTTTTCGGACACAGCTTAAAGCGCTGCTTCGCGCAAGCAAATATGGAAACTTAAAAATCATGTTTCCAATGATTGCGACAATCGATGAATTCCATCAAGCGAAAGCTATTCTGCTCGAAGAAAAAGAAAAACTTGTTCAAGCAGGTATTGAAGTAGCTGATGATATCGAAGTTGGAATAATGGTTGAAATTCCATCAACTGCTGTTATGGCGGATCAATTTGCCAAAGTGGTTGATTTCTTCAGCATTGGAACAAATGATTTAATTCAATATACAATGGCAGCAGACCGGATGAATGAACGGGTTTCATATTTGTATCAACCGTATAATCCGGCCATCCTTCGATTAATTTCCATTGTGATCGATGCAGCTCATAAAGAAGGAAAATGGGTTGGAATGTGCGGAGAAATGGCAGGAGACCCGATTGCTATACCGCTTCTGCTTGGACTTGGATTAGATGAATTTTCCATGAGCGCAACATCTATTTTGCCTGCGCGTTCACAAATTAAAAAGCTTTCAAAACAGGAAGCAGAAAGCTTTAAAGAAAAAGTTCTTTCTATGCAAACAACGGAAGAAGTCGTTTCTTTTGTTAAAAAAACGTTCCAAATATAAAAGGTACGGAGCCGATCAGTTTAATCTGAATCGGCTCCTTTTTTTGATGCAAGAGCCGATTTATTTACGGAAGGTGAATATAAAAGAATTTCGGCTCTAAGTAAAATGGAGTATGAAAAACGCAGAGCATCAGCATTTTTTGATTTTTACATCCGCTTTATTATCCCGATAAAGTCCATCAAAATATAAAAATGATTTGCAGCGAGCGTATAGCTAATTTGATGCAAACGATAGAAAGCAAAACACAGCAGCTGCAGTTCATAAAAAGCTTTTTGCAGTTTGAGCAACTAAAACGACGGGGTATCACGATATAAATTAGGATAAGTTTGCAAATGCAAAAATTTGAAGCCCTCGATATCCGAATCTCTTCTTGTTACTTTCCTCCAATTTGCTAAAACTTTTTTTCTTTTTCACAGCCGGCACCGCTACGGCTGTATCTTTTTTTAGAAGAAACACATGCAGCCTATGCTTTTTTTTATGCAAGATCGCTCCCAAAAACAAAGCCAATTGGAAATATGAAAAAGATAATTAGTTTCATTTTGTAAAAAGATAAATCAGATTGCCGATATATACATTAGAAAACGTATAAGTTTTCTTAATTATTTTTATTAAATAAAGATTTATGTAGGAGATGGAACAAATGTTTAAAAAGCTTCAGTGGAAATTGACAGCGCTCATCACCATATTGTTAATTTTTTCACTTTTGGTTGTTTTTTTCACGTCTGATTATTTTGTTCAAAAGAACATTAAATCAGATGCGTTTCATACGGGGCAATCGATTGTTAAGCAAGCGAAAAAGAACCTGCTTTTACAGATGCAGGAATATGAAAGAATTTTGCTGCTTTTCAGCAATGAACCGGAAATCGCACAGCTGCTTGAAAAAAATGACGATCAATCTTTACAGTCCGTAAAGGAAACGTTTCAATCGTTTTTAAGCGCTAATCAATTGGTCCGGTCTGTCTATGTAGCCAACACTAAGACTCTTGTTGCTGCAGAACCTGAGTTAAACTTAAAGGAAGATTTGATAATCAATTCACGACCTTGGTATAAAAGCGCTGTAACAAGTCCAAACTTTGTTTCGTGGTCAGAGCCTTATCGTGATGGGGAAAAAGGAGAATATGTTGTTACCGCCTCAAAGGCCATTACAAAGGATGGGGTGTTGCTTGGCGTTATTGGAATTGATATTAATTTAACAACGTTTAATGAATTTGTTAAGCAAGTGGAAGCTGGCTTTGGAGGGTATACATTCCTGCTTGATAGAAATGGAGTTGCCATCGCTCATCCGAAAATGACCGGAAAAAATTTATATAAAAACAACGGTCTTATGGCAGCGATTAAAAACCAAAAACGTGGTATAGCTTCTATAAAAGAAAATGGAAAAGATTCAACCATTATTTTTGAAACGATCACGGAACTAAATTGGAAAATCGGTGTAGTCTATTCGGATGCAAATCTGGAGCAAACAGCCCGCACAATCCGGAGCATTAACGTTTCCATTATTATTGCTGCATTGATTGTGGCATTTTTCATCACTAGTTTTGTTTCGAGAAGCATTTCAAAGCCGATTTTGCTTTTGGCTAAAAACGCCGACAAAATGGCTGAAGGGGATTTATCCGGAACATTAACAGTGAAAAATAAAGATGAAATCGGGAAATTGGCTAATAGCTTTACGAAGATGACCGATAACATCCGACAAATTCTCCTCGATCTGGACGGATCCGTGAAGGAGCTGCAGCAATCTGCTCAAACATTAAACGTGGTTTCGGAAGAAGCTACTGCGTCAAGTGAGGAAATTTCCGTTGCAATTGAGGAAATTGCAAAAGGCTCAGGTGAGCAGGCAAACAGTACGGAAATTATAAACGGACAAATCAAACAATTAGAAGATTGTATTCAACAAGTAAACAATGATGTAAAAAATGTCGAAAATTTATCTTACGAATCACAAAATGCCAGCTATAATGGTTTAGAAAAGCTAAATGAGCTTCAAATAAAATCAAATGAGGCTGACAAAGAATCTGAGATGGTCCAATCCGTACTACAAAATCTTGTAGATCGAGTTGAAAAAATTTCTGATATCGTGTCGACCATTTCCAAAATTTCAGATCAGACGAACTTGCTCGCTTTAAATGCAAGTATTGAAGCAGCAAGAGCAGGTGAATCAGGTAAAGGATTTGCCGTTGTCGCTGAGGAAGTAAGAAACCTTGCTGAACAATCGGCAAAAGCGACAGAAAACATTAAAAATATGATTGAAGGAATCCAAATTGAAACGAAAAATGCCTACGATGCAATGAGTCGTTCGAAGAAAATTCATGAAGAACAAAACAAAGCTGTTCAAGTGACAGGCAATGCGTTTCATGAAATTGCAATTAAAATGGAAGATTTGCTTAATGCCATTAAATCAACATTAAATGCGATCGATCGGATGAATGAGCAAAAAGAAACAGTCGTCGAATCGATTGAAAATATTTCTGCAGTAACCCAGCAGCTAGCTGCCTCTGCGGAAGAAGTCAGTGCAACAACGAACGAGCAGGTCAAAGCATTCTCAATGGTTGCGGAAAAAGCGGAATCGTTAAGCGAAGAAAGCAACCGCTTAAAAGGCTTAGTAGAACGCTTTAAGTTATAAAAAATATGCAGGGGGTGTCTAATAAGTCGTTTTTACGGCTTATTGACGCCCCCATTAATGTTTTAGAAACGTTGATATATCGGTGTTTATGATTTTTTGTTTTCAATAGGGATTTGACTTTCTGGACAGCTCCTTCTTCATAATTGATTTGAATGCAATTCACCTAGATGAGCAGGCAGGTAAGAAAACCATAACAGTTGATGTCAAGAAAAAGCATGGGTTTAAAGCTCCCTTGAAATTTGAATTTTGGACATACTACTGCGTGAAAGAGGACAAGCTTAAACGCACCTTCGCAGGCCGCCTTTGACAGTGTTGAGCAAACAAAAGAAGCTCTATGTCGTTAATAAATTCAGAATGAGAGTAAAACGAAAGTTTCCCACATTTTGATAAGATCATGATAAGATGAAAGAAAAGGTGAAAGGATGGAATGTCAATGGATTTCGGTTTCAAAGGTAAAACAGCACTTGTTTTGGCATCAAGTCAAGGATTAGGTAAAGCGATTGCAACAAGGCTTGTGGAAGAAGGAGCCGACGTGATGATCACAAGCCGAAATGAAGAAAAGCTAATAGACGTGGCAAATCAATTAAATGCGCTTGGAAAAGGAAAAGCAGCCTTTATTAAAACAGACATTACTTCAAAAGAGGAAATTAGCAGGCTAGTTAATCAGACAATAAAAGAGTTTGGCAAAATTGATTTACTCGTTAACAACGCTGGCGGTCCCCCTGCAGGAGGATTTGAGCAAATGACTGATGAAGATTGGCAAAATGCTTTTAAATTAAACTTGCTCAGCTATATCCGTACCATTCGCGAGATTCTTCCGCATATGAAACAAAGAGGAGGGAAAATCGTAAATATTGCTTCTTCTTCCGTGAAGGAGCCGATCCCGGGCTTAATTTTATCCAACACGTTTCGCTTAGGAATTGTGGGGCTGACGAAAACGTTAGCAACAGAATTTGCAAAGTACGATATTTTAATTAACACGGCGTCACCCGGTAGAATTGCAACAGAACGGATTGATCAATTGGAAGAATGGAATGCAGCGAAGCTCGGTATTCCAAAAGAAGAGATCAAGAAAAAGTATTTGGAAGCGATCCCTCTCAATCGCTACGGAGAACCGAATGAATTTGCGAACTATGTGCTGTTTCTTCTGTCTGACTTGAATACATATATGACTGGACAAACCTTTTTGATTGACGGCGGTTTAGTAAAGTCCATTTAATCGGGTGTGCACTGAAAGCTGAAAATGCAAGCGTTTCATAGCAGAACAGTTTCATTACTAAGCCGTATACACTGAAATGGGGAAAGGGTGAACAATATGTCAAAAAAAACAATCGGTTTTATTGGGCTTGGAGTAATGGGAAAAAGCATGGCACGTCATTTGCTTGAAGCGGGTTATCCGCTTACGGTTTATACCCGGACGAAAGAAAAGGCCGAAGATTTGATCAATCAAGGTGCTGTTTGGAAAGAATCGATCAAAGATCTCGCAAAAGATGCGAATGTTATTATCACGATGGTTGGTTTCCCGAAAGATGTTGAAGAAGTTTATTTTAGTGAAAATGGAATTTTAGCCAATGCCTATCCAGGAGCTATATGTATTGACATGACAACGACAAAACCATCGCTTGCCGAAAAAATATACGAAAAATCAAAGGAAAAAGGCATTTCCTTTTTAGATGCGCCTGTTTCAGGAGGAGATGTCGGCGCAAAAAATGGAACGCTATCGATTATGGTCGGAGGAGATCAAGAGACGTTCGATGAATGTTTTGAAATTTTTGAGAAAATGGGAAAAAATATTGTTTATCAAGGAAAAGCCGGTGCGGGGCAGCATGCAAAAATGTGCAACCAAATTGCGATTGCTGCCGGCATCATTAGTGTTTGTGAATCGCTTGCCTACGCTGTTCGGGCGGGGCTGGATCCAGATAAGGTGTTGAAAAGCATTTCCTCCGGAGCTGCTGGAAGCTGGTCTTTGTCGAACTATGCGCCGAGAATGCTTTCGAATCAATTTGAGCCTGGATTTTATGTCAAGCACTTTATAAAAGATATGGACATTGCTTTAGAGGAAGCAAGAAGAATGGAATTAGACGTACCAGGGCTTGAGCTTGCGAGAAGCTTGTATGAAAAACTGGCTGAAATGGGAGAAGAAAATAGCGGAATACATGCATTATATAAGCTGTGGAAAAAATAAAAACGCACATCATTCTTTCAAGTCACACAATTTTAGTCAGCTTCTTCTTTTTCTCAGCTTCTCAGCCAATTTATTTTCAAAAAAAATGTGGGGGCATGTCCCCCACACCTTTTGAACAGTTGAAATGAGTGAACTGTCCGATCTATTATTTTCCAATAAACATTTGTGTCCAGTAATTTCCATTTTCTACGTAACCAACGCCGATATGAGTAAAGTTAGGATTTAAAATGTTTTGTCTGTGGCCAGAGCTGTTCATCCAAGCATTAACAACTTCTTCAGGAGTACGCTGCCCCATTGCAATATTTTCCCCTGCTGTTCTGAAGGAAATGCCGAACTTTTTCATCATGTCAAACGGAGATCCGTAAGTCGGGCTTGTGTGGGAAAAATATTTGTTTCTTTGCATATCTAAAGATTTTTCACGAGCTACCTTGCTTAAAGCTTCATCTAAAACAAGAGGCTTCAAACCTTGTTTTTGCCGCTCAGCATTTGTTAGTTCAACTACTTTTTTCTCAAATGCATTTACGGATGAAGCGGTTTGTGATTGTTTTGGTGTTTGGTTGTTGGTTGCTTTGTCATTGGCAGATGGTGCTGGCTGAGTTGTTTTTTGAGTAGTTTGGGCTGGTTTTTTCACAGCTTGCTTGTTCGCAGGCTGGTTTATGTTTCTTTTAATTGCTTCTTTTATAGCATTATTTGCTTCTATGCTTGGATTTTGTAAACAGTTGTTAAATAGATTTTGCAATTCTTTTGAATCAGCTGATTGAATGAGCTGTTTCAATTGATCTTCGTTTATATTATAAGGTCCGAAAGCTTGTACGTAGCTTTTGATTTGAACTGGTTGGTTTTGAATTTCAGCTGCATTGGCATTTGTGCCGGCGCCTGCAGTGAAAATGGCGGCAGCTGCTGCAATAGAAGCAATAATAGATTTCTTCATGCGTTTCTACCTCCTTGAAATTTGTTCATGTAATTTACGAAACTATCATAACATGCGTTTTTTGTCATATTTTTGTCTATTCCTTCCATTGACAAATAATAGATTTTAAGTTTATAAACATTATCATGTAATTGTTGAAATTATAGGGTTCCAACCGAGGGAATATATGATATACTTCCTTCAAGAAGTGACAAAATTAAGCAAAATGTCTATAAATTGATAAGAATTAGGGGTTGACAATCTGTATAGAAAACAAAACTTTGTAATGTATGTTACAATATATTTACAAGTTCATGAGTCGACTGAAACATGATTTATATTAGAAAAGAAAGGAAGATTCCTTCGTGAAAAAAGAAGCGGAAACAACTCCTTCTGAGACAAAACGGCAAAGGAAAGCGAGAATTTTTCGTATCAATTTTTTCTTTTTTATCGTTTTTCTTTTATTTGCCGCACTTGTCGTCCGCCTTGGCATCGTTCAAATTGTTCAGGGTGAAGAATATGCGAAAGAAGTCAGCCGGACAGAAGTGAATGTTGCGCAATATCCTGCACCAAGAGGAAAAATGTTTGACCGAAACGGGAGAATCGTTGTAGACAACAAAAATGTTCCTGCTGTGACCTATACGGTGGAGAAGACGACCAAAACGAAAGACAAGCTGGAAACAGCAAAAAAATTAGCACAGCTGATTGATCTCGACACATCTTTTCTAAGAGAAAGAGATTTGCGGGATTATTGGATAGCCAAAAATCCAAAAAAGGCAGAAAACTTATTGACGGAAAAAGAGAAAAAATTAGAACCTAAGGAAACATATCCACTTCAGGTTGAACGGGTTCCGGAAGAAGAAATTAAAAAAATCGAGAAGGATCCAAAAGAATTGGAGCTTGCCGCTCTATATACGAAATTTTCATCCGGATATGCGTATGAGCCGCAGATTGTCGCAACGAACTTAAGCCAAGAAGAAGTTTCAAGGGTTGCGGAACAGCTGGAAAATCTTCCGGGTGTCGATGTCATCACAGATTGGGAAAGGGTGTACCCTTATGATGACGTATTTAAAACGATTTTAGGGAAAATCTCATCTCCAAAAGAAGGGATACCAGAAGACAATAAATCATTTTTTGTAGCTCGAGGCTATGCCCGAAATGAACGAGTTGGAAAAAGCTATTTGGAGCAGCAATATGAGGATTATCTAAACCCAAGAAAAGCAAAAGTTCAATATATATCTGATAAAGATGGAAATACGATTTCACAAAAGGAAATTGATGACGGCAGAAGAGGATTCGATTTAAAACTTTCCATCGATATCGAACTGCAAAAAAGAATTGAAAAAATTGTTGATCAGCAGATCAAAGCAGCAAGAGGACGTGGAAATTATTTAGTTGACCGCGCTTTCGTTGTCATGATGGATCCATATAAAGGAGACGTTTTGGCGATGGTCGGACGAATGTACGATTCCGGAGAGATGTTGAACTTTGATTACGGTGCATTTGGGACGCAATATGAAATGGGTTCTACCGTTAAAGGTGCGACAGTTTTAGCAGGATATCAATTTGGTCTGAGACACGGAACCGTCTTTTATGACGCACCAATTCGTTTAAAAGGGACTCCGGAAAAATCTTCTTATCAAAATATGGGGGCTGTATCTGACCTAACAGCGTTGCAAAGAAGTTCAAACGTTTATATGTTCCATATCGCTATGAAAATTGCTGGTATACAATATTATCCGGGAAGAAGTTTTCCAGCTAAAGACGAAGATTTTCAAAAGATGCGGAATTACTATGCCCAATTTGGTTTAGGGGTTCCGACAGGGATTGATCTCCCGCAGGAGTCCGCAGGGCAGCAATCTGATCCTGGAACTGACAGAGGGAAATTGCTTGACCTTGCCATTGGTCAGTTTGATACGTACACACCGCTGCAAATGGCCCAATATGTTTCAACGATTGCAAATGGCGGATACCGTGTCAAGCCGCGGCTTGTAACAGAAATTCTTGAACCGACTGACGATGGGCTCGGACCGATTGCTCAAGAAATGCCGGTAAAAGTGTTAAACCGAATAAACAATACGGAAGAGGATATTCAACGCGTCCAACAAGGCTTTTATCTAGTGACGAATACTCGACGCGGAACAGCTTACGCTCAGTTACATGGATTAAATGTTGCGGGCAAAACCGGAACAGCGGAAACGACTTATTATGGTACGAAGCGCCAATACTGGGGGACAGACGTTTATAATTTAACATTTATCGGCTATTATCCTGCCAAAGATCCGCAGGTTGCTTTCAGTGTTGTCGTCCCTTGGACAAAAAGAACCGGAAGCGAAGATGTGAATAAACGTATAGCGAGAGATATTGTAAAAGCATACATCGATTTACAGAAAGAATACGCCGGAAATTCCAATGCAAAATCAAATGATGACGAGCAATAAAAAATAAATTATATGGAAGGGCCGTCGCTTTTTAACGAGCGATGGCTTTTCTATTAGTTATCGAAAACCATTCATATAAATTGAACGATGCCGCATTCGCATAAAGATTTTTCGATAAACGGTTCGAAATTCGCACATGCCGCAAAAACCGCAAACTTTTGTCCTATCTGCATATCTCCGAATGGTGTGAAACCCGAAGAAAGCGCAAAAACCGCACATGGCCGCAAAATCGGTAAAGCTCATACCACCTCTTGCATGCCTCCGGTGCGTTGTTAAACCTGAGGGAAGCGCAAAAACCGCAAAATAACCGAAAAATCCGCATAAGACAAAAAAAACTAGCCCTTTTTTGGCCAGTATTTTTTAAAATGTTGATACATACATATTTTTTATAGGGAAGGAAATGCAGTGGAAAAAGTCGAAAAAACATTTTAAATAGTAAGATTGACACATTTTTAGATGTTTATTTTGTAAAACTATATTAAAATTTTAGGTGGACAAAAAGTAGCAGGTCAATGAACAAGATAGACTTTTTCTTTCTGGAAAGGGTAGTAATAGGGGGGCCAGGGATGAGTCAACAAATACAAAAGGGTGTGCACAATCAAACAGAAATCATTTATTCGGTTATTTCTAATGAAGGCTATTTTGAATACATCTCCTCAAATTGTTTGAAAGTGCTCGGATATAAACAAAAAGAACTAATCGGTTCCAATCTTTCAGAATACTTGCATGTAGAAGATATAAATATATTTGAAAGCTTTTTATATCATGGAGATGATATCTTTCCTTGTTCCTTCCGTTTTTTGCAGAAAAATGGATCCTATATTTGGATGAAAACGTCAGTTGATGTTATATACAATCATTTGAACAAGGATCAAAGAGAATTTGTCTTAAAGTTTGCTGTCACTTCGGCGGATGACAAGATAGATGAAGTTCCCAAAGAAGTAAATCCGATACGTGCTGACGGTGCTCTTGATTTTGTGCACGAGCTTCCGTGCCCGCTCATAATTTCAAAAAAAGGGAAAGTTCAATATGCTAATACGGCTGCTGTTAAGCTGCTTGTGGCGACTAGCAGTGAAGATATTGTTGGAAAAATGGTTTTCCAATTTATTGACAAAATGTTTCACGAATCTGTCCATGAAACGATTGAAAATCTTCACAAAGGAATTGATAGCGGAATTTTAGAACAAATTTGGACATCTTTGGACGGGAACAAGATCTATGTTGAGTTGAAGAGCGTGCTTATATCATATAAAGGCGAACAAGCAGAACTGCTTGTCATTACCGATATTTCATCCAAAAAAATATACCAAAGCATTTTGCAGCAAAGCAGGGAAAAGTATCAAAGGCTGATTCAAAATTCCATCGATACAATTGCAGTGATTCATAATGATAAATGGGTTTTTATGAATGAGTCGGGGATCAAACTTTTCGGTGCGCAAGATTATCCGGACGTATTGGGCAAAAGCATCTATCATTTTTTACACCCGGAATATCATCAGCATGTCAAAGATCAATTAGATGACATAACGAACGGAAGAACGGAAACAATCGTGACCAAGCAAAGCTGGTATACATATTCGAAAAAAATTGTCCATACCGAAATGGTTTGCATTCCGACAACATATTTTGGCGAACCGGCGGTTCAAATAATTTTACGAGATTTGTCTGAACATAAACATGCGGAAGAATTGATGATTCGCTCTGAAAAGCTTTCTGTTGCAGGGCAGCTGGCAGCAGGTATCGCCCACGAAATACGCAATCCGTTAACAGCAATAAAAGGTTTTTTACAGCTGATGCATGGTGAAATCGAAAAAGATAATCAATATTTTGAAATCATTTTTTCAGAGCTGAATCGAATTGAAATGATTTTGAGTGAATTGCTGATGCTTGCGAAACCGCAAGAAACGGTTTTTGAAAAAGCAAATGTCAAAACGATTTTACGCGAAGTTGTTACACTGCTGGAAACGGAAGCAATATTAAGAAATATTGTGATTGAGAAAAAATTTTCTGATGAGAATCAAGAAGTTGTTTGCGATAAAAACCAATTGAAGCAAGTTTTTATTAATCTCATTAAGAATGCAATTGAAGCAATGCCAAATGGAGGAACAGTGACAATTTCTACTAAATCGGAAAATTTTTCCATTGTGATTGAAATAAAAGATGAAGGAGAGGGGATACCGAAAGAGCTGCTAGAAAGATTAGGGGAGCCTTTTTTAACGACAAAAGAAAAAGGAACAGGTCTAGGATTAATGATCACATATAAAATTGTTGAAAATCATAAAGGCACGATCGATGTGTCGAGCAGCGAAAAAGGCACCGTTTTCACAATTAAGTTGCCAAAACAAAAAACAGTGCTTTAAAAGCGCACTGTTTTTCTATTTTCTTTTCAGTTGCACAAAATGCTCAAGCCTGTCCAAAGCTTTTTCCAGCTCTTTTGTCGAGTAAGCGTAAGAGATGCGGATAAACCCTTCTCCAAATTTGGAAAAAGCGCTCCCCGGGACGACCGCTACACCAGCCTTCTCAACCAGCTCCAAAGCAAAATCAAAAGAGCTTTGTCCAAATGATTGAATCGAAGGAAACAAATAAAAGGCTCCGCTTGGTTTAACAACCTCAAATCCCATTGCAACGAGACGACCGTATACGTACTCCAATCGTTTTTCATATTCTTTTTTCATTATTTGACCATCATGAAACCCTTCCGTTAAAGCGTTGTAAGCAGCTTTTTGAGAGATCGACGAAGCGCATGAAACATTATATTGATGCACTTTTAACATATGTTTTGTGATATCTTTCGGCGCAAAAAGAAATCCGATCCGCCATCCAGTCATGCTATGCGATTTGGAAAGTCCATTGACGACGATCGTCTGCTCCCGCAAAAAAGAAGCGATCGAGGTATGAGGTGCATCATACGTTAATTCACTGTAAATTTCATCCGCTAAAATAAAAATATCCTTCCCGCGAACGGCATCGGCAATCTCTATCAGCTCCTCTGCAGTGAATGTAACGCCTGTCGGATTGGACGGGTAAGGCAAAATTATGCATCGGGTTTTTTCTGTTATATTTTGTTTAATCAAATCCGCAGTTAATTTAAATTTGTTTTTTGTCGTATCAACATAAACGGGTATTGCTCCGCACAATTGAATAATTGGCTCATACCCCGGATAAACAGGACCTGGCAGCATTACCTCCGTCCCGGGCTCCAAAATCGTTCGAAGCGCTATATCAATCGCCTGGCTGGCCCCGATTGTAACAATCACTTCCGAACCAGGATCATAGGAGAGATGATATTTTTTATGTACAAATTGGCATGCTGCTTCTCTTACATCGATCAATCCTGCATTATGGGTATACGTTGTATAGTTGTCATCAATTGCCTGTTTTGCCGCTTCTTTTATATGTGAAGGCGTTGGGAAGTCAGGCTGACCAATCGTTAGCGAAACGACATCGTCATAGTTGGAAACGATGTTAAAAAAAGCTCGAATGCCGGAAATTGCAATGTTTTTTACATTTTGGTTAATCAAATGTTCCATACAAATCACCTGCTTTAATAAGTGTCGTCTTATATTTTATCATGTTTGTCCCAAGCTTTTATTGGTAAACTAAATTTATGTCCAAAAAAATTTAGAAAGTGTGATGTCTATGATACGAACATTAGTCATTACAACTGATTTGGAAGCTAAATATGATGTGGCATTAAAAGAGATTCGAAAAAAGGAAGTTCTTTGGTACTGGGTCGATTTTTACAAGGCGACGGAAGATGAAATTAGATTGCTAGGGAAATTTTTTCATTTTCATCCTTTGTCCATTGAGGATTGTGTCGAAAATGTTGAACGGCCGAAAATAGATTTTTATGACTCTTATATGTTTGTTGTGTTGCACGGAATTCATCAACAGACGCTTGAACCGGAAGAGCTTGACTTATTTGTAAACGAAAAAGGAATCGTCACATTTCACAAAAATGCCATTCGAGATCTAAACAACATTTGGCTGAGAATCAAAAAAGACGATTCTTTAAAAAAAGGGCCTATGAAAATCATGCATCAATTGACTGATAAGCTCGTTGATGATTTCTTTCCGCCCGTGTACCATTTGGAAGATTTATTAAATCAAATTGAGGAAAACAATAAAAACAAATCGATCAATGAGTTAATGAAAGAGCTTTTTTCCATCAGGTCTCAATTATCAAAAATAAGAAGAACAATCATTCCGATGCGGGATTTGATGTACCGGATCATCTCGTCCAACAGGCTGAACGAAATGAAGGAGGAAGATTTGTATTTTTATGATGTTTATGACCATTTGCTCAAGCTTGTCGAGATGACGGAGGCAAATCGGGAGCTTGCGGCTGATATAAGGGACAGCTATTTATCTTACAACTCAAACCGGATGAATACGATTATGATGACATTGACGGTTATTTCGTCTATTTTTATGCCTCTTACGTTTATCGCAGGAATTTATGGAATGAATTTTGAATATATGCCCGAGCTGAAAATGAAGTATGGCTATTATATTGTATTAGGAGTCATGGCTCTCATCGGAACAGGAATGCTTTATATTTTTTATAAAATGGGTTGGTTCCGGTTTCATAAAGGTCCAAAATTGTAGCGGGCAAAAAATGCGGCCTGCTTCGTAAAAAATAGGATGGGTAAGTTTTTGCACATTATAAAAAAGAAACTTGAAGAGTGCAAAATTTAACAATGAAAGGCGGAAAATTGCTCTTTCAATTTATCGATAAAGCGTCTTTGAAAGACTTGACAAGCATACATAGAAGCTAAAAAAGAAAACAAAGGCGAGAGTAAGAAAAAATTCAGTATGCGCCCCCTCAAATTCTTTTGTAAGGTAAACAATCAAAAGGAACTCTTTTTATAAAAGGCTAAACAGTGACAGCAATACAAGCTGTTCACAAGCTTCGTTCTATAATATAAAACAGCAAAAAATTTGAAATGGAGGCTTATGATGGAGAGAATTGCAGTAATTGGTCAATCCGGCTTGATTCCGGAGCATGTCCGCCTCCTGGCTGAAGAAATCGGTTCAGAAATTGCTAAAAGAGGAGCTGTTCTTTTGACAGGCGGCGGAAGCGGAGTGATGGAGGCAGTTTCACGAGGGGCCAAACAAGCAAACGGCCTTGTCGTAGGTATTTTGGCTGGAGACGACAAACAGGCAGCAAACGAATTTATTGATATTCCGATTAATACTGGATTAGGTTTTGATTACAGAAGCGTTTTGCTTGTTCATTCCGCAGATGCCATCATTATGATTGGAGGAGGAAATGGAACGCTTGGAGAATTGTCTGCCGCATATATGAACAAAAAACGTGTCATCATCGTTGAAAATTCAGGAGGATGGTCGAACACCGTGAAGCAAATCGCCTTTGAAGGCTGTTATTTAGATGAGCGGAGAACAGTCGAAATTCAGTTCGCTAAAACGGCTAAATCAGCTGTAGATCTTGCTTTTCAATCCATTTACAACCCTGTTGATCCCGATAAAAATACCGGTTTAATAGGTGACTAGCATGCGGATGTTTAAAAAGTCCAATCGGTTGAAAACAATATATCAACGTTTCTAAAATAGTAAAGGGGAGTCCATAAGCCAAAAACGACTTATTAGACTGCCCCGAGTGCTATCCTTAAAAACATGAGAAGGAAGAGATTCTGTTTAAATCAATGCCGAAATATTCCCATCGATTTTGACGAGGTCTCCAGCGCCACCCGGCAATGGATCTTTGTCCTACAAACACAGGGAAATACCAGAAGCTTCTGCCGTTTGTTAATCGGATAAATGTAAAACGATGTAAACATCTTCTAATGCCTCCGGGATCAACTGCAAATGTTCCGACTCCGGGTGATTCTTGAGGAATAAAACTTGGAGGCGGTCCTGAAGGCGGTCCTTGCTGCTGTCCAAAACCGTCACTCGGACTTCCGCCGATTCCAGGAGGGCCGAATGGAGGGAAACCGGGACCAGTCCCCGTAGGAGGAAACGAAGGAAATCCTCCACCCATCCCTGGAAATCCCGGAAAAAATTCTGGCTGTTGAACTCCCGGGAGGATTTGTCGATAGAATGGATACACGTTCATGCTCCTTTCACTTTTCAGTTGTTCACCATAACATATGCAACTTCACTTTTAAGGTGTTTGACCTACATAAAAGTTTTTTATAAAAAAAGGAAATCAAGTCGTCTTTGTCGAAATAAAATGTATCATTTACGTTTTTGTGAGTAACGCTGTTCAGACTTATTTCCCAATTTGTATTAAATGAACAAAGAATAAAACCGATATAAAAAAGTGAAGAAGAAACGTTCGCAAATATTAGACGGAAGGAAGAAAGATATGAACGAAAAGGGAATTTTGCTTGAAAGCGGTACGAACGAGTTGGAATTTGTAGAGTTTCTCGTCGGCTCGAATAAATTCGGTATAAATGTGATGAAAGTAAAAGAAATCATTCAGCCTCTTCCTGTAACGAGCGTGCCTCACGTCCATCCATACGTTGAAGGAATTATTGAATTAAGAGGAGAAGTGCTCCCGGTAGTTAACGTACCGAAGGCGATCGGCGATCCGAATTGCGAGCCCAGCGAAAAAGATAAGCTGATAGTAACGGAATTTAACCAACAAAAAGTTGTGTTTCGCGTCCATCAAGTAACCCAAATTCATCGTGTGTCTTGGTCGCAAATTGAAAAGCCTTCTGAAATGTATCAAGGATTGGAAACTCAAATTACCGGCGTTGTCAAAATGGGAGACGAAATGATTTTAATGCTTGATTTTGAAAAAATCGTTGTTGAAATTAATCCTGAGTCCGGAATCCAGCAGGAAAAAGCGAAAAAACTGGAAAAGAGGGACAGATCTGATAAAAAAATTGTCGTTGCCGAGGATTCCCCGCTGTTGCGCAGATTGTTGAACGACACATTGACGGAGGCGGGATTTCAACAGATTGAGTTTTTTGAAAACGGCAAGGATGCACTGGACTATTTAGAGAATATTGTAAATGAAGGCGAACCGGTTAAGGAGCGTGTTGATTTAGTCATTACGGACATCGAAATGCCGCAGCTTGACGGATTGCATTTGACGAAGCGAATTAAGGAAAATCCAGAGCTGGATCATATTCCGGTTGTTATTTTTTCCTCATTGATTACGAATGATTTAAAACATAAAGGACAACAGGTAGGTGCAAATGCCCAAATTAGCAAACCTGAGGTCCATCACTTGATTGAGCAAATCGATGAATTGTTATTTAAAAATGAAGAAGAAGATGAATTAAAAGACGAGGCTGAATAAGCCTCTCTTTTTACTCAATCATACCGTTCGCCTAATCGTTTAAACACCGGTTTTTGATATGTATGACGATGGAACCGTTTGGGAGAAGAAAGCGGTCGATTCGCTTTATCCATACCGATATAATACTCCAATAAATTTTTTGCCTTTGACAATGATAGATTTGTTTTCGGGTTTCGGTATGAATTATTTAAGGAACCTAAGTGAGGAAGGTTTTGGAAGTCTTCTTTTGTAGGAGGCATATGAAAATAATAATTTCCTGCCAACACCAGAACATCTGACTGCTGTTTGCTTAATTTTGGATTTTTTGAATAATGCAGTCCTTTCTTTGTTGCTTTTCCTTCAGCGATCAGTTTTTGCAGCGCCTTCTTTTTTAAATAATATAAATATTTAGGATTTGGCGCTGTTTTTGCATGCCGATTGACAACATAGATGGCTCGTGCTATATTTTCCGGCGTCTCATCCCGTAGCTTATAATGACTGATATCGTCCATGATGTCTCTCCTTTTTCATTATTTTCCGTAATCTTTATTTACATTATACTTTCATGAATAGAAAATGCAACCAGTTTTTACAGTCTATTAAATATGCCTATAATAGTTATTATGAAATATTTTAGAAAGCAGGGTGGGTCATGAGCGGAAAAGAGGAATTTCTAGATATAGACGAAGAAACGCTTTTTATCGTGTCGCAAACGTTTAAAGCGTTATCGGATCCGACTAGAATTCGGATTTTACATTTACTTGCGGAAAAACAAGAATGTTCTGTGAATGAAATAGCTGCCGAGCTTGAGCTTTTGCAATCAACCGTGTCCCATCAATTGAGGTTTCTAAAAAATTTGCGTTTAGTCAAATTTAGAAGGGAAGGAACGACCGTTTACTATTCACATGATGATGAGCATGTAAAAAAAATACTAGAGCAAACCATTGACCATGCTCGGCATAATTAAAATGGGCGTCGAGTGGGCAGTTTGATCAGGGGACTAAACGGTTAAGAGATGATCTCGGTATGGAGCCGGGGTCATCTTTTGTAATTTATTGGAAGCGGGGCTGATTTCATTCATTTATTTATTTATTTCACATTCTGTAAAAGATTCGAATTTCTTTCGGAGCATGATAGGGAGGGGGTGTCCAGAAAGTCAAATCGCCATTGAAAACAAAAAATCATAAACACCGATATATCAACGTTTCTAAAACATTAATGGGGGCGTCAATAAGCCGTAAAAACGACTTATTAGAACCCCCTTTTTTGCTTGTTATACGTTTAGTAGAAGTTTTCTTGAGGGTAGAAGCAAAACTAATGATGAATTTTTTCGGTAAAGTTTATTATTATCACTTTCCTTCAAACGAATATCACAAAAAAACTCCCAATCAATGCGGTTGTAGGGTGAATTCTCATCCACTATGATCCACATGATTGGGAGTATAAGTCTGACTGTCAAACACATTTTTGTTATAAAACCGATTTGATTGTGTTTTTACCTAGCCGATGCCGTTTTTCGTTTAAATATTTCGGCATCAAGATCATATAAAAGAAAAAGACGAAAAGAATGATAAGAGCCATACCGTAATAAAGTAAATCGATGTTTCGAATGATGTTTGGAAACAATAGTGCAATACATAAAAGCGTAGCAGACTGCGCAAACATCATTAACGGGTCGATCCATCCGCTGACACGTCCCATTAGCTTTGGATGAACGATATTCGGAATCCAACCGCCAATTGCTACGTTCACAGGACCGATGCACATGCCGATCAAAAAAATAATCGACAAGTAAAATTCTACTTCATCCACAAAACCAAGGAGAAAAACAAAAATGCTTGTCAAAAATATCGGTGTAACAAACATTGGAAACGGTTTTATTTTTTTAGCAAAAAATGTTGAAACTGTGCTGCCGACTAAAAGACCCGCACCGAGAAAAATGGCAAATAAGGATGAATACATTTCATAAGAATTCGGTGCCAGCTCATATTTCATTGTAAATAACGGAAGAACGGCAAAACTTCCTTGAACAAAGCCGAAAATGAAAAAACCAAAAATAATGAGCGATAAAAGCCGATTATGTAAAATGTACCGAATACCTTCCAAAAAGTCGGAAACAGCGGATGATATATGTAAACCTTTCCATGACACTCGACCGTTTGGTAGCCTTGCTGATTTAGGGATTTTACACGAGCGAATGAGCAAGGCAGAAAGAACGAAGCTTATTAAATCAACTAATACGGCCCCATGAATTCCAACTGTTCGATAAGCCAATGCCCCTAATCCGACACCAAACACTAAAAAAATGCTGAAAAGTACTTGATTCAAACCTGAAGCTTGCGCATATTGATCTTTTCGCAAAATAGCTTGTACTAAACTAGATTCGGCTGGATAAAAAAATTTCGTGACAGCACTCCGCAAAAACAAGATGAAAAAAATGAGCGGAATCGAATTTGTAAATAAGGCGAAAAACAAACATGCAGTCATAATTGCACGAATCCAGTCGCAGTTCTCTGCCACCTTTTTTCGATCGAAGCGGTCTGCTACTACACCGACAATGACAAAAACAAATACAGTCGGCAAAGAATACATCAGCTCAGCAATAGTTGCGTAATAAGGTTTGCTGCTAAAATGCTCCAACAAATAAAAAGCAAACGCCATATTGCCAACTGTTGAACCCATTTGTGAAGCAAGCGCTGCAAAAAACAATTTGACAAAATTGCGGTTTTTAAAAATATCCATTGCGACTCCCCTTAACTGACACTTACAGTAGCTATTATAATTTACCTAATTCAATATGAACATCTTTTTTTCATATTTTGGTTAGAGAAATGAAAGCCAAGTACTTTTAAGCCGGTTAAAAGAGAGGATTATTTAGAATATAATGTAAACAAGGTGATTTCTGGAACTGCCAAAAAACGAAAGGGCAGTCTAGTTGTGCCCAACCCGCGATTGACATAAAGCTTCGTATGATCAACAGTATAAAAGCCCTCCGAAAAGGATTTTGCATAAGGAGGCGTGTAAAGCGGACCTATAAAAGGGATTTTTACTTGTCCTCCATGGCTGTGTCCAGATAATTGGAGATCAACATTGTAATTTTTTGCTTGAAGCACTGTATCAGGTTCATGGACTAAAAGAATAGTAAAATAGTTTTTGTCAATATTGCCCATTGTTTGATGAAAATCAGGTCTTCCAAGCATGACATCATCAAGGCCGGCGACAATCAATTTGCTTCCGTCAATCAGCTGTATCTCTTTTTTTTCATTTTGCAGTAAATGAAACTCTGCATTTTGTAATATATTGCGATAAACATCAGTGCCGTATCCGCCGTGATCATGATTTCCATAAATTGCAAATTTTCCGAAGTCGGCACGGAGGCGTTTTAAAATCGGGGCAATCTGATGCACAGCGGGATAACTGTTCGGCTCATCGATTAAATCACCAGTAAAAACAATTATATCCGGGTTTAGACGATTGATTTGATTGACGATCCGTTCCAGATTTGCAATTGTAAAGTCGTTATTTAGATGTGTGTCGCTGAATTGAACAATTTTCAAACCATCAAAACCTTTTGGTATTTTTGGATGAGAAACATTTATTTTTTTTATTTCTAGTCTTCCCGGTTCAATATATCTTGAGTAGATGTATAAACCGCTGCTCGCGAATAAACTGCACGCAGCCGTCCAGAAAAAATGCTTTAAAAATTGTCTTCTTGTCAACTTATTCATTCTTACCAACCATTTCAGTTTTTATAGCGATCGAAAAAATTATAACATAAAACTTTCAACATCTTGTTTAATGTTTTTTGACAAATCTTCACATGCACGTTTTTTCTGATTAACTATTTTGTTATCATCTATGGACAACATTAAAACAATCATTTGGAAAATATGATGAAAAAGGTTTAACTCTTCTGCAGGAGCGAGAAAGTCTTTAGGAATTGAGAAATGAATGGTGTAATTTTCATAAAACATAAAGGGCAGCTATGTAATGATTTAAATTTCTAGTAAAATTGCTATTAAGGAAGGAGGATTAAAATGGTGTCACTTTAAGGGAAAAACCTATTGTAAGAGGAAATGATGCAAGAAGATTTATTAATAACAGAAATTTGAAAGATAAGCAAAAAATAAAATAAAAAATTTGCAAAGAGAAGGTATTAGTAATGACAAATATCTTCATAAAACCTATTGAATGAAAAGATATGGAAAAAAATAATAATGAGTCAATGATTATTAATGAAATGATGATACTGATTCATTTAAAACCAATAAAAATCAACAGTCTAGTTTTGAAATTGATAAAAAGAAAAAGTAAATTCGTTTATGTTGAATAACTAATTCAAATAATTTTAGAGGACACCTCAAAATCCCCTATTCGAATCAGCAAGAGAAAAACTCCATCCTTTTGAATATATTTTCTGCTTAGACGATTTTCTCCGTGTAGAAAAAAGTCATTTTGATGAATATTTTTATCTGGACCCGTCATACTTATGGAAGCAATCACTTCATTTGCAAAGTCGTAGATCGGAGCAGCAGTGCTGAAGCCTTGATGAAACTCGTTCAAACAGATTGTAAATTGTTGAGATTAATGCCGTTAATTGTTTTTCGTTCATTCCTGTATATCTCTATCGGTATTTTAGCCAGAACACTCAAATTACTTTGTTTTCCTTCGGTCCGATGATTTTCGGCTATTTTTCATTTGCAAACGGAATGTTTCTGCTCTCTGTTCTTTTATTGCTCGGTTTTCTGCTTGTATGGTCATTGAAAAAACAAACTACTTTGTTGATTGTGGAAGCGGGCGCAAAACATAAAATCAATTGAGAGGCCAACCGTTGCATCCAGGATGGGCCTCATTCCAATTATGTAAAAATGGGAATGTAGCAAATGCGCAAAAACGGTTCTTCAACATTTTCTAATGTTCCAAATAATGCTATAATCATGTATCATATGAGAGTACAAGAAGCGGGGAGATGCCCATGGACCCACTAGATGTCATAACCAATACCGAAAAAATTGTGCCTTATTATCAGGCGATTTTTAGCGCAGATGAACAAAAGGTGATTGGCTACGAAATTTTAGGCAGAATTCATATGGAAGGGGAATACAAAAGCTTAGGCTTTTTTTTCCATGATGATTCGATCCCTGAAGAATACCGAATGGAAGTAGATGATACAGTCGTCAAAAAAGCATTGGAGGAAATGAAAGAACTGGATGATGATCTTCTCATTTTTATAAACAGGGATCCAAATCTGCTTATGATCGATCACGGCGAAAGCTTTTTAAATTTGCTGCTGGAAGAAAAAGAGAAAGGACTTGATTTAAACCGGATTGTTCTGGAAATTACGGAACACAATTATTTAGGAGATATCGAACAGCTCCATCATTTGCTCACTTATTACCGGACTTACGGAATCAAAATTGCGATTGACAATATTGGGAAAGAATCGAGCAATTTGGACCGCATTGGGTTATTATCTCCTGATATTTTGAAAATCGATTTGCAGCCATTAAAATTAGCTTCACCCAGCCAATCGTATTTCGATGTTTTATTTTCGATTTCACTACTTGCGCGCAAAATCGGTGCGACGCTTTTATATGAAGACATCGAGGCAAACTTTCAATTGCAATATGCGTGGAAAAATGGCGGAAGATATTATCAAGGATATTATCTTCATTATCCGGAAAGAGAATTTATTGATCGATGTGTTCTAAAAGAAAGACTGCAGCAGGAATTCAACCATTTCATTCAATTTGAAAAGAAAAAGCTTGAAACACTTTATTCATATTCCGACCAGTTTCATCAGCGGGTGTCACAACTAGTGAACAAATATAAAAAAGCTATCAGCCAATTTGACGAATTAATTACCCATTTAGCAGAAGAGCTTGGCGACATGAGCTTTCGTATTTATATTTGTGATGAAAACGGGTTTCAAAAGTCAGGAAATATTTTCCGAAAAGAAGACCGATGGATTTTTCAAAAAGAATATTATATGAAAAATTGGAGCTGGCGCCCGTACTTTTTAGAAAATATTATTCGCATGCGCGTCAACAAAAAAGGGTTTTTAAGTGATTTGTATAGTGATATCGAAACAGGGGAGACGATCCGCACGTTTTCCTATCCGCTTGATGACGATCATTATTTGTTTATCGATATTCCATATTCTTATTTATATGAACAAGACGGTCTCCTTTGAATAAACCCCCCTTTTTTCTCAAATAATAGAGAAAAAGGGGGGTTTTTATGCAATTTACGAATTTGATCTTCGGCGGTGTTTTTTTGTTAGTTTTGCTTGTTGGCCTGTTTTATACGTTACAAGTGGGCAGCCAGATGGAAAAAAGGCAAAGTGAGTATGATACAGAAGTAAGCGAAAAAGTTGAAAAGCGCCCGTATATTCGAAATCCGATTTTTATTGCTTATATCGTGCTGATTGCATTCGCGCTTTTTTATATTTTTTATATTAGCTTTTCAACTACTTGGTAGCCATAACTTCGCGTTATGGTTTTTTCTATTAAAGGAAATTTTGTTTTGAAAAATTTTTTTATAAAAAGTGTTGACATCGATATTGATAATCATTATCATTATAAATGTAAGACGAAGTAGTTCACAGACGTCTTGAAGTGAAACATCGCGGCTAAACCCCCGCTCCCCCTTTGTTACACATTCGGACGAGAAACCCGGCTTTGGAGGCCGGGTTTCTTCTTTCTCTAAAAAAAATGATAATTGACAAGGAGAATGGGTGGTATTATATTATATTTGTATAAGAAAATGATAATCATTATCAATTTGGAATAAATTGGAGGTTTTCCATGATCCGCCTATACACAGATCGTTTACAAATTTCCTATGGCAATCGACTGATTGTGAAAGATATGAAAATTGAAATTCCAGATAAAAAAATTACAACGATAATCGGTTCCAACGGCTGTGGAAAATCCACTTTGTTGAAAGCGATAACTCGGATTATTCCGCACCAATCCGGTCGAATTATTCTTGATGGCGAGAGTATTTTAAAGCAGGATACGAAAGAACTGGCGAAAAAAATGGCCATACTTCCTCAATCACCAGAAAGTCCAGCCGGCCTTACCGTTGGAGAGCTTGTATCTTACGGCCGCTACCCATATCAAAAAGGCTTCGGCAGATTAACAAAAAAAGATCTTGAGGTCATAAACTGGGCTTTAGAAGTTACGAAAACGGCCGATTTTAAACACCAGCCAGTCAATGCGCTGTCAGGCGGGCAAAGACAGCGTGTCTGGATAGCGATGGCGCTTGCTCAAGAAACGGACATCATCTTTTTGGATGAACCGACCACTTATTTAGATATGGCGCATCAGCTTGAAGTACTAGAGCTTCTACAGCAGTTAAACAAAGAGCAGGGGCGGACAATCGTCATGGTGCTTCATGATATCAATCAAGCAGCTCGTTTTGCCGATTATATTATAGCGTTGAAAGACGGACAAATTATCAAAGCCGGGACGAGTGACGAAGTAATCGACTGCAACGTGCTGAAAGAAGTATTTCAAATTGATGCTGTAATAGGACGGGATCCCCGAACAGATAAACCAATATGCATCACGTACAATCTAATAAAAGGAGAAGAAAAACATGAAAAAACGTCTTATTCCAATTCTGTTCTTGTTGGTTCTCATAGTTAGCGCTTGTGGTAATAAAAAGGAAGACAGCGCTGAAAAGAAAGAAGAAAAACCTGAAACGATTACATATCAATCGGAAAACGGTCCTGTTGAAGTCCCGGCTAATCCTAAAAGAGTCGTTGTTCTCTCGTCATTTGCCGGAGATGTGATGTCTTTAGGAGTAAATCTCGTTGGTGTTGATTCATGGTCAAAAATGAATCCGCGCTGGAAAGACAAATTGAAAGATGTTGCAGAAGTATCTGATGAAGATTTAGAAAAAATCATTGAACTAAATCCGGATTTAATCATCGGATTATCGACGATTAAAAATGTAGATAAACTGAAAAAGATAGCGCCTACTGTTACGTTTACTTATGGAAAAGTCGATTATTTAACACAGCATATAGAAATCGGCAAGCTTTTAAATAAGGAAAAAGAAGCAAGAGAGTGGGTCGAGGATTTCAAAAAAAGAGCTGAAGAAACAGGAGAAGAAATTCGCGCGAAAATTGGGGAAGATGCAACTGTTTCAGTCATTGAAAGTTTTGATAAGCAATTATATGTGTTTGGGAACAACTGGGGAAGAGGAACAGAAATTTTATACCAAGCCATGAAGCTAAAAATGCCTAAAAAAGTGGAAGAGAAAGCTTTAAAACAAGGTTATTATGCTTTATCGACTGAAGTGCTTCCGGATTTTGCAGGGGATTATTTGATCGTCAGTAAGTATTCGGATGCTGATAACTCTTTCCAAGAAACAGATACTTATAAAAACATACCGGCTGTCAAAAACAATCGCGTGTTTGAAGTAAATGCTAATGAATTTTATTTCAATGATCGACTGACATTGGAATATCAGCTTGAATTCTTTCGAGAAAAATTTCTTGGAAAAAAATAAGTAATTAGAAGAAGAGAAATTCAGCAGGCATGAATTTCTCTTCTTTCCATCTATAAAATAGAAAAATAGAAGAGATGAGATGTATGCTAAAAAACGATTCCGCTTCATTTTTCTTTAAATTCATATTCGCAGTCATTTTGCTGATTGGTTCGTTTTTTTTAGCGATGGTGTTTGGAGCGGCAGACACTAGTGTAAAAGATGTTTGGCTGGCGCTAACGACAGATGCGGCTGGTAAGACGATTGATATGATTCGGGAAATTCGTCTTCCGCGCGAAGTCGGTGCTATTTTTGTCGGCGCTTCTTTATCAGTAGCCGGAGCAATCATGCAAGGATTGACTCGCAATCCATTAGCAGATCCAGGATTATTAGGGCTGACAGCCGGAGCAAATGCTGCACTCGCTTTGACAATTGCCCTTTTTCCAAACGCAAATTACTTTAGTATGACCATTGCGTGCTTTATTGGAGCAGCAGCTGGCGCCTTTTTAGTTTTTGGAATCGGTGCGGTAAAAAAAGGAAGGATTTCTCCTTTTCAAATCGTTTTAGCGGGGGCTGCTGTGTCTGCTTTTCTTTTTGCCGTCGCGGAAGGAATCAGCTTATATTTTAATATTTACAAAAATGTTTCGATGTGGACAGCTGGAGGACTTGTCGGTGCAACATGGAAACAGCTCAAGATCCTCATACCGATTGCTCTCGTTGGGATCACCATTTCTCTTTTTTTCTCAAGGCAGCTGACCATTGTAAGTTTAAATGAAGAAGTGGCAGTCGGGTTAGGACAAAAAACGGCACAAATAAAAATGGTGCTGTTTATCATCATTATATTGCTTACTGGTGCATCTGTCGCCCTTGTTGGGAATATGGCATTTATCGGTTTAATGGTTCCGCATATCGTCCGTTCGGTCGTAGGGGCCGATTATCGTTATATTCTCCCAATGTCTGCGATATTCGGCGCCTGCTTTTTATTAATCGCTGATACGCTTGCCAGAACGATTAATGCTCCTTACGAAACACCGGTGGCGGCCATTGTTTCCTTTTTAGGTTTGCCTTTCTTCCTGTTCATTGTGCAAAAAAGGGGGAAAGCTATCACATGATCATACATCCGGCAATTGTAAAAAAGCAGCGGCTGATCATACTTGTTCTGATTCTTTTAATTGCTGCAACGGCCATCATCGGAATGGGATTAGGCACCTCCTCCGTCTCGATGAATCGCTTGCTTCCAACTATTCTCGGCCACGGGACGTTTAAAGAGGAGTTCGTTTTATTTTCCGTCCGCTTGCCGCGGATCATTGTGACCTTATTGGCAGGAATGGCTTTGGCGGTTTCCGGGGCGATCTTTCAAGATATTACAAGAAACGATTTGGCTGAGCCGGGGATCATTGGGATTAATGCCGGAGCAGGAGTAGCTATTGCAGTGTTCTTTTTATTTTTTCCAATTGATGTCGGCTCATTTGTGTATTTACTGCCAGTCGCAGCTTTTATCGGCGCTCTTTTAACGGCAGGGGCTATTTACGTTTTTTCTTATGATCGAAATGCCGGTTTAAACCCCGTTCGATTAGTCCTTATCGGTGTCGGCTTCGCCATGGCTTTATCAGGAACCATGATCGTCATTATTTCTTCTGCAGAACGGCAAAAAGTTGATTTTATCGCCAAATGGCTGGCAGGGAACGTTTGGGGGGCAGATTGGCCGTTTATTTTGGCAATTTTACCTTGGATTGTCATTTTAATTTCGTTTATTGCTTTCAGAGCTCAACAATTAAATTTATTAAGTTTAAACGATCCTACTGCTGTCGGGGTTGGCTTGAAGATTGAGAGGGAGCGAATTACGCTTCTATTGGCTGCTGTCGGGCTTGCCGCAGCTGCGGTTTCTGTAACGGGAGGTGTAGCGTTTATCGGTCTTTTGGCACCCCATTTAGCACGGTCACTGATTGGTCCCCGCAATCAACTTTATCTTCCGATTGCGATTTTGTTGGGAGGGTGGCTTCTACTACTAGCCGATACAATCGGGCGAAACATCGCACTTCCGGACGGCATCCCAGCGGGCATTATGACAGCTTTAATCGGGGCGCCCTACTTTATCTATATTTTATTGAAAAAATCATCATAATCGAGGCACATTTCGTTTAGAAAAGAATGAGGAAAGGAATAAAATAGCTGATAGTAATTTAGAAATCTTCCATTACTCCTATGTGTCGGCTGGCTGTTCATCCTTTTTTAGCTAGACGGCATCTATTTGCTTACATGATACTCGTAATACATCTGGCTGGAAGTAAGACAAATTGATGCCTTATTTAATAAAAATTGGGCGGCAGGAGGGCTGAAATCTCCCTCCGCCGTTCCTGCCTTTGTCAGTGTGAAAAAGTTTGCCTCATAGACTCTCTTTAAATGCTCATTTTTTAGCAGAATTCAAGAAGTTTGGCAGTTGATCGAACATTTTACTGAAGGTAATGACAGCTTCTTTTTCTTCTTCGTTTTATGTGCAGCCTTTCATAAAGAGTATTTTTGTCTACAAGAGCTTCAACCGTGATGATTTAAAATTGAACATTTTTCCCACCTAATGACGCATTGATTAGCATCTTTCAACTCTTTGTCCTAATTCGAGCTGTCTGACGTACAGAATGAACGGAAATACAGCTCTACATGATCTTTTGCTCTAGCTCAACTATTTTTGAGAAAGTTTGGCTGGCTTCATTGTTCGCTTCCGCCTCAAAGATGCTCTTAAGTTCATGCGATTTATTGAGCAATGGGTCCATGTTTCCCATTTCATTTCAATCAAATCTTTTCATATAACAGAGAGAGCATACGGTTTCAAAGGGGAGAAGCCCTCGCATCAGTTCCAACACTTTATTGGCGAAGAAACGTATCTATCATTTAGAATCAGTGTAAATAAACACAATAGCCGGAGCCAGAGGAACTGAATGCAGCGGTTCGAACGGTGATGTCATTTAATCGACTTGGTTAATTAAACAAAAAACAATCTGCACATGCTCCAGCTTCGGGCTTCTGATTCGATTTCCAGCTTCTTGTAATTGAAAGCTGCGAAAAAAGGAATATTATTTTTCATGATGTAAGCAAATTTCGACATAATTTTAAAGCTGCTCATTATATGTTATGGTTAGGATGTTTTTTAAAATGAAGGCACTGGAGGATGAATAACGATGCGAGCTGTTCAACCGGTATTGTCTCTAGAAGAAAAACAATTGCTTGTCGCAATTTTGTTTCGCAACCATTTTGCGATTGAATTGGTTGTGAGCGAAATCAATGATATTGAATGCGGAAAAAAAGAGTTTGATTTATGTACATACAAAAAATTAGTGGAGCTTTATGACAAAATCCGTTCGCATACATAACCTGTATCCTTGTGAGGACCAGTTTTTGAGTATGAGAGGCATCTGAACGATGCTCTTTGCAAGAGCATCGCTTTTCGCAGAAATGTAAGTTTATCGCGTGATAAAACGCTTACATAATGATATCATAAAATAGGAAGTTTCTTTTTGGTAAATGGAACACATTTTCCAGATCATATGTTATGATTAAAATGAAATGTCAAAGTGAGAGGAAGAAACGAATGACAAAAGTTTTTTCTGAAGAATTTACAAATATTTCGATTAAAGATTTGATGATACCTGCAGACAAAGTGGCTCATGTCCAAATGGGAAATAACTTAGAGCATGCATTATTAGTGTTGACGAAAACAGGCTATACAGCTGTTCCGGTTTTGGATGCTCAATATCGCTTGCACGGGCTGATTACGACGAATTTGATCATGGATTCAATTTTAGGATTGGAACGAATCGAATTTGAGCGTTTGCAAAATATGAAAGTAGAAGAAGTAATGAACAAAGATGTTTCCAGATTGAATGTATCGGATGATTGGATGAAGGCGCTGAAGCTCGTTATTAATCATACGTTTGTATGTATAACGAATGAGGACGGTGTTTTAGAGGGGATTTTTACAAGAAGGGTCATCTTAAAAAAGCTCCATAAACAACTAATGATATTAAATTCCAGGTTTCCCAAATAAAAACGCCCTTGCCGGCGTTTTTATTTCATATTGGCTCAATAGTTTCGAATCCATCCAACCTTCAAATAATGAAAATATAGATATTGTTTTTTTGGGAAAGCAATTGAACGAATGCGAATGCTATGGCAAAATGAATTCATGCTTACAAACGATTGAAAGTGATTTTCAAATGAGGTGATCGTGATGAAAGAGGCGCTTATTGAAAAAGATAGGGGAAAACTAGACCATAAAGAAACAAAGCGTCCGTTCGTTTTAGCTGCCGTCATGCTGGCGATGTTTATGGCTGCAGTTGAGGCAACGATCGTTTCCACAGCAATGCCTGCCATTGTCGCAGAAATTGGCGGTTTTTCAAAATATAGCTGGATTTTTTCTTCCTATTTATTAATGAATTCCGTAACGATTTTAATATATGGTAAATTGGCGGATTTGTTTGGAAGAAAACCGATTTTTGCTTTTGGCATTATTATTTTTTTAATTGGCTCTGTGCTTTGCGGTCTCGCCGATTCGATGGAAACTTTAATTATATACCGTTTTATACAAGGGATTGGAGCCGGAGCTGTGATGCCAGTCGCCACAACAATTGTCGGCGATATTTATACAGTAGAAGAAAGAGCCAAAATACAAGGATATTTGTCCAGTGTATGGGGAATTTCTGCAATAATCGGTCCCGTTTTAGGTGGCTTGTTCGTTGAGTACATAAGCTGGAAGTTTGTATTTTGGGTGAATGTTCCTTTAGGCATTTTATCAATGGCAGGAATCGGTCTGTTTTTGAATGAACGCATTGATAAGAAAAAGTCGAGCATTGATTATGCAGGCGCCATGTTCATGCTTATTGCGATCAGCTTGTTGATGATCGTCCTTGTCGAAGGAGGAGTCCGCTGGTCTTGGACTTCATGGGAGGTTGCGGCGTTATTAGCTGTTGCATGCTGCTTCTTTATATTGTTTATTTTTCAGGAAAATCGGGCCGATGATCCGATGATGCCGCTTTCGCTTTGGAAAAATCGCTCCATTTTGCTTGCGAATGTAACGTCCTTGACGACCGGGATGATGCTTATGGGCATTTCCACCTTTTTGCCGACATTTGTGCAAGGTGTTATGGGAAAATCGGCAATGGTGGCTGGATTCACGCTGACAACGATGTCAATCGGATGGCCGATTGCCTCAACAGTAGCGGGGAGGATTTATTTAAAAGCCGGTTTTCGTGCCACATCAATTTTAGGAGGCATTTTTTTATTGGCCGGCAGTCTTGTCTTTGTTATGCTTTCAGCAGATGACGGACCTGTTCATGCTATGATCGGCTCTTTTTTACTCGGCGTCGGAATGGGGCTGACATCGACCTCGTTCATTGTATCGATTCAATCGGCAGTTGATTGGAAAGAACGCGGAATTGCCACCGCCACCAATATGTTTATGCGAAATCTCGGCAACACCGTCGGCGCCGCTTTGCTCGGCGGGATTTTAAACAGCAAGCTGCAAACATATTTGGAGGAGAATAGTGCTGGAAAAAACTTAAACATTGATTCGGCCAACAACCTATTGAATCCAGAATCAGATCTTTCCGGTCCTATAAAAGAGGTGCTTGAGTCTGGTTTGAGCATTGCTCTTCACCATGTTTATTTCGTCGTCTTTTTATTAGCAATTTTGAGCATTCTTTTTATTTTCTTTCTTCCTAAGAGAGAATTAAAATGAATGTTTTTTGCTAAACTTGTTATGACGGAAAAGCAAAAATATTTTATAATGTTTTTGAACTATTGAATCCACTAAGGAAAGGGTTTAGCGATGCAAATTTCGGAATTGCAAATCCTTGTGACTTTGTCTGAAGAAAAAAATATGAGAAAAGCGGCTGACCGACTTTTTGTTTCCCAGCCTGCTTTGTCGCAGCGTCTTCAGTCGATCGAAAAAGCATGGGGATTTAAAATTTTTTTGCGCTCACAAAAGGGATTGACTCTTACACCGGCAGGAGAAAAAGTTGTCCAGTTTGCAAAAGAAATGATTGAAAAGGAAGAGAAGGTAAGAGAGGAAATTTCTGTTTTGGAAGGAGAAGTGTACGGGACGTTAAAGCTTGCAGTGGCATCTATAATCGGCCAGCACTGGCTTCCAAAAGTTTTGAAAAAATATGTACAAAAATACCCTCAGGCGGAAATTTCACTTATAACCGGGTGGTCAAGCGAAATATTAAAATGTTTATATGAAGATGATATCCATATCGGAATCATACGCGGAAACCCTGATTGGAAAGGTTTTAAACAGCATTTGCTGGAAGATACTTTGTATTTAGTTGACACAGAAATTCAAAGCATCGATGATTTAGTACACACAGAGCGGCCTTTTATTCAATTTAAAAGTGATTCTACATACTATCAAGAAATACAAGAATGGTGGCACAGGCAATTTAAAAACCCGCCAAAAAGGACAATTGTCGTTGATCAGATCGAGACGTGCAAGCAAATGGCGTATCATGGTATAGGCTTTGCGATTTTGCCTTCTGTCAGCATTGATGAAAAGGATGGTTCGATCTTTCGACTGCCGCTCATTGATCATGAAGGAAAGCCGATTAAAAGGGATACTTGGTTGATCGGGCATGAATCATCGTTAAAGCTTAAACAAGTGCAGGCGTTTATGGAAATCGTCCATCAATTTATTAATGAATGATAAATTTGCTTGTCAATTGATTCTTTTCTTTGATACAGTAATGGGGGTACAGAAAAACAGAGAGGAGTATTGCGATGAAAATGATGGATGCAAACGAAATTATTTCATTTATACAAAACAGTAAAAAAACGACTCCTGTAAAAGTTTATGTAAAAGGTCAATTAGAAGGAATCAACTTTGGAGAACAGTCCAAAACATTTATTACTGGAAACACAGGCATCATCTTTGGAGAATGGTCTGAAATTGAACAAGCACTAGCAGAAAACAAAGATAAAATTGAAGACTATGTTGTTGAAAATGACCGCCGGAACTCAGCAATCCCGCTTCTTGATTTAAAAGGCGTAAAAGCGAGAATTGAACCAGGTGCAATCATCCGTGATCAAGTGGAAATCGGCGATAATGCAGTCATCATGATGGGGGCAGTGATCAATATCGGCGCCGTCATTGGTGAAGGAACGATGATTGACATGAATGCAACATTGGGCGGCCGTGCAACGGTTGGTAAAAACTGCCACATTGGTGCCGGAGCGGTTTTAGCTGGTGTAATTGAGCCGCCTTCTGCAAAACCTGTCGTAATCGAAGATGATGTTTTGATCGGAGCAAACGCCGTCATTTTAGAAGGTGTAAGGGTAGGAAAAGGCGCGGTTGTTGCAGCTGGTGCTGTTGTAGTGGAAGATGTTGAACCGTACACAGTTGTTGCAGGTGTTCCTGCGAAAAAAATTAAAGATATTGACGAAAAAACGAAAGCGAAAATTGAAATAAAGCAAGAATTGCGGCAGCTCTAAATTCGAAGCGTGGACAGCGTCCACGCTTATCCTTTAGGAGGGGACTCATATGAATAAGGATGCGCTTATTGCCATTCGCCGTGATTTGCATAAAATACCTGAACTCGGATTTCAAGAACATAAAACACAAAAATATTTATTAGATTATATTCATTCGCTGCCGAACGAAAGGCTTGAAGTGAAAACATGGAGAACAGGTATTTTCGTGAAGGTCCATGGAACAAATCCTCGAAAAATGATAGCCTACCGGACAGATATTGACGGATTGCCGATTGAAGAAAAAACGGGGCTTTCATTTCAATCAGAACATCCAGGCTTGATGCATGCTTGCGGTCACGACTTTCATATGACGATCGCTTTGGGGGTTTTAACTCATTTCGCCTATCATCCGATTCAAGATGATCTGCTATTCATCTTTCAGCCGGCAGAAGAAGGGCCTGGCGGTGCAGAGCCGATGCTAAACAGCGAGATTATGCAACAATGGATGCCGGATATGATCACTGCGCTTCATATTGCTCCGGAGCTTCCGGTTGGAACTATCGGAATGAAGCCTGGACTACTTTTTGCCAATACGTCCGAGTTGTTTATCGATTTAACCGGGAAGGGAGGCCATGCCGCTTTTCCGCACACGACACATGATATGGTCGTCGCTGCTTGCGCCCTTGTCACCCAACTGCAATCCATCGTTAGCCGCAATATAGATCCTTTGGAAAGTGCTGTAATTACCATTGGAAAAATTGCAAGCGGCACGATACAAAATATAATTGCCGATCATGCCAGATTGGAAGGAACGATTCGCACATTTTCTGTGGAATCGATGGAAAAAGTGAAAAAGCGGATTGAAGACATGGTCAAAGGTATAGAAATCGGCTACCAATGCAAAGCAGAAATTGACTGGGGTTCGATGTATTATCAAGTGTGGAATGATGAAGCGTTATCAAAAGAATTTATGGAGTTTGTCCAGAATGAAACAGAAGTTCAACTCCACGTATGCAAAGAAGCGATGACTGGGGAAGATTTCGGCTATATGCTGGCGAAAATTCCGGGATTTATGTTTTGGCTTGGAGTTGATTCTCCTTACGGCCTTCATCATGCGAAGCTTTCACCAAATGAACAAGCAATCTTTAAAGCGGTCGATCTTATTTGTCAATATTTTGAATGGAAAGGCAATAAATAGAAGATTCATAGCCTCCTGCATAAAGCAAGAGAAAAAAATTAGAAATACGTTCTATACAAACACGAAGTCATAATTAAAAAGGAAAGAGGATGAGAGATCATCCTCTTTCCTTTTGCTGCTCGTTCTTATGAATCATCACTTGATGAGGGAACGGAATTTCGATGCCGTTTTCATCAAGCACTTCTTTCAGCCGTTTCCGGAGCTTTCTTTCAACAGCCCACTGCTCCATGTTTTTCGTTTTGGCGATGATGCGGATGATCACATCAGACGTGCCGAAATTTTGCACGCCTAAAACGTCCGGACCCTCCACAACCTCTTCAGTTTCTTTTGCAAATTGGTCGCAAGCTTCTTGAAGAATGGACATGACCCGATTTAAGTCTTCATTATACGATATGCTGATATCAACGAGGGCTTGCATATTTCCTCTAGAATGATTGGAAAGGCCGACAATCTGCCTGTTTGGAACATAATGCAATGTGCCGTCAAAGCCTCGGATTTGCGTCGTTCGTAAACCGACAGCTTCCACAATGCCTGAATAATTGCCTGTAGTGACATAATCTCCAACATCAAGTTGTTTTTCTAGGAGAAGGAAAAATCCTGTCACAACATCGCTGACGAGCCCTTGAGCTCCAAAGCCGATCGCAAGACCAACAACCCCAGCCCCGGCTAAAAGCGCTGTGACATTGTAGCCAAACACTTGAAAAACGGTAACAATAAAAATGAAAAACAGGGCATAATGAAAGAAATTCAAAACTAATGTTTGCAGCGTTTTAGCCCGCGTGGTGGAAATTTCCTTCCGATTCTCAAGCCCCTCAAACATTTTGTGAATAATTTTATTGCCGATTGATTTGACGATAATATATGCAATGTAAATTCCAATAAGCTTGGCCAAAACTTCTCCTGATTTTAAAGCCAGATCAGCCCAATCAATAGATTCAAAAAAGTTCAAAACCATTTCCCCTTTCTTTTCAAGCCAATCATTTGGTTATTTGACGGGATCGTGTTAAACTGAATGTACAGTTGAAAGTTTAGCATAGAAAAAGGAATTTTCAATGATTGTTACATTTTTTTAATGATAGCGGCGAAAATTGGAAATAGTATTATTGTTCTCTTCACCGCAATGAAAATGTAAAACAAATTATTTAAATTAATTATTACTTAAAATTGACTAAAATTTTGTTGTTATATATAATAGTAATCGGAGGAAGGACATTGAGAAAATACTCAATTCATTCTCATTTGTTTTTGAAGGAAACGATCAAAAAGTTTCCTTTAAAATAAAATTTTAAAATGGAGGGTTACATAATGGCAGAGCGTTTGGTTGGTAAACAAGCTCCACGTTTTGAAATGGATGCCGTTTTGCCAAACAAAGAGTTTGGTAAAGTAAGCTTGGAAGAAATCATGAAACAAGGAAAATGGACAGTTCTTTTCTTTTATCCAATGGACTTCACTTTCGTTTGTCCAACTGAAATCACAGCTATTTCTGACCGTTATGAAGAATTTGAAGATCTTGATGCAGAAGTGATTGGTGTATCAACTGACACAATTCACACACACTTAGCTTGGATTAAAACTCCTCGCGAAGAGAACGGTTTAGGCGATATTAAATATCCGCTTGCAGCAGATACAAATCATCAAGTATCAAGAGACTACGGCGTTTTAATCGAAGAAGAAGGAGTTGCTCTTCGCGGATTGTTCATCATCAATCCAGAAGGCGAACTTCAATATCAAACAGTATTCCATAACAACATTGGCCGCGATGTTGATGAAACATTGCGTGTACTTCAAGCGCTTCAAACTGGCGGACTTTGCCCAGCAAACTGGAAGCCTGGTCAAGAAACGCTTAAAGTATAATGAAGCTTTTCATTCAAAGGGCCTAGCAGTACGTTAGGCCTTTTTTCAAACGACTATTTTTTTGATATTCATTCTTCAAGGAGGAAGCGGAAATGAAATTACGTGAGCCAATGCCTGAATTAGTCGGAGCAACAACTTGGCTGAATGGCGAAGTAACGAAAGAGCAATTAATCGGTGAAAAACCAACATTAATCCATTTTTGGTCAATCAGCTGCCATTTGTGTAAAGAAGCAATGCCGAAAGTAAATGAGTTCCGCGATCAATATAAAGATAAACTGAACGTAGTAGCTGTTCATATGCCTCGCTCCGAAAAGGATTTAGATATTGATGATATTAAAAAAGTAGCGGAAGAACACGGGATTACGCAACCGATCTTTGTTGACAACGAACATAAATTAACCGATGCTTTTGAAAATCAATATGTACCTGCATATTATGTTTTTGACAAAAACGGCATTCTTCGCCACTTCCAAGCAGGAGGAAGCGGAATGAAAATGCTGGAAAAACGTGTTAATCGGGTGTTAGCGGAAACAGAAAACGCTGAATGATTCAACCATCTGCAAAACATTGCAGGTGGTTTTTCATTTTAGAAATACCTTTCCGGCTTTGAAAGGACTTGTTTTTATTGCTTCGAAGCTTTCAAAAGATAAGCATCTCCATTTACCATTCATCTGACATCCTTTTTCCAGCTCTCAATCCTAAAGAAATGATTCACATTCCAAATCACAACATGCTATAATAAATGATGCTAGTTTGAACAAAAAGGAGCATAGGTGGATGGCAAAACAATCACAAACTTTTTCCATTATGAATCTATTAAAGGTGCTTTTGGCTGTCATCGTTATCCTTTTCCTATTTTATTTGCTTGCGTTTAACGACGTCGTCGTGCGTTTTATATCTCTGCTATTAAATGGATGTTTAGTTGTTCTCGCCTTCCTTGTCTATCGGAAAATAGACTATATGATAAAGATGAAAGAAGAACGAAAAGAGCCTATTCAAACCGAAAAGCTGCCTGATGAAACAGAAATGGCGCGAAAAGAACAGCAATTAAATAAACTGGAGCTTGATAAAACGCAATTGTTGGAGGAGCTATTAACAAAAGCCGGTATCGAAGAGGAAGAAAAACAAAAGTACCGAGCCAAAATTAGAGAAAAAGAGGATGAAGCTTCAAAGCTTCAACAAGAGCTGGCATTCATGAAAGGCCGGATTGCCAACTTGATTTTAAAAAGAGATCCTGAGATCGAGCGGATTGTCCTGCTGCTTGATGCAGATTTTATATTAAATCATTCGTTAGTGGAAATTAATCAAAGGTTTCAGGAAATTAGCGGCAGTTTTTCTGAACAATCCATCGAGCATTTGAAAAAGGCTAATTATATTGATCAACATTTGCAATTTACTCGAATTGGTTATCGTGAATTATTAAAGACAGCAAAAAGGATCAATTAACCGTTAGCTTGTATTTTTCTATATTTTATGATTTAATGAAATTAAATGAAAATTTCATAATATTAACATACCACTAGGGGAGCCGGACGGCTGAGAAAGGCGTGTGCCTTGACCCTTTGAACCTGATCTAGATCATACTAGCGTAGGGAAGTGGTGCAGTAATATCGAAACCTGTCTATGGGTTTTGTATATACTTGCCCGTTCCCTTATATTGGGAACGGGCTTTTTGCATTACATGGCTGGTTGGCAAACCATTTTTCAAAACAAAATGTTAAGAAAGGGGAGACAACGTGTTACAAACGCTATTTCAGCAAATTGATGAAAGGGAAGAAGAACTTCTGAATCTTCTAAAAACACTCGTATCGTTTGAAACGCCGAGCCCTCCGGCAAGAAATGCAAAAGAGGCTCAAAAGTATGTCGCCTCATATTTGGAAGACATCGGCTTTTCCATTGATCAATGGGATTTATATGAACAAGATCCAGTCGTAGTAGGAACGAAAAAAGGAAAAGATCCAGAAAATTACCACAGTTTAATTATTAACGGGCATATTGATGTCGCTTCAATCGAAGAGGGAGAAGAATGGCTAACGCCTCCTTTTGAGGCAACGGTTAAAGGGGATTACATATACGGACGCGGTGTAGCGGATATGAAAGGGGGAATGGCTGCCAGCCTGTTTGCATTAAAGCTGCTGCAAGAAAACGGCATTGAGCCGGGAGGGGATATCATTTTTCAGTCCGTCGTCGGAGAAGAAGTAGGCGAAGCAGGAACAAAATCGTGCTGCGACCGGGGATATCGAGCTGATTTTGCCATCGTTGTCGATTCAAGCAACTGTGAAATACAAGGGCAAGGCGGGGTGATCACGGGCTGGATTACGATTGAAAGCCCCGAGACATTTCACGATGGCACGAGAAGACAAATGATTCATGCCGGCGGGAAGCTTTTTGGGGCAAGCGCGATTGAAAAAATGATGAAAATTATTGAGGGACTGCGAGAGCTTGAACAGCATTGGGCAGTGATGAAAACGAGCAAAGGCTTTCCGCCTGGTTCTGCCACAATTAATCCTGCCGTGATTGAAGGTGGAAGGCACGCTGCTTTTGTGGCCGATAAATGTTCCCTTTGGATTACCGTTCACTATTACCCGGAAGAGCATTATGTAGAGGTGATCCGGGAAATTGAAGAACATATCCATCATGTCGCAATGGCTGATCCATGGCTTCGGAAATATCCTCCGAAATTCAAATGGGGCGGCACATCGATGATTGAAGATCGAGGAGAAATTTTCCCAGCTTTTTCATATGACGAACATTCACTCGGAGTGAAAACATTACAAAAAGCACATAAACTGGCATTTAATGAGGAAGCAAAGCTGACGATGTCCCCTACTGTGACAGACGGCGGCTGGCTGAGTGAAGCGGGAATTCCCGTCGTTTTATATGGACCGGGCACGCTTGAAGATGCACACTCCGTGAATGAAAAGCTGTCCATCCCCCAATTAAAAACATTTACAAAATCGCTGATCGCGTTTTTATTTGATTGGTATCAGAAAAAACGATGACAATTACAAAAGCTGCGAAAGGGGTAATTCAAATGTTTACAGACCGATTGTACAAAACTGCAAAACCGATTTGGGAAGCGAGTTACCATCATCCGTTTGTACAAGGAATCGGCAATGGGACGCTGGATATCGACAAATTTCGCTTTTTTATGGAGCAGGATTATCTTTATTTAATCGATTACTGCCGCCTGTTTGCCCTTGGAAGCTTAAAAGCTCACAATCTTCAAACAATGACAGTTTTTGCTGATCTTCTACATTCGACGTTAAAAGTGGAAATGGATTTGCATCGTCAATACGCTGAAAGAATAGGAATAGAGAGGGAAAAATTAGAACAAGTTCAGCCTGCTGCCACAACCGTTGCATATACGAGCTATATGTTAAATGTGTCGCAGCGAGGATCATTGGCAGAACTGGTTGCCGCAGTCCTTCCATGTACATGGAGCTATTATGAAATCGGCACACGCTTACATGAGATTCCTGGTGCCAGTGAACATGAGTTTTACGGCGAGTGGGTAAAAATGTACGCATCAACAGAATTCGGTGAATTGGCAAAATGGCTGAAAGATTTAATGAATGAGCTTGCAGAAGGAAAACGGGAAGAAGAATTGAAATGGCTGGAAGATATTTTTGTCACAACGAGCAAATACGAATATATGTTTTGGGAAATGTCTGAACGAAAAGAAATGTGGCCAATCGAAATCAATTCTTAATATAGGAGAGAATGAACATGAAATTTACTGAAAAAATTCGAACAAAAGCAGATCCGATATGGCAGGCCAGCTTCGATCATCCATTTGTAAAAGGTATTGCCGATGGGAGTTTGCCACTTGAATGTTTTCGTTATTACGTTTTACAAGATTCGTATTATTTAAGCCATTTTGCAAAAGTGCAATCGTATGGAGCGGCAAAAGCAAACGATTTATATACGACATCGCGAATGGCTCAGCATGCACAAGGAACATTTGAAGCGGAATTATCTCTTCATGAAACATTTGCCAAACAGCTGGGAATCACAGAGGAGGAGAAGGCGAATTTTAAGCCGGCCCCAACGGCGTACGCCTATACTTCCCATTTATATCGAGCGGCGATCAACGGTCACTTAGGCGATATTATTGCTGCAATACTTCCGTGCTATTGGCTATATTACGAAATTGGCGAAAAATTAAAAGATGCGAAGCCGGAAGAACCGATTTATCAACAATGGATTGCGGCTTATGGGGGCGATTGGTTTAAGCAGCTTGTCGAAGAACAAATTGACAGGCTGGATGAAATCGCACAACAAACGATAGAAGCCGATCTAAAAAGAATGGAAGAGCATTTTATCATCAGCAGTCAATATGAATTAGCGTTTTGGGAAATGGCTTATCGTTTAGAAAAATGGGAAGTGGAACCAAAAATCAGTCAATAAAGGAGTTTGATCATAATGAAAGGATTAAAACTGACAGACATTCTAGTAACAATTGTTATTTCGATCGTTTTTGGAATTGTTTATAAACTATGGGGACCGCTTTACTATGCGGTCAAGCCGATCGGGCTGCATGTCGACCAGCTCATATACGGTATGTGGTTTATTGCTGCGACGGTCGCCTTTCTTATTATTCGCAAGCCCGGAGTAGCGCTGATAGCGGAAACAGCAGCGGCATCTGCAGAATTTATAACCGGCTCTGAATTCGGCATAGAGGTTCTTCTTTACGGAATCGTCCAAGGACTATTTGCAGAGATCATTTTTGCGATATTTCGATATAAAAAGTTTAATATCGGTGTTGTCATGCTGGCTGCAGCCGCTTCAGCAGCTGGTTCGCTAATTATGGATCTTTATAAAGGCTATATAGATGACTTAGTATTTTGGAACTTGCTATTATTCATTGGAGCTCGATTGATTGGCTCAATCATCATTGCTGGCGCGTTTGCCTATTATCTAGTGAAATCTTTGGAAGCAACAGGAGTGACTAATTTAGTAAGACCTGCGTCGCATGAAGATTATGACGCACTGAACTAGAGGTGGCAAACATGGATCTAGTATGCGAAGTGAAAAATTTACGATTAAAATATCCTGGAGAGGAATCCTTGCTTTTTAAGGATGTATCCTCTTCTTTCTATAAGGGAGAAAAAGTCTTGCTTCTTGGTCCTTCCGGCTGTGGGAAATCGACGTTTTTGCAAGTGCTAAGCGGTTTAATTCCAAAATCTATTGAAGTGCCGATGAAAGCAGAAAAAATCTTGACCCCGTCATCTTGGGGATATGTGTTTCAAGATCCTGACACGCAATTTTGCATGCCGTATGTAGATGAAGAAATGGCTTTTGTTTTGGAAAATTTGCAAGTGAAAAGAGAACAAATGCATGAAAAAATGCGAGTTTACCTGGAAATGGTCGGCCTTCATTTTGATGATCTTCATATCAGCATTCAATCATTGTCAGGCGGGATGAAGCAACGGCTGGCGATCGCCACTGTTTTAGCATTGCATCCAGACGTGTTATTTTTGGACGAGCCGACTGCAATGCTGGATCCGGAAGGGACAAAAGCGGTATGGGACACGATGAAACAAGCAGCTCAAGATAAAACAGTTATCATCGTTGAACATAAAATTGATCATGTTCTTGACTTTGTCGACCGCATACTTTTATTTAATCAAAAAGGACAAATCGTCGCAGACGGTCCGAAAGAACAAATTTTTTCTCGGTATCGGAAAGAAATTCGCGAAGACGGCATTTGGTATCCCGGTGTATGGGAGGATTATCTTCGTGATAAGCAGGGGTATTACAAAAAAACCCCTTTAAAAGAACAGGTCGTGATTGAGCTCGAGCAATTTAAAGGATATCGAAAGAAGGAAGTCAAAATCGATGTACCGTATGGAAAGGTTCATGCAGGTGAATGGATTGCGATAGTGGGGAAAAACGGCGCCGGAAAGAGCACTTTGTTACATTCATTGATGCAGTTTATACAAACGACCGGCACTTATTTGCTGTTAGAAAAAGAAGCAAAGAAAATAAAAAAGCTTTCCAACATGCTGTCGTTCGTTTTTCAAAATCCGGAATTTCAATTTGTCACCAATTCAGTTTACGATGAAATTGCTTATTCGTTGAGGATTGAACGGATGAAAGAAGAAGAAATTCGAACAAAAGTAGAAGAAATGCTCGAATTATTTCATTTACAGAAGCACCGCCATCAACACCCTTATCAGCTTTCAATGGGACAAAAAAGAAGATTGAGTGTTGCCGCTTCAATCATTAAAAAACAGCCGATCATGCTTTTAGATGAACCGACTTTTGGGCAAGACTCATCCAATACATTTCAGCTCTTGGAGCTTTTAGAACATTATCGCAAACAAGGGTCTACCATTTTGATGGTGACACATGATGAACAAATAGCAAAGCATATGGCGACAAGAGTTTGGCGGATCGAAGGCGGGAAGCTCGTAGAGGATGAAATTCATTCTTGTGAGGATGAGCAGATGTATGTTCAGATATAGGGGGATCTACAATGGATTTTGACATAAAAGAAACATGGCTGCATAAAATCAACCCGAGCTTAAAGCTATTGTTTCTGATCGTTTTATTTATTAGTGTTCTGTTTATTCACAACATTAATTTTTTAATCAACTACACAGTTTCCGCCTTTCTTTTATTTGCTTTTTTTACCGGTCATCCGATGAAGCGCATACTTTTATTGCTGATTCCATTCGTGCTTATTTTTGTGTCGACTGCTACCTCCATGATCTTTTTTGGAAAAGGTGAGACAACATGGTGGAAATGGGGGCTGATCCATATTACAGAAGAAAGCTTTTATCGCGGTCTTCATTTAGGATTTCGTGCCCTTATCTTCGCTCTGCTTGGGTTAATGTTTTCGTTAACGACAAGACCGGTTTTTTTATTTTATTCGTTAATGCAGCAATTAAAGTTGAAACCTAAATATGCTTACAGCTTTATGGCAGGCATTCGTTTAATCCCTATTATGATCGAAGAGTTTCAAACAATACGGCAAGCGATGATTGTAAGAGGTGTCGAGCAAAGAAAAGGCTTAACGAATTTTTTTCATAAATTGAAAGCATACTCGATTCCGCTGCTATCGCAAAGCATTCGCAGAGCGCACAGAATTGCTGTAGCGATGGAGGCGAAAAGATTTTCGAATGACACAAAAAGAACGTTTTACTACGAAATCGGGTTTTCCAAATACGATCTTTGCTTTGTCCTTTATTTTATAATCGCTATTTTGTTAAGCTACTATGCAGCTAAGATGCTTCCGTTTTTCCCGGTTACAGATGTAAGGTATATTGAATAAATGGCAGCCAGCTGCAAAATGCTTTTTCATAATCGCTGCATGGTAGATTTAAATGATTGAATAGTCCCGAAAGCATCCAAGTAAAGTGATTGTCCCAACTTACGAAACGATGAACAGTGTCAAACAATTTTTTCTGAAAAGGAACAAGAAGTAAACCATTTTGAAGCAAAAAGTGAATGAGTTTGTTTGATTAAAAAGAGCCTCTAGGGGAAACACCTAGAGGTATTTTTTTGAAAAATCATGTTAACATTTTTTCCGTATTTGTTGTATGAAGGAAAGAGAATCGGTATTTTTGTTATATAAAATTACATAAAGTGTTAAAAAGGGGGACAATAATGAAAAAAATTTTTTTATTTCTAACGATTTTCTCTGTAATTTTCGCAAGTGGATGTGCCATGTCTTCTGCTTTAGAGGAAAAGGAATCAAGCGATGGACAGAATAGCGAACAAAATGAAACGGATGTTGTGAAAGTCGGTATTCTCCATTCATTAAGCGGCACGATGGCGATCAGTGAAGTTTCTTTAAAGGACGCAGAATTAATGGCGATTGAAGAAATTAACAACTCAGGCGGGCTTTTAGGGAAGAAAATTGAACCGGTTATTGAAGACGGCGCATCTGACTGGCCGACTTTTGCTGAGAAAGCAAAGAAATTACTGCAACAGGATAAGGTAGCGACGATTTTTGGCGGCTGGACTTCCGCAAGCAGAAAGGCCATGCTGCCGGTAGTCGAACAAAATAAAGGCTTGCTTTGGTACCCCGTTCAATATGAAGGAATGGAATCTTCTCCGAACATTTTTTATACGGGGGCGACCACCAATCAACAAATTGTGCCTGCTGTCAGCTGGCTGTTAAACAATAAAGGGAAGAAGTTTTTTTTAATTGGCTCGGATTATGTGTTTCCGCGCACGGCAAACAGTATTATTAAAGCACAATTAAAAGCTGAAGGCGGAGAGGTAGTTGTCGAAGAATATACACCTTTAGGACATACTGATTACAGCACGGTCATCAATAAAATGAAAAAAGTGAAACCTGACGTAGTCTTTAATACATTAAATGGAGACAGCAATGTCGCCTTTTTCAAACAATTGAAGGATGCCGGAATCACATCGAAGGATGTTACTGTGATGTCGGTCAGCATTGCTGAAGAAGAAATTCGAGGAATCGGCGGTGAAGTATTAGCTGGCCACTTAGCGGTATGGAATTATTTCCAGACAACGGATACACCAGAAAACAAAGCGTTTGTTGAAAAATATAAAGAAGCTTATGGTGAAGAGCGTGTAACGGATGATCCGATTGAGGCGGCTTACATAGCTGTTCATTTATGGGCAGAAGCAGTAAAAAAAGCGGGATCTTTTGAGGTTGAAAAGGTCAAGGAAGCTGCGAAGGGAATCGAGTACAAAGCTCCGGGCGGCACGGTAAAAATAGAAGGTGAGAATCAGCATCTGTGGAAAACAGTAAGAATCGGCGAAATTCAACCGGACGGCCAATTTAAAGAAATTTGGAATTCTGGTGAGCCGGTGAAGCCGGATCCGTATTTAAAAAGCTATTCTTGGGCGGAAAAATTATCTAAAAATAATGAATAATCTAAATTGATAGGAGTGAACAGCTTGTCAATTTTCATCAGTCAACTGTTTAACGGGTTGAGCCTTGGGTCGATCATGTTATTGATCGCCCTTGGCTTAGCTATAACGTTTGGCTTAATGAATGTCATCAACATGGCCCACGGTGAATTAATTATGGTCGGTGCGTATGCAACCTATGTAATGCAGCTCATTTTTTCTAAATATTTGCCGGAAAGCTTGTTTAATTATTACTACTTTATTGCTATACCGATTTCATTTCTCGTTGCTTCGTTTATCGGTTATCTGCTTGAAAAAGGAATCATTCGTTTTCTATATAATCGACCAACAGACAGTCTTTTGGCCACTTGGGGAATTAGTTTGATTTTGCAGCAGATTGCCAGATCCATATTTGGCGCTCCGAATGTTGCGGTTGTTGCACCTGCTTGGATGGATGGAGGCTGGCAAATATTTGGCATTACATTGCCTTATAAAAGGTTGTTGATTTTATCTCTGTCAATCGTTTGTATCGCTTTGCTTTATTATTATTTAAACAAAACGTCTACCGGTTTGAGAATAAGAGCGGTCACGATGAATAGAAATATGGCCTCTTGTTTAGGAATTTTTACAAGAAAAATAGATTCTCTAGGCTTTGCTCTCGGAGCTGGATTAGCCGGAATCGCTGGCTGTAGCTTAACTTTATTAGGACCGATCGGCCCTACAATTGGAACGTACTATATTGTCGATGCGTTTATGGTTGTCATTTTAGGAGGAATTGGCGGATTGAAAGGGACGATTATCGGCGCATTTGGCATTGGAATGCTTAGCACTGTTGTTGAATATTCCTTCGGCGCCACGATGGCAAAAGTCATTGTATTTGCAGTGATCATTTTATTTTTGCAGTGGAAACCGTTAGGTATTTTCTCTTATCGCACAAGGGCATTGGATTAGGAGGACGGATTATGCGCAGAAAACAAATGATTTATCTGTTATTTTTCCTGATTTTACTTCTGGCCCCGTTTTATTTAACCGAATTCCGCTTAGCGTTGCTCGGAAAATTTCTTTGCTATGCGATCATTGCAGTAGGAATCTGTCTTATTTGGGGGTACACCGGGATATTAAGCTTAGGTCACGGCGTGTATTTTGGGATTGGAGCTTATTGCATGGCGATGTATTTAAAATTGGAGGCTTCAAAAGGAGCGTTGCCGGATTTTATGGAATGGAACGGAGTGCAGGAGCTTCCGTGGTTTTGGAAGCCCTTCTTTAATCCTTTCTTTTCCATAATGGCAGCAATTTTCGTACCAGCTATGCTGGCAGCGGTTTTGGGCATGCTTACGTTTAAAAACCGGATCAAAGGCGTCTATTTTTCTCTTTTGTCACAGGCAGTCGTTGTTGTCGTCGTCACACTTTTAATTGCCAAACAGGATTTGACAGGCGGTACAAACGGATTAACCAATTTTAGCACCGTTTTTGGGTTTTCTTTATCCTCACCAATGGTACAAATTGTTTTATATGCTATTACCGTTTTCGCTTTGTTTGCCATTTTTATGTTATCTGTTTGGATTACCAAAAGCAGACTTGGCCATGTATTAATTGCCATTCGGGACGGCGAAAACCGCCTTAGGTTTTTAGGATTTGATCCGGCTGTTTTTAAAGTGTTTATTTACAGTTTATCGGCTTCGTTTGCCGGAATAGCTGGCGCGTTGTTTGTTTTGCAGGTCGGTCTCATTTCTCCTTCGATGATGGATATTATCCCTTCAATTGAAATGGTTTTATGGGTAGCCATCGGCGGCCGTCATTCGTTATTCGGCGCCATAATCGGAGCAATTTTAACAAACGGAGCCAAAAGCTTTTTCAGTGAAACATATCCGGATGTTTGGCTTTTCTGCTTAGGCATTCTATTCATTTTGATCGTTGTTTTTTTCCCGAAAGGAATTGCCGGGTTGTTCGAAGCTTTTCCAAAGCGTATTGCGAAATTTTTTGAAAAAGGTGTGAAAAAAGGTGAATCCGATTCTGTCGTGTCATGATATTATTGTTGATTTTGACGGCTTTAAAGCGCTTCAAGGTGTCAATTTAGATGTTCATCACGGAGAAATTCGTTTTTTAATTGGTCCGAATGGTGCGGGCAAAACGACTCTTCTTGATGTCATCTGCGGCAAAACAAAAGCAGCAGATGGAAAAGTGATGTTTCAAGGAGTAGATTTGACAAAGCGGAGAGAGCACGAAATCGTTCGGCATGGAATCGCTAGAAAATTTCAAAATCCGTCCGTTTTTACTGAATTAACCGTATTTGAAAACATGGAGTTATCGATCAAACAAAATAGAAATCTTTTTTCCGTTATGAAGGCGAAATTAACCACGGATGAAAAAGACGAAATTACGGCAATGCTTGAGAGAACCGATCTTTTAGATCGAGCTTATGACCCAGCAGGCTTGCTGTCCCACGGCCAGAAACAATGGCTTGAAATCGGCATGCAGCTGCTGCAAAAACCGGAAGTTTTACTTCTTGATGAACCGATTGCCGGCATGACTGGGGCGGAAAGGGAGAAAACCGGCTTGTTTATTCAAGAAATAGCTGAGAAATGCGCAGTGCTGATTGTTGAACATGATATGGATTTTGTTCGGAATTTTGCTGAACAGGTAACAGTTATGCATGAAGGGAAAATTTTGTGTGAAGGTTCCATGGAGGAAGTGCAGCAAAATGAGCTTGTTGCAGAGGTTTATTTAGGAAGGGAGGCAAAGGTGTGCTAAAAATATCTAGTTTGAAAGCAGGATATGATGAAACGATGGTGTTGAATAATGTTCATCTTGAAGTTGAAAAAGGAAAGGTCGTTTCCATTCTGGGAAGAAACGGGGCGGGAAAAACAACATTGATCAAAACGATTGTTGGATTGTTAAAGCCGATGGACGGGACTATTTATTGGAATGATCAGGAAATTACACATGAGCTTCCGGAAAGGAGGGCAAAAAAAGGAATCGGATATGTTCCCCAAGGCAGGGAGATTTTCTCTTCGCTGACTGTGGAAGAAAATCTCATTTTAGGCTTTGAAGCTGTTTCGAAAAAGATAGAAAAAACGCTTGTTTTAGAGGAAATTTTCGAGCTTTTTCCTGTTTTAAAGGAAATGTTGAAGAGAAAAGGAGGAGATTTAAGCGGCGGGCAGCAGCAGCAATTGGCCATTGCGAGGGCTCTTGCCGGGCAGCCCGAGCTATTATTGCTGGACGAACCGATGGAAGGGATTCAACCATCTATAGTAGAGCAAATACAGGAGGTCATTGTAAAAATTGCGTCCAAAAAAGGAATTGGCGTCGTTTTAGTTGAGCACAGCATAGATTCAGCATTTGCCTGTTCTGATGAATACTATATTTTGGACAAAAGAACTGTTGTATCAAAGGGTGTAGTAAAAAACACAAATATTGAAGACATTCAACAATATTTAGTAGTTTAATTTAAAACTTCCTCCTCCCCCTAGAAAAATTTTTTTAAATTTTCCATGTTAAAAAATATAACATAACACTTGGTGTTTCACATAGTGTGAATTATATTTGTAATAAAAAATAACATAAAAACACCTTTTATCTTCAACCCATTGAGGGAAATGGAATGTAAGAAAATCGTGTTATTTTTGATTGTCTGTTAGAAAGGAAGGGTGTTATGAAGCTGACAGCCCGAGAGCAGGAAAAATTGATGGTCGTTGTTGCTGCAGATTTAGCGCGCAGAAGGCAGAGAAAAGGCTTGAAGCTGAACTATGCGGAAGCAGTGGCCATCATCACATATGAGATTATGGAGGGCGCAAGGGAAGGACGGACGGTTTCGGAGTTGATGCAATATGGCACAAAAATTTTAACTAGAGATGATGTGATGGAAGGCGTTCCGGAAATGATCGAAAATATCCAGGTGGAGGCAACATTTCCAGACGGAACGAAGCTTGTAACCGTCCATGATCCGATCCGGTAAAAGAGGTGAAAAAATGATTCCAGGGGAATATCGATTAAAATCAGCTCCGATTGTTTGCAATAAAGGGAAAGAGGCGATCAGGCTCAATGTTGTCAATAGAGGGGACCGTCCAGTACAAGTCGGTTCGCATTTTCATTTTTTTGAAGTAAACAGGGCGCTCGAATTTGACCGGCAGCTGGCGTTCGGCAGGCATTTAAACATTCCGTCCGGAACGGCGGTAAGGTTTGAGCCGGGCGATGCGAAAATCGTAGAGCTCGTTGAATTTTCGGGAAAAAAAGAAGTGTACGGTTTAAATAATTTGACGAACGGACCGTTGACAAAGGAGGCGGACAAATGAGTTTTCAAATGCCGCGCAAACAATATGCCGATATGTTCGGCCCGACAACTGGAGACAGCATTAGATTGGCTGATACGGAACTCTTCATTCAAATCGAAAAAGATTTTACCGTATACGGAGATGAAGTAAAATTCGGCGGTGGGAAAGTGATTCGCGACGGAATGGGACAGCATCCATTTGCCGAAAGGAAAGACGTGATGGATCTTGTTCTCACAAACGCCATTATTATTGATTATACAGGTATTTATAAAGCGGATATCGGCATAAAGGATGGGAAAATTGCCGCGATCGGAAAGGCGGGAAATCCATTATTAATGGATGGCGTCACAATGGTAATCGGAGCTTCAACCGAAATCGTTGCGGCAGAAGGAATGATTGTTACGGCAGGCGGAATCGATACCCATATTCATTTTATATGCCCTCAGCAAATTGAAACAGCTTTGACATCTGGAATTACAACAATGATAGGAGGAGGAACGGGGCCTGCAACAGGGACAAATGCAACGACTTGTACACCGGGTGAATGGAATATTTATAGAATGCTGGAGTCAGTTGAACATTTTCCTATGAATTTCGGCTTTTTAGGGAAAGGAAATTCATCCGGAAAAAAAGCGTTAGAGGAGCAAATCAAAGCAGGTGCAGTTGGTTTAAAACTGCATGAGGACTGGGGTTCAACACCGGCGGCGATCGATCAGTGTTTATCCGTAGCTGACGAGTATGATGTGCAAGTTGCCATCCATACAGATACGTTAAATGAAGCCGGTTTTGTAGAAGACACCATTGCAGCGATTAAAGACCGGGTCATTCATACATACCATACGGAAGGCGCAGGCGGGGGACACGCTCCGGATATTATGAAAATGGCCAGCCTGCCAAACGTTTTGCCTTCTTCGACAAATCCGACAAGACCGTTTACAGTCAACACGCTCGAGGAACATTTAGATATGCTGATGGTTTGCCATCATTTGGATCCGGCTATTCCTGAAGATATCGCCTTCGCAGATTCCCGCATTCGCAAAGAAACGATTGCGGCGGAAGATATTCTTCATGACCTTGGCGTATTCAGCATGATCAGTTCCGACTCGCAAGCGATGGGAAGGGTCGGCGAAGTGATTACGCGGACATGGCAAACCGCAGATAAAATGAAAAAGCAGCGGGGCTCCTTAAAGGGAGACGGCCAAGATCATGACAATTTCAGAGTGAAAAGATATGTGGCAAAATATACGATCAATCCTGCGATTGCCCACGGAATATCTGAATATGTCGGCTCTGTAGAAGTCGGCAAATTGGCGGATTTAGTTGTTTGGAATCCGGCCTTTTTTGGGGTGAAGCCGGAAATGATCATCAAGGGCGGAATGATTGCCTATAGTTTGATGGGAGACCCAAATGCATCCATTCCAACTCCGCAGCCTGTTTATTACCGTCCGATGTTCGGATCATTTGGCAAAGCTGTCTCACAAACATCGATCACATTTTTGTCAAAAGCAGCAATAAAAGCCGGCATTCCCGAAAAGTTAAAGTTGCAAAAAATCGTGAAACCCGTCAAAGGAGTTCGTACATTGACGAAAAAGGACATGGTTTTTAATGGTGAAACTCCTTCTATCGAAGTCGATCCACAAACGTATGAGGTAAAGGTGGACGGTGAATTGATCAATTGTGAGCCGGTTGAAGTTGTTCCGATGGCGCAAAGATATTTTCTGTTTTGAGGTGAAGACGGATGATTATTAAAGAAACACTTGGAAATATTTATGCAAAAGCAGTAAAGGAAAAACATGTGGAGCGCGTCTATTTAAGAAGCGATGATCTGCTCAAAAGAATTCAACGAGTGAAAACAGACCACGGGAACGAAATAGGGATTCGTTTAAAGGAAGAAAAGAAGCTGGCAGATGGTGACATTTTATATGAAGATGAAAACAATATGATCATTATTTCTGTCCTGCCTGAAGATGTCCTTGTCATTTGTCCGGCTACGCTGAAAGAGATGGGAGAAATTGCACATCAAATCGGCAACAGACATTTGCCGGCTCAGTTTGAAGGAAATGAAATGATCGTGCAATACGATCATCTTGTAGAACAACTTGCAAACGAGCTGAACATTCCATGCAAACGGGAGAAACGAAAAATAAAACAACCTTTTCGATATGTCGGACATCATCACCATGATTGATTGGCTGCCTTTATTGCAGATATGCGATTCAAACTTTCCTTCCGGAGCCTTCTCCCACTCGTTCGGATTCGAAACATATATTGTTGAGCAGAAAATAAAAGATGCAAGTACATTTAAAAGTTTTTTAAAAACGTACATTGACAAGCAGCTCGTCTATACGGACGGACTGGCTTGCCGGCTTGCATATCAATTTGAAAAAGAAGGGAAACAAGAGGAGCTTTGGAAGCTGGATGAGATTCTTTACGCCAGCTCAATGGCTAAAGAAACGAAAGAAGGGAACCGAAGAATTGGCGAGCAAATGCTGAAGCTTTGTTTAAATATTTACCCTCATCCAACACTGCAACAATATGCTCAAAAAATAAAAGCGAAGAAGCTTTACGGACATGCGGCTCTCGTTTTTGCCATTGTCGGGATAAAAATAGGAGCGGATGAAAAAACAACGCTTGTAACGTATTTGTATTCCACTATTCAAACGCTTGTACAAAACGGAGTCCGCGGCATTCCGATCGGTCAAAAAGAAGGGCAGCTGCTATTAAAAGATTTGCAGGAGGATGTGAGGAGAGCTGTTTTAAAAATTGGCAAACTATCGATCGACGATTTAGGTGCGCAATTACCTGGCCTTGAAATTGCACAAATGAGGCATGAGCAATTGCATGTAAGACTTTTTATGTCTTAACAGACTGTTTTCAGAGTTTCATTATTTTTACAAACTCTCTGCATGCTTGGCTGAAGCGAAAAGGCTGGAAAGCGTAAGAAGCGATCTGCTTCTTTTCAAAAAAAACTGCAAAGCTTGATCAAAAGATAAGGGGGGAAAGATTTGGGGCTAATCCCGAATCAGTCAAAATGGAACCTATACGAATCGGAATTGGAGGGCCAGTAGGAGCCGGCAAAACGCTGCTAGTGGAAAAATTGACTCGCTATTTGTCAAAGGAATTCAGTGTTGCTGTTGTCACTAATGATATTTATACAAAAGAGGATGCCTTATTTTTAATAAAAAACAGCGTTCTTCCGGAGGATCGGATTATCGGCGTCGAAACAGGCGGCTGTCCCCATACGGCCATTCGTGAGGATGCATCGATGAATTTTGCGGCAATTGATGAGTTAAAAGAAAGACACGAGGATTTAGATATGATTTTTGTTGAAAGCGGCGGAGATAACTTAGCGGCAACCTTCAGCCCGGAATTAGTCGATTTCTCCATTTATATCATTGATGTTGCCCAAGGGGAAAAAATCCCAAGAAAAGGGGGACAAGGGATGATTAAGTCTGATTTGTTTATCATCAATAAAATCGACCTCGCTCCTTATGTCGGTGCAAGTCTTGAAATCATGGAACAAGATACGAAAATGATGCGGGGGGAGCGACCGTTCTTTTTTACTAATTTAAAGGAAGAAATTGGTTTAGAAAATGTGATCAATTGGATTAAACGAAATGCGCTGCTGGCAGGGTTGTAGAAATGGAAGGAATTTTGCAGATTCGCGCGGAGCAAAAAGGGGAGCGGACCGTAATTACGGATCACTTTTTTCAAGGAGCTTTGAAAATGACAAAGCCGGTCTATACGGAATCGTCGATACCGATCGTTTATGTGATTCATGTCGGCGGCGGATGTGTAGACGGGGATGAATACGCACAAGAAATTTCCTTAGGTGAAAAGGCAAGGCTTGCGGTGACGTCACAATCTTCAACGAAAATTTATAAAACACCGAAAAAACCTGTCAAGCAGAAATTCTTGTTTACATTGCAAAAAGACAGCGTGCTGGAATGTTTGTCAGATCCGTTGATCGTTTATGAACAGGCCCGCTTTGAGCAGGAAACCATCGTCCATATGGAAAAGGGTGCAGCCTTTTTGTACAAAGAAATTATTACGCCGGGCTGGTCTGAAACCGGGCAGCCGTTCTGTTTCGATGCAATTCGGCTAAAATTAAAAGTTTATAAGGAAAATCGATTGATTTTGTTCGATCATTTTTATCAACAAGGGGATCGGGGAATTGATCAATTATTGAATATGGAAGGCTATACACATTACGGTTCGTTCCTCGTTATTTCTGATAAAGTGGATGATAAATTAATGGAAAAGGTTTCATGCCATTTGCAGGGAGGACCGTTTGATGGACGGATCGGCATTTCAAGATTTTTGCCATCTGCCTTTATGATTAGAATTTTAGGAAACCATACCGATCACATTGAGGGGCTGTTTTTGGAAGTTCACCGATTGGCAAGAGCTTATCTATTAAAAGAACCTCCAATCCTATTACGAAAATATTAAAGAGATAAATAGAAGAGGTGAAAAATGTGTCAGTCAATTTTTTATCCGTGCTTTTTTTCGGATTGATTCTCGGGATGAAACATGCAACTGAACCGGATCATGTGATTGCTGTGTCCACAATTGCCAGCAGGACAAAAACTTTAAAGAAATCCAGTTTAACAGGAGTATATTGGGGAATTGGACACACCGCTACCCTTTTGTTGATCGGGATGATCGTGATCGGATTAAAAACAGCTATTCCGGAGAAGGTTTCATTGACATTGGAATTATTCGTCGGGATTATGTTAGTGATTTTAGGAATTTTAAGTCTTCGCGATGGCAGGCACAAACTGGCGCGAAACGATGAAACGGAATATACAAATATTAAATCATTGATCATCGGTTTTATTCACGGTTTGGCAGGAAGCGCGACAATGGTGCTGTTAACGATGACAACTGTTGAAAGCTATTTTCAAGCGTTTTTATACATCTGCATTTTCGGAGTCGGGACGATCGTCGGCATGTTTTGTTTTACAACCATTCTCGGCCTGCCGTTTATTCTCGGAAGCAAAGTGAAAAAATATGTTCCGTTCATTTGCTCGCTTGCCGGAGCAATTAGTATATTATACGGCACCTTTTATATTTATGAAATCGGCTTTAAAGACGGATTGTTTATATAAATCGATTAATTGCTTAAAACCTCGTTTGGATCACTCCATCCAAATGGGGTTTTTTCATGTGTATTGGGATTATTTACTAAATCATTAAAGTATTGTATTCTTTTAATAATCATCCACATTTTTTGTAGAAACTGGTTCGTAAATCAAATATATGTAAAGAGGCGAAAAATCGCCAACCTAAAAAATCCGCAAAACTGTGAGATAGAGGTGGTTAGATGAGCTCAGCCGTTCAATTTCAAATCCCCTTTCCCTATTTTGTCATGTCCCCCAACGAAGAAATCCTCTTTGGCAACGAAGTATTCAATGAATACGTCCGTACTTCTACTAAACATAAAAAAATACACGACATATTTCATATATGGGAAGAATTCAAACATGGAAAAGTTGTGCGAACGGAGGTGGAAGGGAAAAGCTGCATGTTTCTGAAAACGAAAATAGAAGAATCTCAACATTTCTTTTATATAGGGACTTTTTCCTTAGATTTAATTTCATTGCTTGATGAGTTAAAAGAGACCCATCGCCTTAACCGTGAATTAGACGCCATTATCGAAAACTCTTACGACGGCATTTATATTACGGATAAAGAAGGTGTTACGATTAAAACGAATTCGGCAATCGAACGAATTACTGGAATTCCAAAAGAATACTATATTGGGAAAAAGGTAGATTATCTCCAAAAGAGAGGGATTTTAAAAGACTCTGTAACCCATAAAGTTTTGAAAACAAAAAGAACGGTGTCAGTTGTCCAACTAAACTATTCAGGAAGAGAAACATTGTTAACAGGCAATCCGATTTTTAACGAAAACGGCGAAATTGAGGGAGTTGTCACAAATATTCGCGACTTGTCCGAATTAAATGAGCTCCAGAAAGCCTTAAAAAAAGCAAATGAATTAAATGAGACATATAAAAAAGAGATTGACCGATTAAAAAGAAACAAGGAAGATGAGCATGATGTCGTTGTCAATAGCCAGCAGATGAAATTCATTTACGACACTGCCAATCGAATTATCAATGTAGATGCAACCGTATTGATTTTAGGCGAAACGGGCGTTGGGAAGGATGTGTTGGCTCGGCATATTTATGACAATAGCGAAAGAAGGTTTAAAGGGGAATTTGTTAAGGTCAATTGCGGAGCCATTCCCCCTGAATTATTGGAATCTGAGCTTTTTGGATATGAAGGCGGCGCTTTTACCGGAGCGAATGCAAAGGGAAAACAAGGTTTGTTTGAGGCGGCTGACAAGGGCGTGCTGTTTTTAGACGAAGTGGGAGAATTGCCATTAAACTTGCAAGTCAAATTATTGCGCGTGATTCAAGAAAGAGAAGTACAAAGGTTGGGTGGTACGAAAACAAAAAAGGTAGACGTGAGAATTATTGCAGCAACAAATCGTGATTTGAAAGAAATGGTCAAAAAAGGGGAGTTTCGAGAAGATTTATTTTATCGTTTAAATGTCGTGCCGATTCACATCCCTCCTCTAAGAGAAAGAAAAGAGGACATTTTGCCATTAGTAGAAGTGTTTTTGCGAAATGTAAACAAAAAATATCGCAAGCAAAAGAAAATAGACCCTGAATTAAAAGACTTTTTTTACCATTACCATTGGCCGGGAAACATTCGCGAGCTGTCCAATTTGATTGAAAGAATTGTGCTCGTAAATCGGGATCAATTGTTAAAGGTTCATCATTTGCCGCCGGAATATCAAAATGAAAATACGTTCCATTCGAATATTCCATCTTTAAAGGAAGCGATGGAGCAAGCTGAAAAGAATATTTTAAGAATGGCTTGTAAAAAATATAAAACGACGTATGAAATAGCGGAAGCACTGCAAACGAGTCAGCCGACAGTGGTTCGAAAGCTGAGAAAATACAACTTAAATATAAATGGTCATGAAAACTAGCATGCAAAGATCATTTATACTCCTCTTAAACAATGCTGATAAAAATAAATTTACTTCAATCTTTTTCGAGAAAGGATTGGAGTTTTTTGTGAATCAAAACTGATTTGATCGATTCATATTTGAATCAAATATTTTTCCGAGAAATAAAGACTTTTCTACAAAGTGATTTATTTATGAATTATTTTCCCCCGCTGCATTTCGGAAAAAAGCAATAAAACGATCATGTGCCATTGGCACGCTTATTGCTTATAAAAAAATGAAAACTTGTTGAGGAGGAAGCTGCATGCTTGAAACAACGATACAGGAAATCGACCAGATGAAGCAAATGGTGAAGCAGTTTGTGGACAATGAAGTGGAACCATATGCTCAACAAATAGAAGAAGAGGATCAAATTCCCCAACATATCATCGATCAAGCGAAAGAACTGGGCCTGTTCGGAATCAGTATTCCTGAGGAGTACGGCGGGATCGGTTTAAATACGCTTGGTAAAGCGATCGTTCTTGAGCAGCTTGGTCGTACGCATAACGGCTTTGTCAGCATGATAAGTGCACATACAGGAATCGGTAGCACAGGATTAGTGAAGCTCGGTTCTGATGACTTAAAAAGAAAATATTTACCAGCAATGGCGGCCGGAGAAAAAATAGCCTGTTTTGCCTTGTCCGAGCCTGGGGCTGGTTCGGATGCTACAAATATTTCAACAAGGGCGGAAAAGAAGGGAGATTACTGGGTTTTAAACGGAATCAAACATTTTATAACAAATGCCCCAATAGCTGATATTTTTACCATTTTTGCGGTAACGGATAAGGAGAAAGGAGCGAAAGGAGGGATTACAGCCTTTGTCGTTGAAAGGGATTTTCCCGGATTAATCATAGGGAAAAAAGATAAAAAAATGGGATTAAGAGGATCTCATACAGCACAAGTCATTTTGGAAAATTGCATAGTTCCAGAAGAAAACGTTATTGGCGAGGTTGGCAAAGGATATATATCAGCCTTAAAAATTTTGGCAGAAGGACGGATTGGGCTGGCGGCCAGGTCGGTCGGCTCGTGTGATAAGCTTATTGAGCTGTCAGCTGCCTATGCAAAAGAAAGAATCCAGTTTGGGAAGCCGATTGCTCATTTTCAAGCGGTTCAATGGATGCTTGCGGATATGGCGACAGAAACAGAAGCGGCTCGAACGTTAACGTTAAAGGCCGCACAGATGGTGGACGAAGGGAAAAACGTGATGAAAGAAGCAGCAATGGCCAAACTATTTGCTTCTGAAGTCTTTAACCGTGTTGCAGATCGCGCTGTCCAAATTCATGGCGGGATGGGGTATGTATCGGAATATCCAGTTGAACGGTACTACCGGGATGCCAGAATTACAAAAATATATGAAGGAACCAATGAGATTCAAAGAATCATTATCGCAAGAAAAATTCTCGAAGAAGTTTAAGGAAAGGCAGTGAATGGCTTGTGCTAAATAAACTTTTTCATATTCGCGATCAAGTGGCCGTCGTTACCGGCGGCGGGACCGGGCTGGGAAAACATATGGCAGAGGCTTTAGCAGCATCAGGCTGTCATGTGGCGATTTGTTCCCGAAAGGTTGAAAATTGCAGGCAAACAGCTGAAAACATTCAAAAACAATACAATATTCACGCGAAAGGGTATCAATGCTTCGTTCAAAATGAAGAAAGCGTCCGGCAATTTATAACCGAGGTGATCAATGATTTTGGCAAAATCGATATTTTAATCAACAATAGCGGCACAACTTGGGGAGCCGATGTTGAAGACATGCCGCTTGAGGCTTGGCAAAAAGTGATCGATGTGAATATAACAGGTACTTTCCTCATGTCGAAAGAAGCAGGCAAGCATATGATTAAACAACAATATGGAAAAATTATCAATATTGGTTCTGTTGCCGGATTAAAAGCTGAATCTCCTGAAATTTTAAATGCGACAGGTTACAGCGTAAGCAAAGCAGCCATTCATCATTTTACAAAAGAGCTAGCCCGTAAGTGGGCAAAGCACAACATTCATGTTAATGCGATTGCTCCGGGATTTTTCCATACAAAAATGACAGATTATACCCTTCGCCAAAAAGGAGACGAAATAAAAAAACGTAACCCGTTAGGAAAAATCGGTGATACGGATTCATTAAAGGCTTTGGTGCTCTTTTTTGCAAGCCCTGCCAGCAATTATGTGACAGGCCAAATTGTCGCAATTGATGGAGGCAGTTCTCTGTAAGAACGGGGAACTGTTAGATGCTTTGGTTGAATCGGATTCAGGTGGGAAGCTTTTGGCAATTTTGTTTCGAGATAAGAGGAAAAGAAGTGCCTTCTAACGAATTAATTTTATGAAAATTCAGAAAAAATAACGGCATAGATGTGAACAGTTATGAACGTTAAGGGTCATAAACTGAAAAGAAGCTATTTGTCTTCAATAAAAAGCGCAGGAGGTTGCAATTTTGGAATTGCTAGAAGGACGCCCGTGGAGCAAATGGTATAAAGATCAACCGTCAACATTCAATTTTCCAGAAGTATCTTTATACAATTTTTTGGAGCAAACTTCAAAGCGATTTGGCAAAAACATTGCCGTCATTTTTGAAAATGAAGAAATCACTTATAACGAGTTAAAATGCCGAGTCGATCAACTAGCTGCAGCATGGAACGAAATGGGGCTTCAAAAAGGGGAAAGAATCGGGTTAATGCTTGCCAACCATCCTCATTATATTATCTCATATTACGCAGCACTTGCATTAGGTTTAACCGTTGTGCAAATTAACCCATTTTACACGGTTAGGGAGCTTTTGCAAATTATCGTTGATTCACAAATCTCATATATAGTGGCTGATGAAAACGCTTTAATAAAAATAAAAGAAGCAAAACACATATATCCTTTTAAAAAGATCTTCGTTTCTCAAAAAAACACGGAAGAAAAAGATCGGCAATTTATCGATTTGAAAGCCTTAATAGATTATTCTAAACAGCTTGAAAAATGTACGGATGTCCAAGCAAAAGAGGATGTGGCAGTGATTCAGTATACTGGCGGGACTACAGGGAAAATGAAAGGTGCGATGCTGACACATTATAATTTAACCTCCAATGTCATTCAAAGTTATTTGATGTATGGCGATAAAATGATTTTCGGAGAAGAAATCATTTTGACGGCAATCCCTTTGTATCATGTTTATGCGATGACATGTGCGATGAATTTAGGGATTTACATTGGTGCCAAAATACTGTTGTTCCAAAAGTTTGACGTTCAAGATATTCTTGAAAAAATACAGAAATATCGGCCAAGTCAATTTCCAGGCGTTCCGAAGATGTATAACGCATTTGTCAATCACCCTGACATCGATCAATATGATTTAAAAAAACTAAAAGTTTGCACTTCAGGTTCAGCACCTTTGCCGGTGGAGGTGTTAAGACGTTTTGAAAAGCTGACAGGAGCGGCAATTGGTGAAGGGTACGGCTTGTCCGAAGCTTCGCCGACCACCCACCGCAATCCGCCATTTGGAAAACGGGTAGTTGGAAGCATTGGTATTCCGTTGCCGGCTACAGATTGCAAAATTGTCGATGAAAATGATCATGAGCTAGGTCCGAAAATGATCGGGGAGCTCTTAATTAAAGGGCCGCAAGTGATGAAAGGGTACTGGAACAATGAGGCGGAAACCAAACAGGCTATTCAAAACGGATGGCTTTATACAGGGGATTTGGCCATGATGGATGATGAAGGATATTTCTATATTGTCGGCAGAAAGAAAGAAATGATCATCGTTGGGGGATTTAATGTATATCCGCAAGAAGTTGAAAGCGTTTTATATGAGCATCCAAATGTAAAAGAAGCAGCAGTTGTCGGGATTCCTCATCAAAACGAAGGGGAAATCGTGAAGGCGTATATTGTTCCGAAACATAATAGCGAAATGGACATTGAAGAATTAAAAGGATTTTGTTATGCCAAATTAGCGAGATATAAAGTGCCAAAAGAATTCGAGATTCGTGACAGCCTTCCGAGAAATTCGGTTGGAAAACTATTAAAAAGATTATTAGTAGAAGAGGAAAAATCACAGAAAAGAAATGTTTGAAGCTTTTTAAAAAACGATCAGCTGAAAAATTGGCAGCGGTCAGCACATTAAGTTCTAAAAAAAGACTGGAGTGATAAATATGAACATATGCGTTTTGATCAAACGAACGTTTGATACGGAAGAGAAAATTATATTGACTGATGGAATCATTCAGGAGGAAGGAGCAGAATTTATCATCAATCCATATGACGAGTACGCCATTGAAGAAGCCATTCAAATTCGCGATGAACAAGGCGGAGAAGTAACAGCTGTTATGGCTGGAAATGAAGACGGTGAAAAGGAATTGCGTACAGCTCTTGCAATGGGGGCAGATAAAGCAGTTCTCATTAATCTTGAGGAGGATGTTGAGGATGGAGACCAATGGACGACAGCAAAAGTTCTTTCAACCTATTTAGAAGGAAAGAACTATGACCTTATTTTAGCCGGTAATGTAGCGATTGACGGCGGAAGCGGCCAAGTAGGACCTCGCGTTGCCGAACTGCTTGGAATACCTTATGTAACAGCGATCACAAAGCTAGAAATTGACGGAAGAAAAGTAAAAATTGAGCGTGATGTCGAAGGGGATGTAGAAGTGATTGAAGCGTCGCTTCCTTTGTTGGTCACCGCTCAACAAGGATTGAATGAGCCCCGTTATCCATCTTTGCCTGGCATTATGAAAGCAAAGAGAAAGCCGCTGGAGCAATTAGAATTAGATGACTTGGATTTGGAAGAAGATGATGTCGAGCCAAAAACGAAAGTATTAGAAATCTTCTTACCTCCTAAAAAAGAGGCGGGCAAGATATTAAAAGGTGAATTAGAAGATCAGGCAAAAGAACTTGTTTCATTATTAAGAAGCGAAGCAAAAATCATTTAATCACGACAAAGGGGAGATGAGGATGGCAAGAAAAGTAATCGTTTTAGGAGAGATACGCGATAAAGCGCTGCGCAATGTTTCGTTTGAAGCAATTGCAGCTGCAAAAGTGTTAGCAAACGGAGGAGAGGTTGTTGGAATTTTAATAGGTGAAAAAGCAGCAAATCTTGCTTCAGACATGATAGCCTATGGAGCGGATCGGGTGGTAGTGGCGGAAAATGAAAAATTTAAGCATTATACTCCTGATGGGTATGCTCAAGCGCTGATGGCAGTGATTGAGGAGGAAAAACCAGAAGGAATCGTCTTCGGTCATACGTCACTAGGAAAAGATCTTTCACCGAAAATTGCCGCAAAATTAAACGCAGGGCTCGTCTCTGATGTAACAGCTATTGAGGCAGACGGTGACAATATCACCTTTATACGACCCATCTATTCGGGAAAAGCATTCGAAAAGAGAGTGGTAACAGAGGGGATTATGTTGGCTACTGTTCGACCAAACAATATAGCGCCATTGGAGAAAAATGAGGAAAGAACAGGTAAAGTTGCTTCCATATCGGTTGAAATAAAAGACTTGCGCACGATCGTAAAGGATGTCGTTCGAAAAGCTGCTGAAGGTGTTGATCTTTCAGAAGCAAAAGTAATTATCGCCGGAGGTCGTGGAGTGAAAAGTGCAGAAGGCTTTAAACCGCTCCAAGAGCTTGCGGAAGTATTGGGAGGAGCTGTCGGGGCATCCCGCGGAGCTTGTGACGCTGGATATTGCGATTATTCGATGCAGATCGGCCAAACTGGCAAAGTAGTTACACCTGATTTATATATTGCCTGCGGAATATCTGGAGCGATTCAACATTTAGCCGGCATGTCCAATTCAAAAGTGATTGTCGCCATTAATAAAGATCCGGAAGCAAACATATTTAAAGTGGCGGATTACGGAATTGTCGGTGACTTGTTTGACGTGGTCCCTATGTTGACAGAGGAATTTAAAAAGTTAAAGGTCCTCAGTTTCTAAACCGCATTAAAAATTTGGTTTTCCTGAAGATCGGAATTTCCATTCAAAAGTCTTGTGCTGTTTTTAGCAAAGCTGCCATGAAGAGAGAGAGGATTAGGGAAAATCTCTATATGCTAGATAGTTATTCGGAAAACGGGTGCGATTCGCAGCATGAAAGGAAAGCGTTTTTAAAACGTTGAAAGTTTTCCCTCATGGAATGAATTTGTCTTGTCGGCACTTTTTTGATCAAACGGCTAACTTGTTTGCATGTATTGCAAGCATCTTGGGTGAACCGTTTCTATGACAGAGTGAAGCGGACAGAGATGGACGATTCGGCTTCATCCAACCGGTTTGCTCGAATAAACCATCAGTGAAGCAAGCTATAAATTGGGGACAAAAGAGGTGAAAAAATGGATTTTCAGCTGGATGAAGAAATCGAATTGTTAAAAAGAAATGTGCGAGATTTTGTTCAAGCAGAAGTCGAAGCAGTTGCGAAACAAATTGAAGAAGAAGATAAAATCCCCGAACATATTGTGGAAATGTCCAAGGAACTGGGCTTGTTTGGATTAAGCATCCCCGAAGAATACGGCGGGCTTGGAATCGGGATGGTGGGGAAATGTGCTTTATATGAAGAAATTGGCGCCACCCAAAACGGTTTTACAACATTAATCGGAGCACACACTGGCATCGGCACAGTCGGAATTGTCGAAATGGGCAATGAAGAGCAAAAGAAAAAATACTTGCCAGCCATGGCGCGGGGGGAGAAAATAGGAGCATTTGCTTTGACGGAGCCAAGCGCTGGTTCCAATGCAACCAACTTAAAAACGACCGCGATCAAAAAAGGAGATAAATATATTTTGAATGGCACAAAGCATTATATAACAAACGCTACGGTAGCGGATGTTTTCACCGTCATGGCCGTAACAGACGCATCTAAAGGATCAAAGGGAATCACTTCCTTTATCGTAGAAAAGGACTTCCCCGGCTTTCGTGTTGGAGCAGTTGAAAAGAAAATGGGGTTGAAAGGCTCTCATTCTGCTGAAATTATTTTAGAAGATTGCGAGGTTCCAGCTGAAAATATTTTAGGGGAGGAAGGCCAAGGATATGTGAATGCATTAAAAATTTTAGCGAATGGCCGAGCCGGATTAGCAGCCAGAAATTTAGGATCTTGTCAAAAGCTTTTAGACTTATCCGTTCAATATGCAAAAGAACGCATTCAATTTGATGTTCCGATTATTGAACACCAGGCTGTTGCTCACATGCTTGCAGAAATGGCAATGGAAATTGAAGCATTGCGTTCATTTACCTACCGTGTTGCGTGGATGGTAGATCAAGGAATGAAAGTGATAAAAGAGGCAGCAATGTTAAAGCTATACGGGTCGGAAGTGTATAACCGTGTCGCAGATAAAGCTGTTCAAATTCATGGCGGTATTGGCTATATTTCAGATTATCCAATTGAAAGATTTTATCGAGATGCCCGGATTACGAGAATTTATGAAGGAACATCGGAAATTCAAAAAAACATCATTGCCCGCCAATTACAAAAGGAATACGGCCAATAACCATTATGGTCATGCTGTAAATGCAAGTGTTTCGAAACGGATAACAAAAGATTGCTGGAAAATAATATAAAAAAATTTTAAAGCTGCTCTCCGGGGGAGGAACGTACATGGAGAACATAGTCATTGCCAGCGCTGTTCGAACAGCGATCGGCCGGTATGGCGGAGCATTAAAGGATATCAATTCCGGATTTTTGGCTAGTCATGTTATCAAAGAGGCAATAAAAAGAGCAAAAATCGGGCCAACCCAAGTAGATGAAGTGATTTTAGGCGAGGTAAGGCAAACGACGGAATCTTCAAATGTTGCCAGAGTCGCCGCATTGCGGGCAGGAATCCCTGAAACGGCAACCGCCTTTACTGTGAATCGTTTATGCGCCTCAGGAATGCAGGCAATCGCTTCAGCTGTACAGCAAATTTTAACAGGCCATGCGGAAATTGTCGTTGCCGGCGGCACGGAAAATATGTCAAGGGCGCCTTTCTATTTAAGAGGTGTTCGCTTTGGCGCGGGACAGCCGTATTTGGTAGATTCCAATACTGAGGCAGGTCAGCAGCCGAATGAAATCTATGGAGATCAGCTGGGAATGGGCATAACCGCAGAAAATGTTGCGGAAAAATATAATATTTCACGGAAAGAACAAGATTTATTTGCATTAGAAAGCCAAAAGCGCGCAGAGAGAGCCATCCAAGAAGGGAATTTTCAAGCTGAAATTGTTCCGATTGAAATCAACAGCAAGAAAAATTCGTTCATTTTTCATACAGATGAACATCCGCGCCCGAATACAACCTTGGAAAAATTGCAGCAATTAAAACCGGCCTTTCGGCATAACGGAACGGTGACAGCAGGTAATGCGTGCGGCAGAAATGACGGCGCGAGCGCATTGGTCATCATGAGCGAAGAAAAGGCAAAAAGGTTGAACATTCAGCCATTAGCCCGGATTGTAAATTGGGCGCAATCAGGCGTATCCCCGGAAATTATGGGGATCGGACCCGTTCCAGCGGTGCAAAAATTGCTGGAGCGAACAGGAAAAAAGATGGAAGATATCGATTTAATCGAACTGAATGAAGCGTTTGCTTCTCAGGCGCTTGCAGTCATTCGCGAACTAAACCTTGACTATGAAAAAGTAAATGTGAATGGTGGGGCGATCGCTCTCGGCCACCCTTTAGGTGCGACCGGAGCACGGATTGTCACGACATTGCTTTATGAAATGATGCGAAGAAATAACCGATATGGTATAGCAACTCTTTGTGTAGGCGGTGGACAGGGAATGGCCATGCTGATTGAAAATTTGATCGTTTAAAAATCAACCGCTTCAAAGCTCCTGATCAAAATCCGCTGCAAAGGGATATGCATTCTGGCCGGTAGTATAGGAGAATCAATAGTTCATCTTAATTGGAAAAGGATGGAGAGATTAACATGAACTTACGTCTATCTGAGGAGCAAAAAATGGTTCAAAAAACGATAAAAAAATTTGTTGAAAAAGAGTTAATGCCTTTGGAAAATGAAGTGCTCAGAAATGAAAGGGAAGGAAAGCCCAGCCTTCCGCCTGGCAAGCTTGAAGAGCTTCAGCTGAAAGCGAAAGAAGCTGGTTTTTGGGGAATTAACACACCAGCCGAATACGGAGGAGCAGATTTAGGAAATGTTATGCTGGCGATCGTCTATATGGAGGTTGCGAAAACGTTTGTACCATTTAAATTTGGCGGTTCAGCAGATAATATTCTTTACTATGCAAATGAAGAGCAAAAGAAAAAATATTTAATACCGACGATCAATGGGGAGAAGAAGTCATGCTTTGCCATGACTGAGCCAAGTGCAGGGTCAGATACACGAAACATAAAGATGACTGCCGTAAAAGACGGCGATGAGTGGGTGCTGAACGGTGAAAAAACGTTCATCACTGGCGGAAACGAAGCAGACTTTGTCATGGTCATTGCCATTACAGATAAAGAAAAGCATAAAGAATCCAATGGCCGTGAAGGGGTTACATGCTTCATTGTTGATCGAGAAATGGGGTGGAGATCAGAGTATATTCATACGATGGGAGAATGGGGACCGGCCGGGCTGGTGTTTGAAAATGTTCGCGTCCCGGAAGAAAATATTTTAGGTGGATTGCATAAAGGCTATAGCCTTGGACTGGAATGGATCGGCTTTGCTAGATGGGTTGTCGGAGCAAGAGCAGTCGGCGCAGCTGAGCGTCTTTTGCAAATGGCGATCGACTACGCAAAAGAGCGCATTACTTTTGGAAAACCGATTGCTGAAAGACAGGCCATTCAATGGCAAATTGCTGATTCAGCTGTTGAAATCGAAGCGGCAAAATGGCTGGTATTAAATGCTGCCTATACTCTTGATCAAGGAGAGGATAATCGGCATTTAGCTTCGATGGCGAAGCTGTTTGGCGCAAATATGGGGAATCGAGTAGTGGATCGAGTTTTACAAATTCACGGCGGAATGGGATATACAAGAGAATTGCCAATTGAAAGATGGTACCGGGAAGCAAGGCTTTGGAGAATTTATGACGGTACAGATGAAATTCAACGTATGATCATTGCAAGAAACCTTTTAAAAGGACATGTAAAAATCGGTCAATTTATTTAACCATTCATGAAACGTCACTTTAATACAAATTTAACCGAAAATGACGAAATTTTTCGAAAATATGGTTAGGAGGAGCAGAAATGGCTGGTCGATTTGATGGGAGAGTTGCTTTTATAACAGGAGGAAGCCGTGGGATCGGCAAAAGCATTGTCGAGCTTTTCGCTGAGGAAGGAGCAAAAGTGGCATTTATTGATCTAAATGAGGAAGCGTTAAAGGCCACAGCAAATGAACTGAAAGAAAAGGGATTTGAGGTTTTTGCAAAAGCGGCGGATGTGACTGATCGAGAACAAGTGGAAGGTACGATGGAAGAGGTCGTGAATACATTCGGTTCGATAGATATTCTTGTCAACAATGCCGGTGTCATTCGAGATAATTTATTGTTCAAGATGACAGATTCTGATTGGGACACCGTGATGAATGTTCATTTAAAAGGTTCTTTTTACTGCGCACGGGCTGCTCAAAAATATATGGTTGAAAAAAAATACGGACGGATTGTTAATATTTCATCGACTTCCGCTCTCGGCAACCGCGGCCAAGCAAATTATGCAACAGCAAAAGCAGGGATCCAAGGATTTACCAAAACGCTTGCCATTGAGCTTGGCAAGTTTGGGATTACGGTAAATGCGGTTGCGCCTGGATTTATTGAAACTGATATGACGAAGGAAACAGCTAGAAGAATCGGCGTGCCGTTTGAGCAGTTTGTAAGCGCTAGAGCTGCCAATATACCTGTAGGCAGAAGCGGAAAGCCGTTTGATATTGCAAACGCGGTAGCATTTTTTGCAGATGAAAGATCGTCTTTTGTGAACGGGCAAGTGTTATATGTAACCGGGGGCCCGAAAAACTAGAAATCGACGGGGGTGGTTCCAAATGTTTGAACAGCATATCGGAAAGTGTTCTAACAAGGTAAAAAATATCGTTGAAAGAGGTGCTGTAAAGAAATTTGCCGAAGCTATCGGAGATCCTCACCCGATTTTCATCGATGAAGAAACAGGAAAAAAATCACGCTATCAACGCAATATTGCACCGCCGACATTTCCGAGAGTATTTGATTTTGGGGTAATTGACGGATTGAATCTGCCGAAAAAAGGGCTAATTCATGGTGAGCAGGTGTTTCATTATGTACGGCCGTTAATAGTAGGAGAAGAAATTTTTTGTTGGTTAAAAGTGGAGGATTATGTAGAGAAAACGGGAAAGAGCGGTAAAATGGGATTTTTAGTCCTCAAAGGCTTTGGAGAAGATCCAACCGGTGAAATAATTTTTACTTCTAAACAAACGATTATTATTACGGAAGCGGTTCGAAAGGAGATGATCGTTTGAACAGCCTGTCTGATTTACAAGAGGGGAAGTCATTACAAGTCATTCAGCTCAAACCTGTTTCAAGATTAGATTTAATTAAATACGCTGGAGCTTCAGGCGATTATAACCCGATTCATACAATAGATGAAGAAGCAAGAAAAGCTGGTTTGCCGGGCATTATAGCACATGGCATGTGGACAATGGGGAATCTGGCAAAACTTTTTACCCCTTATTATCATGAAGGGTTTGTGAAGGATTATTCTGTAAGATTTATAGGGAAAGTGTTTCTAAATGATGTGATCACGTTGAAAGCGACATTAAAAGAAAAATTCGACCAACAATACCGTTTTGATGTGGCGGCCGTAAATCAACATGACAGCGAAGTCGTAAAAGGAGAGGTCATCTTTTCGAAATATTAAGGAGAAAGTTTGAGGGGGCCCTACATTACTGTCAAAAAGTTCACTATTGTTGGGTCAGCAGACCAAAACGCATTAATGTAAGTTTTCGCTTGTTCTAAAGTGCAGTACGTAAACTTCTAATGTATGAGGAAAAAGCTGCCGTAATACGTTTTTACAATCTAAGCTGGCCGACATAGATTCAAGTTTTTTCAAAAGCTTTAAACTGCAAGGTGAAAGAAAGCATATAAAGGAGGCGCGAGATTAGTGAAGAGAGATGCCGTGATTGTTTCGGCTGTACGTACAGCAATAGGAAAACAAGGCAGTGCACTAGCTTCCGTTCCGGCACACGTGCTTGGAGCTGAAGTGATAAAAGAAGCGGTAAGACGGGCTAATATTCGACCAGATATGATTGATGATGTGATTTTTGGAAATGTATTAAGCGGCGGCGGGAATATTGCCAGGCTGACTGCACTGCAAACAGGTTTATCGATTGAAATTCCCGGCGTAACCGTTGATCGGCAATGCGGTTCTGGCATTAATGCGGTAAACCTTGCCTCGCAGGCAATCCGGGCTGGAGACGGGGATGTGTATATTGCCGGCGGAACCGAAAGCATGAGTCGAGCGCCATATTTAATGGACCGGCCGGAAAAACCATATAGTCCGAAGCCTCCAAGCTTTCGGAAGTCCCAATTGTCACCAAAGGAAATTGGTGATCCGCCAATGGGAATTACTGCAGAAAATCTTGCGAAAAAGTATGGGATCAGTCGTGAAGAACAGGATGCATTCGCTTTTAAGAGCCAGCAAAAAATGGCCGCCGCCATGAAGGAGGGGCGGTTTGACGAGCAAATTGTTCCGATAGCCATCCCTGTCAAAAAAGGAGAGCCGATCGTTTTTCAAACGGATGAGCATCCCCGTCCTCAAACGACGATGGAGGCTTTGTCAAAGCTGCCGCCGGCTTTTTTAGAAGGCGGAACAGTTACGGCTGGAAACAGCTCTGGTTTAAATGATGCCGCTTCAGCATTAGTTGTTATGTCAAGGGAAAAGGCAGAGGAATTAAGTTTAACCCCGTTGGCAGCCATTCGCGAGTATGCTGTAGCTGGAGTAGATCCAAATATTATGGGGATTGGACCCGTTCCAGCAACAAAAAAGGTGCTGAAAAAAGCAGGACTGACTTTGGACGATATCGATCTCATTGAAATAAATGAGGCGTTTGCCGCTCAAGTCATCGCATGCGACAGGGAGTTAAATATAAACCCTGAAAAATTAAATGTAAACGGCGGAGCGATTGCTCACGGCCATCCGCTTGGTGCAACGGGCGCGATCTTAATCACAAAAGCTGTCTATGAACTGCAGCGAACAGGAGGAAGGTATGCTTTAATAACAGCTTGCATCGGCGGGGGACAGGGAATTGCAACGATTATCGAACGGGAATAACAAAAGTAAAAACTGCCTCTCTTCGCCTCTTAATAGAAAAATGAAAAAATTTTCAAGGCAATAATCAAAACAAGTATTCAAGAAACGGTTCATTTGATAGGTGTGGCAATGAGATTATTTTGTTAACAAAGAAGAATTGTTAAAAATATTTGCATCAGTTCCATTGAAAATCTATTGAAACTAAAGAAGAAATTGAGGTGCACCGTAAATTTGCCTGAAATCGCCTATAGGCATATTACAACAATTTCCTAAAAAACATGCGTCGTTTAGCTTCCACAGCATTGAAAGAAAGGGGAAACGAGGTCAAACATTGATTGAAATCGGAATGCAAAGAGGATTAAAAAGCATTTTCCGCAGTGGGAATTTGCAATTTCACGGGTGACAATTGATTTTATTCTGAAGGGGAAAGCTTCGGAGGAAAACTTGCAAAATTTTATTTTAAAAGTGTTAAATGGGCAGATGTTAGATATTTAAAAAGATTTCCTCTTTCTTTTTGCCAATAATCAATAGAGTTTTTTTTAGATAAAATATTAATCATTGTTTTTTAAATTCTTATGCTTTCTTGAATATATTTCATGAAGGAGTGGTCCGTTTGCTGACACTTCATCACAAATTTTGGCCTAAACTTCCGAAATCGTTAACGGTTCCGGAAACTTCTATTTACGAAAATTTAGAAATAACAGCAAGACGCTATCCTGATCATGAAGCTATCTATTATTACGGCCGTTCGATCACGTATCGCCAACTGGATGAAGAAGTAAATCGAATAGCTGGTTTTTTACAGCAAAAATTCAATGTATTAAAAGGAGAACGAGTTTTATTGTTTATGCAAAACTCCCCGCAATTTATCATTGCCTACTATGCAATCATAAGAGCAAATGCAGTTGTAGTTCCCATTAACCCTATGCTGACAACAAAGGAGCTGGAGTTTTATATTCGAGATGCTGAAATAAAAACTGCCATTATCGGTCAGGAATTAAATGAAAAGGTTGAACCGCTGCTCCACAACACATCTCTTACGAAGCTTCTCATCGCAGCATACTCGGATTATGTTGGAGTTGGGTTTGATGGCAAGCTGCCAAAAGAAGTGAAAATGCCTCCAATTCGTTTTAACAGTTATAACCAGTTTCTATGGATGGATGCCATTCAGGCGAATGATATTCCAGGCGAACATTTTGCCTTGCCTGAAGATTTAGCAGTTATTCCATATACATCCGGTACTACTGGTGTGCCAAAAGGTTGTATGCATACGAACAAGACCGTCCAAGCCAACATTGTTGGAGGATATTATTGGGCTCGGGCAACAGCAAATACGGTTCATCTTGCAACTTTGCCAATGTTTCATGTAACAGGCATGATCATGGGCATGCATTTACCAATTTTTTCAGGAAGCCGGATCGTGATCATGACGAGATGGGATCGAGAAGCAGCAGTTGAGCTGATCAAAAGCCAAAAATGCACTCATTGGGTTACGATCAGCACGATGCTTGTTGATTTCCTTTCCAATCCTAGCCTAAAAGCGGAAGATTTGATTTCCTTAACTTCTATTTCAGGAGGAGGAGCGGCTTTTCCTGAAGCGCTGGGAGAGAAGCTGTATAAAATGACCGGACTGCATTTTATCGAAGGATACGGTCTTTCTGAAACCATTGCGCAAACTCACTTGAATCCTTCTGACAGGCCAAAATGGCAATGTCTCGGCATCCCGACTTTTGATGTGGATGCTCGCATTATTGATCCGGAAACACTGCAAGAACTAGGAGTTGGCGAAGTAGGAGAAATTATCGTTCATGGTCCGCAAGTGATGGTCGGCTATTATAACAGAGAAGAAGAAAATCGCAAAGCCTTTATCGAATTGGATGGAAAAACATTTTTTCGAACAGGGGATTTAGGACGTTATGATGATGATGGATATTTCTTCATCGTCGATCGAGTCAAACGAATGATTAATATATCTGGATTTAAAGTATGGCCGTCTGAAATAGAGTCGTACCTTTATAAACATCCAGCTGTTAAGCAAGCATGTGTAATCGGAATTCCCGATCCGAAAAGAGGAGAAACTGTTAAAGCCTTTATCGTTTTAGAGGAAGGTTATGAAGGAAAAATAAGTGTCGACGATATGATTGAATGGTCAAAAAAGCATATGGCTGCTTACAAGTATCCTCGCTATGTTGAATTTAGAAAAGAGTTGCCTGTCACAGGCAGCGGCAAAATTTTATGGCGCCAGCTTCAAGAGGAAGAAAAGAAAAAAACGGCGGGTAACTGATTTGTCGCAATTTGTTGTAAGCAATGTTTTCATTCTGCGAAAGGGGGAGAATGATGGAGATTTTTGCGCAGCAGATCTTTAATGGACTAACAGTTGGAAGCGTTTACAGTTTGGTTGCTTTAGGATTAACGCTTGTATACGGCATTTTGCATATTCCTAACTTTGCCCACGGAGCCCTTTATATGATGGGGGGATATATAACATTAACCATGATGACGAAATTTGGGCTGTATTATTGGATTGCCATCATGATTTCCATGGTAATAGTCGGGCTGATGGGAGTGCTGATGGAGCGGTTTATTTTTTATCCGTTAAGAGATGCTCCACCGATACAGGATAAAATAGCCGCTATCGGAATTCTCCTGTTTCTTGAGGCGTTTGCCCAATTTGTTTGGGGGGCTGACTATCAAACAATGCCGACCCCATATGGTCAGGTGGTCTCCGTAATGGGGTTAACGTTCACCATGCAAAGGCTTCTTATTATTATCTCTACCGTTGTCGTGATGATATTACTGTTTTTATTCCTGAAAAAAACGTTCATTGGATCTGCTATTATTGCGATGTCCCAAAACCGAGAGGGTGCTCATTTAGTCGGCATCAATACAAACAAAATGGCAATGCTTACTTTTATGATTTCCGGAGCGCTTGCTGCGATTGCAGCTTCTTTGTCATCCCCTATCAATCTTGTCTTTCCGGGGATGGGTCATCTTGTGATCTTAAAAGCGTTCGTCATTATTATTATTGGAGGGATGGGGAGCATCCCGGGAGCGATTATTGGCGGATACATTTTAGGGTTTGCCGAAAGCTTAGGGGCAACATATATATCGAACGATTATAAAGATATTTTTGCTTTTATTCTCCTCGTTCTCATCTTAACATTTAAGCCGACCGGATTATTCGCAAAGGGGGGACATTCATGACAGCTCGTTTCAAACAAAAAGCTGTTGTATTGAGCATTGTCCTCCTTGCCCTTTTGCTTCCGTTCATCATTCAAAATGATTATTTTTTCCATATCATGACGCTGTCATTTATTTGGATGATCGGAGTGTACGGCTTAAATTTAATAGCTGGCTATACGGGATATTTGTCTTTGGCGCACGCAGGCTTTTTTGCTATCGGAGCTTACTCGCTGGGGATATTAACGGTAAAATTCGAGATTCATTATTGGCTGGCCTTTTTTCTTGCATGTGCGATCACATGCATCATCGGGTTGGTCATCGGCCTTGTTGCCTTACAAACAAAAGAACACTTTTTTGCCATTTATACGCTATGTGTTGGCTATATAATTTATCTCGTGATTGATAAATGGGAAAGTTTAACAGGCGGAGTGAGAGGTCTGATTGGGATTCCTGTTCCGCCTGATCTTGGCCCTATCTCGTTCCGTTCACCCGTCAGTCAATATTATTTTAACTTATTTTTCCTGCTTGCTGCTATTTTCATGATGTACCGGATTGTTCATTCGCTGACAGGAAGAACGTTGATCGCCATTCGAAACAGTGAAGAGCTGGCCCAGACGATCGGAATATCCATAATGAAAAATAAATTGGTTTCCTTTGTCCTTTCAACTTTTTTTGCTGCATTGTCGGGAATTTTGTATGCATCCTTTATTCGTTTTATCGGTCCAGATATAAGTTATATAACGATGACATTTGATTTTTTAATCTTTCTTCTTGTCGGAGGAATTGGAACTCTTTCCGGTCCGATTGTTGGAACGCTGTTAATTGTTTGGATTTCTCAGCAGCTCCAATTTCTTCAAGATTATAGAATGCTAATTTTTGGCCCTTTATTAACCTTGTTAATTATTTTCTATCCGAAAGGCATTGTCGGTGGAATTTTCAGTTGGAAAATGAAAACGCAAGAAAAAAAGAAGCGTCTTTCAATGTCTGCTAAGTCAGCCACACAAAGAGCGGAGGAGGGATAACATTGTTTTTGGAAACCCGCCAGCTAACGAAACAATTTGGTGGTCTTGTAGCTGTAGATCATGTGAATTTTTCGGTTGAAAAAGGAAAAATTAATGCGATCATTGGTCCTAACGGCGCAGGCAAATCGACTTTCTTCAACTTGATCAGCGGTTTTTATCCGCCGAGCTCAGGACAAGTGATGTTTAAAGGGCAGGACATTACTCGTCTTCCTCCCAACAAAATTGCCAAGCTTGGAATTGCCCGTACGTTTCAAACAACCCATCTTTTTGAACAGGCAAATGTATTGGATAACGTTTTGATCGGGTTTCGTTTGCGAACAAAATCCAATCTGATTGATGCGTTATTTCTTACAAAGCGGTTAAAGAGGGAGGAGGAACAATCGAAGGAAAAAGCGTTCGAAGTTTTAAAGTTTGTCGGATTAACCAATATGGAAAATAAGATCGTCGCCAACATTTCGCAGGAAGAGAAAAAAAGAGTGGCGATCGCACTTGCACTTGCAACAGAGCCGGAAATCATTTTTCTAGATGAGCCTGCTGCCGGCATCAATCCGGAAGAAACGGAGGGGCTGGCAAACTTAATCGAAAAAATCGTTCAACATAACATTACCGTTTGTTTAATCGAACACAAAATGAAAATGGTGATGAATTTGGCTCATAAAATAATGGTTCTGAATCATGGGAAAAAAATTGCAGAAGGAACACCTGAAGAAATACAAAATAATGAAACAGTCATTAAGGCTTATCTTGGAGGGAGTGCCATTGCTTAAACTAAAGGGTGTTTCTGTTCAGTACGGAGCATATAAGGCTGTTAGAAATGTCGACATCGAAGTGGGCAAAGGTGAGATTGTAGTTTTATTGGGTTCTAATGGTGCCGGCAAAAGCACAGTTTTCAAAACGATCGGGGGCTTACACAAGTGTACAGAAGGAGAAATTATGTTTGAAGGAAAGAGAATTGATCAAAGCTCCCCGGCTCAGATTGTCAAAACAGGCATTGTTCAATGTGCGGAAGGCCGCAAATTATTTCCAAGAATGACCGTATACGAAAATCTTATGATGGGCGCGTTTATTCACCGCAAACAAAAAAAAGAGATTGAAAACACATTACACGAAGTTTATGAGTTGTTTCCGATTTTAAAAGAAAAACGAAACGATTTGGCAGGTTCTTTAAGCGGCGGACAGCAGCAAATGTTAGCGATTGGAAGAGCGTTAATGTCAAAACCGAAGCTTTTGCTCCTTGATGAACCGTCAATCGGGCTCGCACCGATCATCGTTGCCCAAATGTTTGAAGTGATCAAACAGATTAATAAGACCGAAACGACGATTTTACTTGCTGAGCAAAATGCTAATGCAGCGCTTCATATTGCGCATAAAGGCTATGTACTTGAAAATGGCTCCATTGTCGTCGAAGGTTCATCAAAGGAATTGTTTGCTGATGACAACGTAAGGAAGGCATATCTCGGTGCATAAATCATTTTTAATTTTATTGAAAATTAAGAAAATAAAGTCGGAGGGAAAAATATGAAAAAACTGAAACGTCTTTTTGCTGCGGGGCTTCTGCTCTTAATGATGGTTAGTTTAGCAGCTTGTGCAGGCTCTCAAATTAGCCAATCTACTGGCGGCCAGAAGGAATCATCAAGCAAAAGCGGAGAAGGAACGGTAAATATCGGCTTTAGCGGTCCTTTAAGCGGACCGGCTGCTTTATATGGAGAACGGACACTGAACGGCATAAAAATGGCCGCAGAAGAAATTAATAACAACGGAGGCTTTGAAATAAATGGAAAAACCTATAAATTAAACATCGTCCCTCTTGATGACAAATATTTGCCGAATGAAACAGCCTCTAATGCCAAACGGCTTCTTCAAGAATATAAAACACCTATTATTTTTACGCCGCACAGCGGTGGAGTGATGGCGCTTCAAGTATTTAATGAGACTGAAAAGTTTTTGATTGGTGCCTATACGAGTGAACCGGATGTAACTGATGCCGGGAACTCCCTTACGATCGGCATACCGCCGCGTTATGACGGCTACGTGGAACCTTTTACAGATTATGCCATGAAACGGTTTGGCAAAAAATTAGCCGCTCTTCCGCCGTCTACACAATATGGGAAAGACTGGGCAAAAACTTTGCTTCCACAATGGGAAAAGAAGGGCGGAAAGGTTGTATATCATTCATCCATTGATTTTTCAAAGGAAACCGACTTTTTCACCATTGTCACCAATGCTCTTAAAGAGAAACCGGATGTTCTATTTATAGGCGGAGCTTCAGAACCTACTGCAAAAGTGGCAAAGCAAGCTAGAGAGCTAGGATTTAAAGGCGGATTCATTATCATGGATCAGGCAAAACTGGATTTTATGGAAAAAATAACAGGTTCCTATGACGTATTAGAAGGTTCTGTTGGAGTGCTGCCGCTCGTAAAATCTAATGATCCGGGAGCGCCGGCATTTGTCGAAAACTATCGAGCAAAATTTAAAGATGAACCTAGCTCTGAATCAGGGCTCAACTATATCGCTACGTATATTTTCGTTGAAGCGATGAAAGCGGCAAAAACTGTTGACGATGCGGAAGCTATTCGCAAACATATGCAAGATGGACTGGATAATCTGCCAAAAGACAAACGTGTATACGAGATTCCATCAATCGGTGATGACGGAAGATTGGAAGTGAAAAGAAAAGTCGCGGTAGTAGAAGATGGTCAAATTGTTTTGAAAGTAGTAGATTAATAGGTTTTCCGATCGGATTGAGCAATGATTGAAAATTTAAGAGGCTGCCTGAATGGGGAGCCTCTAAATACATTTTCCAATGCAATGTTAATGAATATTCGGATATCGGGCATGAAAAAGAGAATTGCTGTAAAGTTTCCGTTATATATTTGTAGATCAGGGTTCCATGTGCACAATTATCATTCGCTTATCTTTTCCAGTAATTGGTCATACAGCTTTTGTGTTTCGCTCCCGTCTTTTTGATTCAAAATGATATAATCATCATCTTTTTCGATATATACATACGGTGCACGCCCTTTGTAAACAAACAATTTTCCTCCTCCACCGTACGGCTCTTTTAGCCGAAAAGATCCTTTCAAACGATTAAAAGCCGCAAAGCCATTACTTTTGGCAACGACATCGGGAAGTTCATCCAACAGCTTCACACGGTCAATCTCATCAATCGGCCATTCCACCCCATATAAACCCGTTACCTTTAACTGACGGTCATTTATGATCACATCATGCTCCTCAAGTCCCAAATAGCCTAAAACGATAACGAATGTGATCACAATAGCCGCAATAATTCCGGTAATCCAATAATATTTTTTCCGTTTATGCTTTAGTTCATATTTTTGTACATAGATCGAACCGCCGAGCAGTACGATGAGAAACAGCAGCATGCCTATTTCAAATCCATATGGGATTTGAAAAAGTGCTAAAATGACCGAAATGAACAAAATGATGAACGTATAAAGCAGCAATCTACCAATTGCCTGCGGATAACCGTTTTCAATTAATCGCTGCTGTTCTTCTTCCGGTCTGTTGTAGAAGCCCGATATTAAGCTGTAATCCTGCTTCTTTACGACTAAATACGTCAGGCCCCCGTGTATGATAAGTGTGAACCCCATAGTGATTAAAAAAACGATCGTATCTGTTGACACAATGCTTCCCCCTTACGCTTTACAAAACATTTTGATTATTTCTACGGTTTTATCTTACAAATGTTTCACTCGCATAAATACCTAATGGAACTAAACCAATCTGAAGAAAGAAGGAAACACTTTTGATGGAAAAATCAGATTTTTCAATGATCCTCTCTTTCCTTCAACAGAAATTTTTGGAATAATAATTATAATGTAACGTATGGAGAGGAGCAAGCGTATGGTGATTGCACTTGAAAATGTTTCGCTCATTCGCAACAAAAAATATATTTTGGAGAATATAAATTGGAATGTTGATGAAGGCGAGCATTGGTGTATTTTAGGAAGAAATGGAGCGGGGAAAACAGCATTGCTCAATTTGTTAAACGGCTATTTTTTTCCTTCAAAAGGAACGGTTTCCGTCATTGGATTTACTTTTGGCAAGGCAGATTTTCGCGAGGTTCGGAAAAAAATCGGTCTTGTCAGCTCATCGCTCCAAGAAAAAATTTACGGACATGATCTTGTTGAAGAAGTTATTTTGAGCGGAAAATTCGCGTCAATCGGCTTATATGAAACACCGGATGAACACGATTTAGAAGAGATGCGGTCTTTGATGACGCTATTCGGGGTGGAAAAACTAAGCGGGCGTACATATGACAGCCTTTCTCAAGGGGAAAAGCAAAAAGTGCTGATTTTGCGGGCGCTTATGCCTCAGCCGAAGCTCCTTATTTTAGATGAGCCGTGCAATGGTCTTGATCTATTGGCGAGAGAAGAGCTTTTAGGGCTGATTGAAACAATTGCCAAAAGGCCCAATGCGCCAACGATCCTGTACGTGACGCATCATGTTGAAGAAATTTTGCCTTGCTTCACCAATTCCCTGTTATTAAAGGAAGGAAATGTTTTTGCTGAGGGAAGAACAGAAGAGCTGCTTTCAAGTGAACGATTGTCAGACTTTTTTGAAGCAGGCATCGTGGTGGAAAATTTTCATGGCCGATATTATGCGAAGCTTTTGCAAAACAATCATAATAGATTGTTATAGGGAGAGTGGGGCTGTCTAATAAGTCGATTTTCCGGCTTATAGACGCCCCTTTAATGGTTTAGAAATGTTGATATATCAATGTTTATGATGTTTCGTTTTCAATGGATTTTGACTTTCTAAGACACCCTTTTTCGGATTTCAGTGGAAAACTGCTTTTTCTTTTTTGAGCATTCTTTTGATCGAGCGGTCTGCTTCTCTTAAAACAATTTCCTTGTCGAGTGTTTTTATTTTTTTGTTTTCCATTACAATCTCCCCATTTATAATGGTTGTTTCTACATTATCCCTTGAAGCAGAATAAACGATCCGCGAAATCGGATCAGCTTCAAAGGAAGGGAAAGTATGAAAATGATGTAAATTTAGAATCACTAAATCTGCTTTTTTGCCGATTTCAATACTGCCAATCTCTTTTTCCAATCCGACCGCTTTTGCCCCGCCGATGGTCGCCATTTTAAATACCTCTTTTGCTTTCATTGCGGAAGGGCCGTGCTTCGGCTTTTGGATGAGGGCTGCAAGCTTCATTTCCTGAAACATATTTAAATTATTGTTGCAAGGCGCTCCGTCTGCGCCTAAGCTTAACGAAACTCCCATTTCCATCAGCCCGGGAATATCCGCAATTCCTGAAGCTAATTTTAGATTAGACCCGGGGCAATGGCTAACATTTACTCCTCTGTCTTTAATGATTTTCTTTTCTTTTTCATCCAGCCAGATGCAGTGCGCCAAAATCAATCGTTTATTGGCAAGTCCAAGATAGTCAAGATATTCGATATTTCGCATCCCTGTCTGCTGTTCAACCAGCCTGATTTCTTCCTGATTTTCCGCTGCATGAGTATGAACTTTTACTTGATATATTTCAGAAAGCCGTTGAACTTCTTTTAACAGTTCTTCTGTACATGAAAGGACAAATCGGGGAGAAAAGGCATATTGAATTCTTCCGTTTGCAAACATATGCCATTTTTCAAGCAAATCAACGCTTTCTTGGAGAGAATCAGTTGTTTTTTCGCGAAGCTCCATTGGCACATCGTCGCCACGATCCATCATCACCTTGCCTGATAAAGCTCTGATTCCGCTTCCTGCAATCGCTTGAAACGCTGCTTCTGTATGGTGAACGGTTTCCATATCGACAATCGTTGTGGTCCCGCTTTCAATCAATTCTCCAATGCCGAGCAATGCGGAATAATAGATCGATTCCTCATCATGTGCTGCTTCCAATGGCCAAATTCGTTTTTTCAGCCAATCTAACAATTCTAAGTCATCCGCCCGTGAGCGGAAAAGTGTCTGGCATAAGTGAACATGGGTTTGAATGAAGCCCGGAATGACGGTCCGATTTTCTGCATTGATGATTTGATCGGCGTCGCATGCAAGATTTTTCCCTATGTTGCTTATGATGCCATTTTCTATGAAAATATCTCCCGTGAAAATTTCATCCGCATGATTCATCGTAATAATTTGTGCGTTTTTGATCAACAGGCTCTTCATATTCCTTTCTCCTTGCTATAAGTATTGAAATTCATTCTAAGAATGTATGCAGGTAAATTCAATAAAAATGTAAGAATTTATGACAAAAATAAAAAAATGTGGAAAAAAAGTTAACAAAGAAATAATCAAACATTTTGAAAAATTGTAAAATCATTTTTAAGAAAAGAGGTGGTTTTTTGAAAGACAAAAGCCTTTTGACAGAACAGAGGCAATCATTAAAAAAAGATATTGCGAGAATTTACAACGAAGTAAATAAAGAAATTTTTCAAACAGGTGTGATTCAACTGCGAGTTGAAGTAACGGATGAAAAAATTTTAATTTTCGGGTTGCATAAACGGGATCCTGCTTTGCAAATTCTTGAAAAAGTAGATGGGGCTTTGACGATGTGGGCAGATTCGTTATTAATTGATGAATTTAAAAAGCGATTTAAATATAAAATGGAAACAATTGTCGGACTTAACGTTTTTTCGGTTTTAAAAGATTATGATCCTTCCACTGGCTCAGCATGCTTGACAATTATTCTTAAAAAAATGAGTTAGCTTGAAGGACGTTTTCCGTCCTTTAGGCTATCCATAGTTCATTCGGTATTGTTTTGATCCTGTTTACGGGATGGAAACAAGCCGTAGGAAAGAAAAGACTTATTGTTTTTCTTTTCCTGCGGCTTTTCTTTTTTCACAAAAGTAATTATTTGTTCGGAGGGGATACGGCATGGAATTTCGCTACCAGGGAGAAGCGTTTGAACAGAAATTTTTTGCAAGACTAACGAGTAAGGAAATTGCTGAATTGCCAAAGCAAAATGCTTTAATCATTTTGCCGGTTGGCGCAGTTGAACAACATGGGCCTCATTTACCGGTATTTACTGATTCTTTAATAGCGGAGGGGATTTTGCATTCAGCTTGCAAACATTTAAAAGAAGAAGATAATATTTGGATTTTGCCTCCAATTGCGTACAGCAAAAGCATCGAACATCTCGGATATGCAGGAACCATCTCATTATCTGGGAGCACTTTAGAGGCAATGATCAAGGATATTGCCGCAAGTCTGAAAAAAAGCGGATTTAGAAAATTCGTCTTATTTAATTCACATGGAGGAAACCATGATTTACTCAATTCCGTTGCCCGCGATATCCGCATTGAAACAGGTTTGATGACTTTCCGGTTGAACAGCTATGACTTCAATATCTCAGAGGATCTCATTGAGGAAAAAGAGGCTGCATACGGAATCCACGGGGGAGAAATCGAAACATCCTTCATTCTTTCCTTCAAAACCGATTGGGTGAAAAAAGAGCTTTGTCCCGATGAGTTCATCCAGTTTCCGGAGAGCGCAAAGCATCTTCAATTAAAAGGCAGCCATTATGTTGCTTGGAGGATGGAAGATATTTCGAAATCCGGGGTTTTAGGAAATGCAAAAAAAGCTTCTAAAGAAACGGGAGAAATCATCGCCAACCGTTTGGGTGAAAAGCTGGCGGTTGTTTTGCGGGAAATGGCGGAATTCGAAATGGAAGATCTCATCAACATGTCTTCCGAAAAGCAGTACAGTCCTTTGACATAGAATGGATGATCAATTGCTTCAAACATAAAGAAAACTTTGGAGGTGTGGAAGCATGGCTTGGAAAAAAGAAATACAGCAGCTTTTAGGGAAGGAAAAAGTTCTGTTCGATGCAGCTTCAAGAGGAAAATTTTCTAAAGATTATTATTGGTATTCACCCATTCTCGCACAAAAGCTAAAGGATAAACTGGCCGATTGCATCGCCTTTCCGGAGTCAGAAGAGGAATTAGTTTCGTTAATATCATTCGCCGTAAAAAGAAAAATTCCGATTACGGTCAGAGGTGCTGGAACAGGAAATTATGGTCAGGCCGTACCTCTTCAAGGCGGTATTGTGATCGACATGACGAGGTTTCATCAAGTACTTGAAATCGGCGAAAACGCTGTAACGGTACAAGCGGGAATAAGAATCGGCAAGCTTGAACGGATATTAGAGCGAAGCGGAAAAGAGCTGCGAATTATGCCGAGCACATATATTCAAGCAACGATTGGCGGTTTTGTGGCGGGAGGATCGGGAGGAATCGGCTCCATTACATGGGGCAATTTGTGGGACGGCAATGTGCACAGCGCTTTCGTTTACACAATTGAGGAAAAGCCGAGAAAAATTGTTGTTTCAGGCGATAAACTCGAGCAATATATTCACAATTACGGAACTTTAGGTGTCATGACAGAGCTGCAATTGCCGATCGAGGAGAAAACAGATTGGATGCAAGCAATGGTTTTTCATGACCATTTAGATGAAGCGATAAATTTCGCCCATCAATTTTCGGGAATAGAAACTATGAAAAAAAGGCTCTTATCAGTATGTGAAGAAGCTTTGACAAAGCATTTCGCTCCTTTAAAACAATATATTTTGCCTGAAAAAACGTTAACGATGATTGAGGTCGATGAAAAAGCAAAAAGTGAATTTGTCGAACTCGTTTCCGAACATAAAGGAATATTGGCACATACCATTCCTGCCAATCAGTATCGAAAAGGGGTCCGCCTTTCGGATTTTACTTGGAACCACTCCACGCTGTGGGCCTGCAAAAATGAAGACAATATTACTTACTTGCAAGTTGAGTTTGATATTCAACACCTTTATCATCAAGTCCATTTGTTAAAAAAGGAATTTGGTGAAGAAGTCCTTCTTCATTTTGAATTTATAAAAAGAAACGGAGCAATTATTCCAACGGCCTTGCCGGTCGTTCGTTTTACAAGCGAGAAACGGCTGTATGAAATCATACAATTTTTCCTGAATATAGGAGCTAAAGTGCATGATCCGCATACTTATTTGTTGGGATTCGGCGGTTGGAGTTTACGAATGGATGAAATCATAAAAATCAAGCAAAAAAATGATCCGTTTCATTTGCTGAATCCAGGAAAAATAGCGGACGTCACCTCTTATGCACAAGTGTAACGATGGGAAAATGAATTGAAACGGCTGAAATATACCGAAAAAAGTTCTTATTATCGGCACTAGGTTCTTGGCATGAAGCAGAAATGTAACTAGAAAAATATCAAAAATAGTAGGAGGATTCGTATGCAGGCAAAAGGGAAGGGATATACAAAAATCTTCATTTTATTTCTACTCGTTCTTTTAGCTGGATGCGGCAGCCAATCAGCTTCAACTAATAACGAAGGAGTCAAAGAGGACTCAGAAAAATTGGAAAAAGTGAAGCAAGTCACGAACTGGTTTGCCGAACCGGAACATGGAGGCAACTATGCAGCTTTGATGAAAGGTTTTTATAAAGAAGCAGGCATTGATATGGCAATAGAGCCAGGCGGGCCGCAAGTTTCCCCCATTCAAATAGTGGCATCTGGGGAAGCTGATTTTGGAATCACTCAAGCTGACGATATTTTATTAGCTCGCGATAAAGGAATACCCATTGTGGCGATCGGAGCCATTTTTCAAGTGAACCCGCAGGCGTTGTTGTACCATGCTGATCAAACTATTAAAGATTTTTCCGATTTGAATGGGCGAACGGTGTACACGGCACCTGGAACAGGGTACTGGGCATATATAAAAAAGGCCTATCAGCTCGACAATGCGAAAGAAATGGCATATAGCGGACAGTTGACCCCATTTATAGAGAATAAAGAGTCAGTTACCCAATGCTACATTACGGCAGAGCCTTTCGCCTTAAAGCAGCAAGGAATCGAAACGAAATATTTGCTCATACACGATTCCGGCTACCAGCCTTATGGCAATGTAATATTTACAACCGAAAAAATGCTGAAAGAAAAACCTGATCTCGTCAAACGGTTTATGGAAGCGACAACGAAAGGGTGGGAGTATTATAAAGATCATTCGGATGAAGTAAATCCTTTTATACATGAATATAATCCTGATTTATCAATGGAGGCGCTCGAATATGGGGCCGAACAGCAGCTGAACTTAATTTTCGGGCACGATGCGAAAGACCACGGCTTCGGCTATATGTCTCAAGAACGGTGGAACACCTTGCAAAATCAACTCTATGAACTAGGTTTAATTAAAAAGAAAGAAGATATTGCCAATGCCTACACGAACGAATTTTTGGCGAAAAATTAAAAATGCGCCTCGGAGCAAGTTGGACAAAAAGGGGAGAAAGCTATGAGTCAACTGCATTTGCTGAATGTTTGTCTGCCGCTTGAAGATCCTGGTTCTCTCTTTGAAATCATCATTAACGATGATCGATATGAAAAAATCACAAAGCAGCCTTCTTATCTTCAGCGCGAAGACTTTAAAACTTTAGAGGCCCTTAACTCATCCTCCGATTCATTCATTGATTGTCAAGGATATGTGTTGCTGCCCGGCTTTGTTGATGCTCATATGCATTTAGATAAAGCCTATTCTCTCAGTAAAGTTCCGAACGCAAGCGGGACGCTTCAAGAAGCAGTAATAAATTACCGGAAGCAATCTCCCCATTTCACGGTGGAAGAAATTGAGTATCGGGCGATGAAAACTGCACTGAATGCACTAAGCCATGGTACAACAGCCATTCGCACACATGTCAATTTTGAATTGCCTTTAGGGGAAGACGTCGTGTTCCGGGCGTTGACAGCTGTTTTAAACGTAAAAGAAAAATTAAAACAATACATTACGATTCAAGTCATTCCAATGTTTTTACTGCCTGACGACGATTCGAAACGAGAGCTGGAATGGATTGAACAAGCGATCAAAATGGGGGCTGATGGAATTGGCGGAGCTCCTCATTTAGCTGAAAACCCTGAGAAGCAAATTGACGGTTTGTTTTCGTTGGCGGAAAAGTACGACAAACCGATTGATTTGCATGTAGATGAAAGTGATGATCCGAACGTATGCACACTGGATTATATTATCCAAAAAACAATGGAGCGGCAATATCACAATCGCGTTGTAGCCGGCCACCTTTGTTCGTTGGCGCCAATGGAACAAGAAAAAGCTCTTTCTTTAATTGAACGGATGGCGGCGGCACAAATTGGAGCGGTGACGCTGCCGGGTGCCAATATGTACTTGCAAGGTCGATTTGATCAAGGGATTGTCCGCCGCGGCGTCACAAGAATTCATGAAATTTTGCAAAGCGGGGCGACGCTTGCAACTGCTTCCGATAATGTCCATGATCCATTTCATCCATTCGGGAAAGCGGATTTACTGCAAATCGGTTTGCTAACTGCATATGTTGCCCATTTAGGAAGCGGTGAAGGCCTAAAACAAATTATTCGGATGATTACCGAATATCCGGCCAAATTATTAAATTTAAAAAATTACGGTGTAAGATGCGGAGCGAAGGCAAGCTTCGTTCTATTAAAAGCTAGATCAGTAGAAGACATCTTTACGAATCTGCCTGTTGAAAGATATGTGTTTCGAAACGGAAAACTGCTCTATCAATCTAAAAAAGCTGAACATTGGAACGATCGCCAGTTGTTGATGTATCAGCACGAGACGGAAAGCCAATATGCAAAATTTGAAAGGAATTTACAATATGTATGACCTTGTATTAGAAAATATCAGACTGCCCAATCAAGAAAGGCAGCATTTTATCGGGATTCAAAACGGGATCATTGCTGAAATTTCCCCTTATCCCCTGCAAGGAAAAGCAGTGATAGACGGCTGTGGAGATTTAGCCATGCCGCCATTTGTCGAAACACATATTCATCTTGATACGGCATTTACTGCCGGAGAGCCGAGCTGGAATCAAAGCGGCTCGATATTAGAAGGAATTTTATTATGGAACGAACGGAAGCAAACTTTGACGATGGAAGATGTCTACGAGCGAGCCAGGAAGGCGCTGAATCAATTGATGAAATTCGGTGTTTTATATGTAAGAGCGATCGCGGATATTTCCGATGAATGCCTCGTTGCTTTAAAAACATTGCTGAAGCTGAAATCAGACTTGCAGGACATCATCCATTTGCAAATCATTGCTTTTCCTCAAAATGGTTTACTCTCTTGTCCGGAAAATCAGGAACGGATGCTTGAAGCAATCAAGCTGGGCGCTGACGGGGTCAGTGCTGTTCCTCACTTGGAAAGAACGAGGGAGGAAGGGATCGAATCCATTCAATTCTGCTTTTCTTTGGCTGAAAAATACGGCCTATTTCTTCATTTCTTTTGTGACGAAATCGATGATCCGCAATCGAGGTTTATTGAAACAGTTGCATCATTGGCGATTTCATCAGGACTGGAAGACAAAGTGACTGCAAGTCATGCGTGTGCAATGGCCTATTATCCGGATAATTATGCTGCCAAATTATTAGATTTGATTGCGAGTTCCAAAATTCATATTGTAGCTTGTCCTCTGATCAACACGGCAATGCAAGGAAGATATGATTCCTATCCTAAAGGGCGAGGGATTACGAGAATAAAAGAGATGCTGCAAAAAAATATCAATGTTTGCATCGCCCATGACGATATCATGACCCCGTTTTATCCGTTAGGTAACGGGAATATATTGCAGGCTGCACATATGGCTGCTCATGCAGGTCATTTAACGGGAATGAAGGAATTGGAGGAATTGATTAACATGATATCGATAAACGGAGCCAAAGCTCTGCAAATTAACGATTACGGAATAAAGGTAGGAAATGAAGCAAATATCATTATGTTCCCGGTTGATCATGCTATAGATTTGATTCGCCTTCAGCCCCATTGCCGCTATGTGATAAAGAAGGGCAGAGTTTTGCTTCACACCAATCCGATGGAAACCGTTTTTTATATGTAATTTAAAAGGCTTTGATTCTGTCCCAATACTGATATAGAAATATTCAAATCGGTTTTTATTTGTAATTTTAAAAGGTTAGGAGCAGAAAGCTTTATGGCAAATATTTTAGTTGTTTTTTATAGTGCTTTCGGACATATAAGACAAATGGCGCAATCAGTTTGCGAAGGAGCAAAGGCGATTGAGAAAACAGATGTACGATGTGTAAAAATTCCCGAATTTACTGATCGTTTAATTCCGGCTATTAGAGAAAATCCGTTGATGATTGATAAAAAAGGAATTTCCGCAACATTTCAAATTGGAAAAAGAAAAGAAAATTATGAGCGTGAAAGCGAAAAGCAGAAAATATTTAAAACAGCGGAAATAGAAGATTTCCACTGGGCAGATGGAGTGATATGGGGATTTCCGACGTATTTTGGATCGATGCCGTCCCAAGTTAAATATTTTTTAGAAACTATCGGCGACCTTTGTGTGGAAGGCGTACTGGAGGGAAAGCCCGCGGGCATCTTTACAAGCGCTGGTTCCATTCATTCCGGGCATGAAGCGGCCATCTTAACATCCATCGTACCGCTTCTCCATTTCGGAATGATCATTATCGGATTACCTTATACTCAAAATCCGGAATATTTAACGGACGCCCCCATTGGCGGAACTCCGTATGGACCAACAGTTTTAGCCGGCCCTGATGGTTCGCGAAAGCCGTCTGATGAAGAATTAAAAATGGCCGGTCGCCTGGGGAGAAACGTGGCGTATATTGCCAACGCATTGTGTATGCAAAGAGAAAGAAACAGTTGATGATTGCGTTTGAACAAAACAATCATTCTCATTACTTTTCTTTCATAAGAGGGGAATTGTTATGGACTATATCCATGAAATTTTAAAGATTGCAACAACTGAGCCAAAAAAAGCTGTGCTTGCCACTATTATTGATGTGGAAGGCTCCGCTTACCGAAAAGAAGGAGCAGCAATGCTGATTCAGGAGGATGGGGAAACAATCGGCGTAATAAGCGGCGGTTGCCTTGAAAATGACCTGCAAGAAAGGGCGAAGCTTTTGCTTGAGGGCGAGTCGCAATGTATCGTATATGACTTGAAAAGCGAAGATGACTTGTCGTGGGGAAAAGGCGCCGGCTGCAACGGCGTCATACGCATCCTGTTGGAGTGCATCGATGACCGTTTGCGAAAGCATTTATCCCGGCTGCATGATTTGCTTCAAAACGGCAAGGACGTTTTCATCCTAAAACAACTCGGCAAAAATTTTTCCGTAAGCAATTATTTATTTTTTACAGAAGACACGGAAACGTTCGGGGAATGGGCTGGTGCGGTACCGAAACAAATCGATGCCATAGCTGCGCAAGAGAAAAGCGGATTAGTTTGGGTCAATGAACTGTCCTCATATGTATATGTTCAGCGATTTGAGCCTAAACCGAGATTGATTATTTTCGGTGCCGGTTCGGATGCTGTACCACTGTCGCATTTCGCTTCGCGGACCGGTTTTTCGGTTATCGTTAGTGATTGGAGAGAAGCGTTGTGCAATAGATGCCGTTTTCCTGATGCCGATCAGCTTATCATCGCTTTCCCGCGGGAAGCGGCAACGAAAATATATTTTTCCCCCCGCGATTTTGTTGTGCTGCTGACACACCAATTTCAACAGGATCAAGAGCTTTTAAAGCTGTTGTTGCAGCAAAACCTGCGATATATCGGGGTCATCGGTTCAAAAGAACGGACAAAACGCTTGCTGGGAGATCAGGAAATTCCCCGAAACGTTCATTCACCTGTCGGCTTGTCTATTGGGGCAGAAGGCCCTGAAGAAATCGCGATCAGCATTTTAGCAGAATTAATTCAATTGACAAAGCTTCGATCTCCTCAGAAGGTGCGTGCATAATGAAGCCGCAATCACATTTCACAAAAAACCAGGCGCTAATCGGAATGCCAAAGTCACTTGACCAATAGACGAACCGATGGTTATGTACCGACGCGGTATCTAAACTTGTCAAGCCCCTTTTTAGAGTTCTTTTAAAGGCGGCTTGGAAAAGTCGATAGCAGAGCAAGCGGTGCAATTGCACAAAACAGCCGTTTATTCAACTGGAAATCATCAACGATCTCATTTTTCAATACGAAACTTGATACGCAGCAATAAGTTGTTTGATGAGGATGCTGCCAAGCTGGATCGCTTGCCGAGTACGCCGATTTTGTTATCCCTATTTAAGGAAGCGGACAGGCGATAATGGTGCATAATCGGTCAAATGCGGACGTCCACAAGGCATTTCCGTTTCTAATCGCAATATGGTTGCAAAAGCACGTTATTTTACTATCAAAGGAAGGGGGATGAAGTTGAAAACATTGTCCTCAAAAATATGGATGCCAACAGATTTAAGAGAAGCATGGCGATTGCGGCAGCTATTGCAATTAGAATCACACTTTATAGCCGGCGGAACATTATGGCAAACAAAATGGGAAAAAGGAGCACCGCAGCCATCTCATTTAATCAGCCTTGAGAACATAAAAATTTTAGAAGCGATATATGAAAAAGAAGATGGCGGCCAAAACTTTCTTCACTTGGGGGCGCTTATCCGATTGGCTGACTGCCTCCGCCATCCCATTATAAAAGCGAAATGGCCTTTATTGACCAAAGCTGTCAAGACCATTGCTGCACCAGCCGTGCGCAATCTTGGAACGATCGGCGGAAACGTCGCCTCAACAATTGGTGATGCCATCCCCGCCCTGTTAGTGATGGAAGCGAAAATCGGATGTTTTGATGGGGACGACATAAAAAAAATCGATTTAGATCATTGGTTGAATGAAGAATTCAAGGATGATCTTATAACGGAAATAGTGGTGCCGGAAATTTCAGCTCCGCCATCATATGTCCATTTTTATCAAAAAATTGGGAGGAGAGAGGCGTTTTCAGGCTCTGTCGTCACCATTGCAGGGATAATCGGCCAAAATGACAACGGAACAATTGACTTTGCGCGGTTGGCAGCAGGCGGAGGCGAGAATCGTCCAAGGCGATTAAGAATAACGGAGCAATTGCTGGCCGGACGCAAGGTTGAGTCCGCTTTACTAAAAAAGGTACATCAGGCGGTCTTTTCTGAATTTCAACCTGTCGGCGATGCTTTTTTTTCAGCGGATTACCGCAGGCGGGTCGCCGCCAATATAGTCATAGCAGAGCTAAAAAAATTAGAGGAGAAAGATTAATATATTCAGATACGAGCTTTTTCAATTTGGATTATGAAGAAGGGAAGGGATTGAGATTGAAACAAGTGTGCATCAGACCGGACGGAGTAGAAAAAGTAACTGGACATTTAAAGTTTTTAACAGATCTTTCGTTTCCGAATATGCTGTTTGCAAAAATTTTGCGAAGCGAATATCCGCATGCCAATATCGTTTCGATCTCAACGGAAAAAGCGGAGGAATTGCCGGGAGTTCGGGCTGTCATTACAAGCAAGGATGTTTTAGGTTTAAACGGGTTTGGCTTAATCTTTCCTGATCAGCCTGTTTTATGCAAAGATAAAGTTCGTTTTGTCGGCGATGCTGTCGCGGCTGTTGCTGCGGAAACAGAGGAAATCGCCGAAGCGGCGCTTCAGCTGATCGAAGTGGAATATGAGCCGCTGCCGGTTGTTGATGATCCGGAACAGGCTATGCTCCCTTCTTCTCCGCAGCTCCATCCGAACGGGAATATCCTACACCAAGCATCTTATCAAAGCGGCAATGTGGAAGAAGCATTTCAATCATGCGACTGTATTGTAGAGGAAACGTATCAACTTCCAAGGCAAATGCATGCGTACATGGAAACAGAGGGCGGGGTGTTTGTTCCGGAAAAAGACGGCACTTTGACGGTGTATGCCGGCACTCAGCATGGATATAAAGACCGCTATCAATTAGCCCGCATTTTAAATATGCCGGAAGAAGACATCCGCGTCGTCTCAAGCCCGCTTGGCGGCTCTTTTGGCGGAAAAGACGAATTAAACATCCAGCCGTACGGAGCCTTATTGGCGCTGAAAACGGGATTTCCTGTAAAAATTCATCAAACGAGAAGGGAATCGGTGCGGTCAGGAATCAAAAGGCATCCGATGAAAATTAAAATGAAAACAGGTGCGAAAAAAAACGGCAAAATCATCGCCCATCAAGTGCGAATTATAGCGGATACCGGCGCATATGCAACGTTAGGCCCCGCAGTATTGGATTTTGCGGTTGAACATGCGACAGGCCCATACATGATCCCGAATATTCAAGTTGAAGGCTATTCGGTTTTTACGAATAACGGCGTTGCCGGTGAATTTAGAGGCTTTGGAGGAAACCAAGTAACCTTCGCATTGGAAGGGCAAATCGATCGCTTGGCGGTCAAGCTTGGAATGAGTCCGCTTGAACTCAGACAAAAAAATCTGCGCCAGGCACATGATCCCGGTCCTGTCGGGCAAAAAATCGCCCCAACTGACGGCGCTCAACAAGTTTTAAAACAGATCAGCCAATCGAAACTATTAAACAGCTGCCGAAAACAAGATCATAACGGCTTGATTAAGACAGGCGTCGGGGTGGCAATCACCATGCACGGCGGAGGGCTGGGCTATGGACGTTTAGATCCGGCTGGCGGGAGAATTTCATTGAACGAGGAAGGAAAAATCGAAATTGCTTTTGGGTTTGAAGAATTTGGCCAAGGCTTGCTCGCAGTGATTGAACAAATTGCCATTCGAGCAATAGGCTGCTCCCGAGAGGATTTACACATTGTCATCGGCGATACGTACAAAGTCCCGCGTTCAGGCTCATCAACTGCTTCAAGGGGTACGAGCATGGTTTGGCAAGCCATTCAACGGATGAAAGCTCCGTTTCAAAACAGCCTGTTGGAAAGAGCCTCGCAATGTACGGATGTGCCAGTCAGTCAATTAAAAATAGGCGAAAAAGGTGTTTGGCACCAAGATGAGCTGCTGATTTCATACAAAGAACTGGCAAAACAAACGATAGACAAGCCGCTGATCATTGAAACTCGATTTGACTTTCCGGCAACCCCTTGCTCCATACCAGGCGGACATTTTTTATATTCGTTTGCAGCTTGTGCCGTTAAGGTGGAAGTAGATCTGGCAACTGGATTTGTTCGTGTAAAACATTTAGAGCAAGCCGTTGCCGCTGGTCCTGTTATTTTTCCGCAAGGATATTTGGGACAAATTGAAGGCGGATCCGTGATGGCGTTAGGCTATACATTAACGGAAGAAGCGCTGATAGAAAAAGGAACATATGTAACGGAAAACTTTGATTCGTATTTAATTCCGACGATAAAAGATGTCCCCCTTTCGATTGACATCACCGCAATCGAGGAGTTGTGCGAAGAGGATGAATATGGGCCAAGAGGCGTCGGGGAAATTGGCACGGTTGCTGTTGCCCCTGCCATCGCAATGGCCATTTATGATGCGACTGGCATCTGGGTGAATAAGCTGCCGGTATCAAGGGAAGAAATCGTCAATAAGATGATGGAAACGGAGATGAGCAAATGGCTGACAAGCAAATGAGCTCAAGCATAAAATTACCGTCTGAAGAACGAATGCGCATGTCGATTTTTGTGAATGGCAAAAAGAAAGAGCTTGAGATTCATCCGGCCGCTCGGCTAGTTGACATTTTAAGAGAGCAGCTGCATCTGACTGGCACAAAGATTTCCTGCGGAATTGGCCGCTGCGGCGCCTGCTCTGTCATCATGAACGGCAGGCTAGTGAATGCCTGTTTAGTTAGAGCTTATCAAGCAAATGAAAAAGAAATTGTTACAATTGAAGGACTTGCGGAAAAAGGGCTTCATCCGATTCAGCAGGCGTTTTTGGAAGAGGGAGGTTTCCAATGCGGATATTGCACCCCAGGAATGATTATGGCTGTCAAAGCGATTTTGGATCAATATCCGAATCCAACTAGTCAGCAAATAGTTGACGGTTTATCAGGAAATCTTTGCCGATGCACAGGCTACTCCGGTATTATTAGAGCAGTTCAAAAGCTTGATGAAAAAGAAACATCTCGCTTAGACAGCAAATGTTAAGAAGGCGGAGCAGTTCGGCGATTTTTTTAACATGATCAGTTGAAAGAAATTATAGATTTTAGCGTTTTTCGGCTTGTTTCCTTGTCTGCAGCGTTAAAAATTTATGGCTATCGCCGAATGAAATTCGTCATACATCGAAAATAAGTGACCCATAAACAAATATATGCCTGATGAAAACAACCGGTATTCAATCTGTAATTCGTTGTAAAAAGAACCGTTACGTTTCATCATCAGCGGTGCATGTGGCTGAGAATGTATTAAATCGCAAATTTTTTAGCAAGTAAGCCAAATGAAAAATGGCTGACGGATGTCACGGAATTCAAGATAGGAAACGGTAAAAAAGCGTATTTGAGTGCAATTCTAGATCTGTATAGTTATGTATTAGGGCATTCGAACAATCATCAACATGTGTTTCAAACAGTTGATCACGCTATCGCAAGGGTCAAGTCCAACCCTGCCCTAGATTCCTGGCAAATCACATCACCGCTGCTTTTTTTACACAACATTCAGGACTTAATCTATCACAAGTTTAAAAGAACATAAACAACTTTTGATTTATAGTACATCTCATGGGCTTGAGAAGCGAATAATCGAAGCAAAGCGAACACATAGTATGTCAAGAGTGGGACGCTGCATGGAAAACGCCCCAATGGAATCTTTTTGGGCAACCTGAACGTGTGAAAGGTATGATCTGAAACGATATGAAACGTTTAAAGCGTTACAACAAGCGATTAAGAGTTTTATAATAACAAACGCGATCAAGAAAAATTAAACGGCTTAAGCCCATTAGAATTTAGAGCTCAAGCCGTTTAAAGCAATTTATGATTTCCACTGTCTGCTTGACAGGGGACAGTTCAACTTTTGGACAATCCCTTTAAGAAAGTTATTTTCTTTTTAATAAAATAGCTAATATCAATGATGTTTGTAGAGAAATGATAATTAAAAGAGATAGTATTAATTCACTATCTAAAGAAGTATCATAATTAAGTATATAAAATAAAATGACCGATACAACTAGAATAAGAATAAAGTTGGCAATCGTTTGTATCATAGACTTACCACTCCAACTAGATTAATAAGATAAAGTTAATGCGTATGATTTTGTATCTGTTTTTGGAGTTGACGTGATTGATAAACCTGCTGGATAAACTGATATACTAGGTGTTCCAGCAATTCTTTGATGACCATATTCCATTTTTAGCATTTTTTGATTTAGGAACATATACATATTGACCAATGTACCCTTTGTGTTTTGTATGACTAGTAGAAGGTTTTAAATCATATGAGCCAGCCACACCAGCACTTGGCTCCCAATTACTCGGAGAATACTTAATTGAATAATCAATCGAACGTCCATTTCCTTGAGGATCTTGAGAATATCTATGTTGGTGCTGTTTTACTGTTCCTCCGCTAGTTGGTAGATATAATCCTGAATTTGAAGGGAAACCAATAGTCATTTTATCAACTAAATGAAAAGAAGGTGTTTTTAACCATTGAAAGTTACCATATATATAAAATTATCTTCTTTTGAACGATCACTAGTTACTTTATATACTGTTCCACCTAATTTTAAAGTTGAAGAAGCAATAGTTCCCATAGTACTAATTTGTCCTGGTTTAACATCTTTTGGTTCATATATAGTAATAATTTCTGATCTAGAATCTATAACTTTAGCTCCCTCTTCAATTAATTGTCTAGCAACTTCAATGGAGCATCAGCTTTTTCTTGAGTGTTGCCAACTTCATTTACAGATAGTTTAATTCTTCTTGTGTAAGACTTTCTTCATTAACATTTGCATCGTTTTCTGCAGCAAATTCTACTCTAGTAAAATTTAGGGAAAATAAAAATGCAATTACAATAAACCTATTTTCTTAAGCATTTTAAAATCCTCCTTATTTCTGATTTTTTAAAATATTAACACATTTACTAGTCTTTTTTCCATTTTTACAATATTAAAAAATTTATCCTCATATCCAAAGTGTTTGTTGAATGTAAAATAAAAGTAGCGAACCGCATTATTATGGGCGTAAGCCTGTTTGCTGATAGCCTGATGTATTTTATAGAGGAGATGAACGTAAATAGTAAATTTGAAATATATATTGATGAGTTCCGTTTTTTCACATTTTTCATATGGTCTTCTTTCATGCGCATGAAGGTTGCGTCTTTATCCGTTTTAGAATAGCTGTTACGGTTGCCAAAGATTTCTTTTTGTTCCTTGTATTTAACCTGCCGTAGGATAAAATCTTCTCGAATTTGCTTCACAGATTTCTTTCATTGACTGCGCTTTTGTTGTTTGTCCTTATGTATGTTTGTATCTGTTTCCTTTTCGATTTCTTCTGATAACTTTTCCACTTTTTCTTCTAATTTCATAGCGGCTTCCTCTAGGTTTGGTTCTCATCTTTATCTGTATTGATTGTTTTTCTTTTGTTTCGCTCCAGCTTCCAATTGTTGCTCATAAAATCGTCCTTTCTGAAATGTTGTGAGGCAACTTTCTTTTACTAGAAGGGACGATTTTTTTTGCTTTTTTAAATAAAGGGGGTCTCCCAAAAGTCAGTAACGCTGACTTTTGGAAGGCCCCGTTTTTTCATGACGTTGTTGAAGAAAGTATTTGTATCCGATTAACTTCCCCGATACACTTGATACCCCCACGGTGAAATAAGCAATGGAACATGATAATGGGCATTTGCATCAGAAATGCCGAAGCGGACGACGACGTGATTAAGAAACAGCGGCTCCTTCAAGGATAAACCTTTGTTTTTAAAATAATCTCCAATGTAAAACAGAAGTTCATAAGTTCCCGGTGTTAATTGCTGCTCAGTGATGAGCGGTTCGTCAACCCGACCGTTTTCGTTTGTGAATGCGGTTTTGAGCAGCTGTTTTTCCGTTTCGTTTTGATCTGTAACAGAAAACAGCTCGATTTTGACGTTTTGTGCAGGCGTACCGTGAGTTAAATCTAAAATATGTGTTGTTAATCCTTTCATATTCCATCTCCTTATTGACCTTTTTATTTGCCTCGTTTTTCATTTTGGAAGCCCGTTTTGTTACTTTGGAAGCGCTTGTCTGACGGGGCATGGCATTTGAATCACGGCTTTCTTTCACTATTTAACAAGCGTGTAATTTCTTTGGTTATTATTTCTCAGCAGATTCAGTTGTACCGCCATTTATGGCGCTTAAAAAGAATATGGCTTCGTACTGTGCAAAAGATCAAAAATAACGAAAGTCAATTTGTTCTATCAAAATGGAATGTACGTGTCAGCATAGGTTTCTCTCTTCTTTCACTATATCCTTCAGTCGAAAATAGGCAATTTTTTTAATTTCTGCTATTGCTTGCTCTATCTCTGCTTCCGCATTGTTTTTGATTCGCTGTTCAATCGATGCAAATATTTCCTGCTTTGTTTTGCCGCGCACAGCCAAAATAAACGGGAATTGAAATTTTTCCATATACGTTTCGTTTAATTTTAACAATCGATCGAATTCTTCATCTGTCAGTTTTTGCAGCCCCGCTTTTTGTTGTTCTGTTTGCGAAAATCGGGTCATTTTTGTTCTTGCGCCTAAAGCAGGGTGATTGCGAATAAGCGCCAATTTTTCGTGTTCGTCAGCTTGATCCACGATCTCAGCCATTTTGGAAAAAAGCGATTGCACGGAAGAAAACGGGCGGAATTTTTCTGCTTTTTCTGCCACCCATGTTGAATCTTCAAATATCCCGCCTAGCTTCTCAATAAATTCAGCCGCACTGAGTTGGTTAACTTGTTCTATGTCCATTCGGCTTTCTCCTTTCGTTTTTAAAATTTGATCGTTGTCGGTTTTAACTGTTCGACAGCAGAAGATTTTTTCAGTGAGAAATGGTGAAAAAATAAGTTTAAAAAGATGGCTGTAAGACTGCCTGTTATAATCCCATCACTAAAAAGAATTCGCAGCATAGGCGGCAGCTGTGCAAACAAATCAGGAACAACTGTGGAACCCAATCCGAGGGAAATGGAGCAGGCAATTACTAACAAATTGCTTTGCTGTTGAAAATCAACAGTGCTTAACATTTTAATGCCTGAAGCAACGACCATGCCAAACATGATCACCATTGCTCCCCCTAATACAGATGTTGGGATCATCGTGGCAAAAGCAGCAATTTTCGGAATAAATCCAAGGGTGACAAGTATAAAGCCAGCAACGATCGCAACGCTTCTCGTTTTTATATTTGTCAGCTGCACAAGTCCAACGTTCTGAGCAAACGTGTTGTACGGGAAAGCGTTCAAACAACCGCCGATGATGAAAGCCAATCCTTCGGCACGATATCCGCGCGCAAGATCTTGGTCGCTAAGATCTTTTCCGCAAATTTTGCTTAGGGCTAAAAAGGCGCCAGTCGATTCAATCATGATGACAATGCCCACTAATGTCATTGTTAAGATCGGCACAAGCTCAAAAGTAGGTGGACCGAAATACAAAAATTTCGGAGAATGAATCCATGAAGCTTGCATTACTTCTTTCACATCAACCTCTCCCATAAAAGCCGCGGCGACCGTACCCGCGATAATCCCGATAAGCACAGAGATTGCCCGAAAAAAGCCTGTGAAAAATCGATTCATAAACAAAATCAAAAGAAAAACCCCAAATGAAAGGAGCAAATTTTCCGGATCACCAAATTTCGGACTTCCTGCACCGCCCGCCATGTTTTTAATCCCGACCGGTATTAAGGACAGTCCTATAAGGGTGACAACTGTACCTGTCACGACCGGCGGGAACAATAATCTTGTTATTTTGCCAAAGAGCGGAGCAAAAAGAATAATGAATATTCCTGCGGCAATGATCGATCCATAGATTGCATTGATGCCGTACTCTTTTCCGATCCCGATCATCGGTGTAACAGCAACAAATGAAGCACCTAATATGACAGGTAAACCAATGCCGAAATATTTTGTTTTGAACGCCTGCAGCAGGGTGGCGATTCCGCATGTCAATAAATCAATCGCAACTAGATATGACAGCTCCTGCGTCGAAAGGTTTAACGCTCCTCCGACAACAAGAGGAACAACAATGGCGCCTGCATACATCGCCAGTACATGCTGCAAACCAAGTGAAAAAAGATGAGTTCCTCCATTTTGATTTGTCAAGTGACCTCTCCTCCTCTTATGTAAAAAAATCTAACACTAGATGTTATTTGTTTTTCATAATAAAAGAACGATGTAGTGAAGTCATTGGTTGAATTACATAATCGTTTTTGCAAAATTTAGTTAATGTATCTAAAGCTTTATAGACAAATTACATTTTCATTTACTAAAGCTCTTGCCTCAATTTTTTTATAATTGAAGCAAATTTTTTATGCGGAATGCCAAGCGGAGGCTAATAGTGGCTTCTGGATCCTTTAAGCTTTTTCCGATGAGCTCCTCGCATTTTTCTAATCGATAGATCACCGTATTGCGATGAACGAAAAGCTTTTTGGCTGTTTCAGAAATTTGACAATGATTTTCCAAAAATAAAAACAGCGTTTGCAGCAGAGCCTGTTTTTCAGTGTCTGCCGGGTCTGAAAGGTTTGTCAAAATCTGTTCGTAAAAATCAATCAGCTCTTCTTTTGGAATCATTTTCAATAGCGTATAAATATCTTTTTTCTTATGAATTTGAATGAATTCTTGATTTCCGGAATACTGTTCTTCTTCCAGCACTTCCAACGCTTCTTTATAGCCTTTTTTTACATCTAAAAATTGTTGGCAAAGACTGCCGATGCCGAATGAGACAGTCCGTTGGAACCTGCTTCTAATTTTCGCTTGCAATTCCTTTAAAAACGGCATGATGGAAGAATGAAGCTCCAGCCATGATTTTTGAATCGGGAAGAGCAAAATGCCTACGTTCCCCTTCACAAAAAAATGAACAGGATTTGGGAACGCATCAGCTTCTTTTTCCATAAATTCAAAAATCCGTTCATTTTCTTTATGGAATTGTGTAAACGTTAAAGATTTTTTTCTTTCATCCAATTTTCCTGCTGCACAAAAATACGATTGATCATTGCGAATTTTAAATTCTTTTGCTTTAATGACAATCTCTTCTTTTGATTGAAAGGCGCCATCTGTAAAATTGATAAAAAATTCATTTTGAACTTTTCGTTTATGTTGTTTAAGAGCATTTTTTTTCATCAATTCAAATGAAATGACATTTGTCGCTTGTTCAATCGTCAACACAAGCGAAGGACTGTGAAAAGGAATGGCATCAAAAACAATTAAACATCCGCTGTTGCTTTCATGAGTGTAAATGGGAAAAACGGAAACAGTTCGTTTACTAGAAATAATGGAAAAACAAGTGTAAGAGCTTGGCTGTAAGAAAAAGCGAAATCCGTCTGTGTACATTTCCTCGATTTCCGGCAGACTCGATGTAACGGAAGATGAAGAAGCAATCATTTGAAAGTGCTGATCCAACAGTAAAATTGGACAGCCGATCAAGTTTGCCAAATTTTCCAGTAATGAGACGAGCCCTTTTCCTCTTAAAATATGGTTTGTAAATTGCTGATGGATTTCAATCGCATTGAGCAATTCGTTTGTCCGTTTGTCCAATATATAGCTTAATGTCTGGTTCACAACCTCTCCTAACGTAACCTCAATCGGCAATTCAATAATTGGGAAATTTTTTTCATTTGCATACTTCAGGCAAGCCTCCGGAATTTCTTCCAAAAATCGCTTCATTTTAATTGCCAACCCTGCACATTGCTGATCCGCCATATTTTTGATGAGTGCGAGCAGATCATTCGGATTGTCTTTTAAATGAAAGGCAGTTGTTACAAGCAGTTCATTCGGTTTCAGAAAATCGATGATATCCGGTGCATCCATCATATTGACGCTGAAAACTTCTCGATCTTTTCCGTTATGGCCGGCGATGAGCTTGGCATTTTTCATAACGGGAATTTTTAATATTTCGGAAATTTTCATTTTTTCAGCCCCTTTGTCTTCAAATTTTAGTGAACATGCACAAAAGATGGTGAAATTTATATCAAAATTGCCAATGTATATGAAAAAGAATAACGATAAAATAAAGTAAATTCACATTTTATGGAACAAAATATAACAAGGATATTTGCTTATTTTGAATAGAAAAGAGGGAAGAGACATGACAGTTCATTTACTTGGCCCCATTCAGCTTGAAGAGGAAGTTGAAAGGCTGATCGAATGGCTTGCAACATTCGGTAAAACGGAAAAAGGCGGAGTTACCCGGCTGTTATATAGCGAACAATGGCTGTCAGCGCAGGAAGCGTTGAAGGAGAAAATGGAGGAATGCGGATTAGCTCCCTATTTTGATGATGTCGGCAACTTGTTCGGCCGAGCAGAAGGATCATCTCCATCCTCCAAAACAATCTTAACTGGTTCGCATATCGATACGGTTATTGAAGGAGGAAAATATGACGGCGCATACGGCATTATTGCCGGCTTGTTGGCGACTCATTATTTATTAAAGCGTTTTGGAACACCAAAAAAAACGATTGAGGTCGTATCCTTATGTGAAGAGGAAGGCAGCCGGTTTCCGCTTACATTTTGGGGGTCAGGCTCTGTAACGGGGAGGCGCTCTTTTAAGCATATACAAAAAATTGTTGATTCTAAAGGGATTTCGTTTGTGCAAGCAATGAATGAATGCGGTTTTGGACAGGAAAGATTTCGCCAGCCATTTCGAAACGATATTCAATGCTTTATTGAGCTGCACATCGAACAGGGCTCTGTGTTAGAAAAAAAGAAAAAATCGTTGGGCATTGTCAGCGACATTGTTGGACAGCGCCGCTATCAAGTAAAGGTTGTTGGTGAAAGCAACCACGCAGGAACAACCCCGATGCCCTGCCGAAAAGATGCGGTGGCCATTACCTCTGAACTGATTACCTATTTAATGAAACAAGCCAAACAGGTGTGCGACCAACTAAGAGTGACCGTCGGCAAAATAAAGGTTGAACCTAACGTTCCGAATGTGATTGCAGGTGAAGTCGTTTTTACGATCGATATCCGTCATCACGAGGAAGAACTGCTGGAGCAATTTTGTTCAACATTTTCACGTCATTTTAAAAATGTGAGCGCACAATACAATGTCGATATTTTGTTAAATGAATGGCTGAACGTCAAGCCGGTCAAAATGGATCAACAATTGCTGAGGCTGTCAAAAGAAATTGCAGAAGAGCAAAATCTGTCTCATGAAATCTTGGTTAGCGGAGCGGGACATGATTCGCAAATGTTCGGAACCTATTGTCCGACTGCGCTTTTTTTTGTCCCGAGTCATAACGGAATCAGCCACTCGCCGAAGGAATATACCGCAGCGGCTTATTTAGAAAGCGGCGTTAAGTTTTTAATCCATTATTTATATAGATTGGCATATTAAAAGAAAGGATTGTGGACGAAATGAAATTTCTGCCTCTACAGACACCTAATAGAACGATCATGACACCGGGGCCTGTTGAAGTCGATCCGAGAGTTTTGCAGGCGATGAGTACGCCGATTTTAGGCCAATTTGATCCTGCATTTACTTCGATCATGAATGAAGTAATGGAAATGCTTCGTTATTTATTTCGTACGGACAACAAATGGGCGTTCCCTATCGATGGAACCTCCAGATCGGGCATTGAAGCGATGCTGGCGAGCATTATCGAACAGGGCGACAAAGTGCTGATCCCGATATACGGCCGGTTCGGCTATTTATTAACCGAAATATGCGAACGCTACGGGGCTGATGTCACTACAATTGAGCGTGAATGGGGAACGGTGTTTGACCCGGAGGATGTAATTAGAGAAATAAAGAAGGTTCAGCCGAAAATAGTCGCGATCGTCCATGGGGAAACCTCAACGGGGTGCATGCAGCCGCTTGAGGAGATCGGGAAAGCTTGCCGGGAGATGGATGTAATTCTTGTAGTCGATGCGGTTGCGACAATTGGAGGAACGGACGTGAATGTCGACGAATGGCAGCTTGACGGCGTGATCGGCGGGACGCAAAAATGCTTATCAGTTCCATCTGGGATGGCTCCCATCACATATAATGACAGAATTGAAAAAATCGTTTTGTCGCGTAAAAAGGTAGAAAGAGGAATTCGGACGGAATTGGATCAGCAAATGGCCTCAGGTCAAACAATTATTAGCAACTATTTTGATTTAAGCCAGCTTCAAGATTATTGGAGCCCGCGGCGATTAAATCATCATACGGAAGCTACATCAATGCTTTACGCATTGCGTGAAGGCTTGAGGCTTATTATGGAGGAAGGATTGGAAAATCGATTTGCACGCCACCGCCTCCATGAACGGACATTAATGGCCGGGCTGGAAGCAATGGGACTCACATTGTTCGGCGATAAACGCTTTAAACTGCCGACCGTCACATGCGTCAACATTCCGGAGGGCGTCGAAGGAGAATCCGTGCGCCGCATGCTGCTGGATGAATTCGGGATTGAAATTGCCAGCTCGTTTGGCCCGCTCCACGGAAAAATCTGGAGGATCGGTACAATGGGCTACAGCTGCCGCAAAGAAAATATTCTCAAGCTGCTGACAGCATTGGAGGCAGTTCTCATCTATCACGGTGTTCGCATAAACAGAGGTGAAGGAGCACAAGCAGCGCTGAATATGTATGGGAAACAAAAAAGTAAAGTATCATCTTAGATATTTATGATACTTTTTAACATGTTGATCGAACAATTGTTACCAAAAACAGTTGTTCGATTTTTTTAATTTTTGATATTTTACACAAAATCTTTTTTAATTTTTATTTATTTTGACAGTGGATAAATCAAAGAATTACGTATAATATACCAATATAGTTTCATTTTGCGTTAATAAAAGTTACATAAAGGGATGAGAAATATGACATTGATAGTTGAAAATGTAAAAAAGTTTTATAATGATCATCTTGTTTTAAAAGGGATAAACCTTACTGTTCAACCGCATGAATTTATTTGTGTATTGGGAAGCAGTGGCGGCGGAAAATCAACTCTATTAAATTTGATTGCGGGATTTATTAAACCAGATGAAGGAGTGATTAAGGTAAACGGATCTTTTGTAACAAAACCTTCCAAGGAAAGAGGAGTCGTTTTTCAAGATCATGCACTATACCCTTGGTTCACTGTTTTAGAAAATATCGCTTTTGGACCAATCGTGCAAGGGATGCCAAAAAAGAAAGCATTGGAAAAAGCATTACGTTATATAGAATTAATTGGTTTATCAGACAATGCAAACCATTATCCTGAACAACTTTCAGGAGGTATGAAACAACGCGTCGGCATTGCAAGAGCTTTAGCCGGAGAACCTGAAATTTTGTTAATGGACGAGCCTTTTGGAGCGTTAGATATGTTTACCCGTGAAAATATGAGAACTGAACTAATTCGTATATGGAAAGAAGTAAAGCCTACTATTATATTTATTACCCATGATTTAGCTGAAGCTGTCTATCTTGCAGATAGAGTGATTGTCATGAAAAATGGAATGATTGCTACAGAATTAGAGATTCATTTACCCCGTCCTCGAAATTATCGTGATCCTGAATTTAGTATTTTGATGGAGAATTTAGAAGAGCATTTTGTCAGCTAGTTAGGAGGAAGCTTATGAAAAATATGGCGGCCAGACAAGAAGCAGTTTCTGTCTATACGAAAAAAGTGGGCAAGGTTAGAAATAAAAAATATTTACATGCTATTCCAATAATTGCTTTTTTTGTTTTATGGGAAGTCATTACAAGATTAAATATAAATTTTTCCATAGTAAATCCCGTTTTTTTTCCACCGCCTTCACTTATATTTCTAAATGGTGTAGAACTATTTCATTCAGGATTAATTATAGACAGTATTGTGTCGAGTACGATCCGAATAGTAATTGGCTTTGCAATCGGAGTTCTTCTCGGGGTGATTGCCGCATTATTGATAGGAAGGGTAGAGAAGATTGAATTTTGGTTTATGCCTGTCTTTAACATGATCGGTCCTATTCCAGCTTTAGCGTTGCTGCCTTTATTTATTATTTGGTTCGGAATTGGCGAAATTCCAAAAATTATATTAATTGCTTGGACAACATTTTTTCCAGTTATGACGAATACAATTGATGGAATTAAAAGTGTTCATTCTTCTTATATTCGTTCTGCATTAAGCTTAGGCGCAAATGATAGACAAATATTTAAGAAAATTATTATTCCGTCAACATTACCAAATATTTTTACTGGATGTCAAATAAGTTTAGGATTGGCTTTTTCAGCATTAGTGGTTTCAGAAATGATGGGTGCAAAAAGTGGTTTAGGGTATATTATTGTGGACGCTCGAAACTATATGAAAATTTTAAATATGTATGTAGCTATTATTTTAATAGGTATTGAATATAGTCTTTTTTCCTTGTTATTAAAAGTGATTGAGAAAAAACTATTGAAATGGAGAACAGGCGGATTTGAAAATGCTGTAGAAAAATAATAAGGGAGGAATTATAAATGAGAAAAATTTTTCTTTTTTGCCTAGTTTTTTTGACAATGTTTGCAATCGTTGCGTGCGGCTCAAACAGTTCGACAACAACTAGTGAAAATAGTAATAAAGCGAGTGATGAACTAGAAGTGAAGGATATAACATTAGTAGGGGTAAGGGATGCGCAAATTTCTTCACAACAAATCATTGCAGATAAGTTAGGATTTTTTAAGGAAGAAGGGCTAAACGTAACAAACCAATTAATTGAAAGCGGACCAGATATTGGACCTATGATTGCTGGTGGAAGTGCTCCGGTTAGTTTACAAACAAATTTTATGGATATTATTTTAGCTTCCTCAGGTGTTAAGGTGAAAATCGTGGCTCCGCTTGCACAAATTGCAGGAACACAAGCGGTCGTAGCGGGCAAGCATGCTGAAATTAATTCTCCAAAAGATTTGGAAGGAAAATCAATAGGTATTCCTAGTGGTGCTGATGTAATGATTGCCATTCAAAATATGGCAAACGATTATAATGTTGACATAAAAAAGATAAATTTTGTGAACCTAGCTCCTAGCGATGCTTTAACTGCTCTTGAAAAAGGTGATATTGATGCAATGGCTGCTTGGGAACCGTTTATAACGAAGGCTATCAATAGCGGAGGAAAACTACTATTTAGCGGTACGGTTGACAATTTTGATGGAAAAGAAAAATCTGTTGATTGGATGAGTGTTCATACAACACTGCAAGTAACGGATGATTTCCTAAAAGAAAATCCGAATACGGTAAAAGCAATCATTAGGGCTTTAATAAAAGCTACAGATTACATTAATAAGAATAGAGAAGAAGCAATTAAAATTTTAGCGCCTGAACTTCATTTAGAAGAAAGCGAGTTAAAGGAAATTATGAATAGAAATGTTTATACAATGCAAGTCGACGATTCCTTTATGAACAAAAGCAATGGTTCTGAAGTAGGAGAATATTTATTGAGTGTAGGAAATATCAAAAATATCCCAAATAAGAAAGATTATATTGATTTTTCATTATTAGAAGAAGTTGAACCGGAACTTATGAATAACAAATAACATGAAAAAAGCACTGATGGAAAAATTTTTATTTTAAATGGAGTTTGATAAAAATGATCTACGATCTTATAGTCAAAAACGGCAGCGTTGTGTTTCATGACGAAGTGAAAAAAACAAATTTAGCTGTTAAAGACGGCATTGTTGTTGAAATTGGCGATGACATTGACGGGGAAGCCGATGTCGTTTGGGATGCGGAAGGCCATTACGTTTTTCCCGGATTGATTGATGTCCATGTTCATTTCAATGAACCGGGCAGAGAGGATTGGGAAGGCTTTTCAACAGGTTCATCTATGCTTGCAGCAGGCGGCTGTACGACGTTTTTTGATATGCCGCTCAACGGTGTTCCTTCTACAACTGATCTTGAAGCTCTTCAACAAAAAGGAAAAATAGGCGAGGAAAAGTCATTCGTTGACTTTGGATTGTGGGGCGGGCTTGTTCCGGGCAATGAAAATGATTTAGCGTCTCTTGCGGAAAAAGGAGTTGTCGGATTTAAAGCTTTCATGTCCCCGAGCGGCAATAAAGAGTTCGCAGCGGTTGATGATAATACGCTCTTGAATGGAATGAAAACGATCGCCGGCTTGCGTAAAATTTTGGCTCTTCATGCAGAAGACGGCGCAATGGTGCAATTTTTGCAGAGAGAAAAAGAGCGGCAAGAAAAATTCGGACCGGACGATTATTTACAATCAAGACCGATTGCGGCGGAATGGCTAGCTGTCAGAAAAGCCATTACATTTGCGGAACAGACCGGCTGTTCTTTGCATTTCGTTCATATCAGCAGTGCAGAAGCCGTTGAAGAAATCCAGCAAGCGAAGAAAAGAGGACTTGATGTCACATTGGAAACGTGCCCGCATTATCTTTTGTTTGACCATGAACATACGAAAAAGCTTGGAGCGGTTGCAAAATGCGCTCCCCCATTGCGTGAATCCGGCGACCAGAAAAAATTGGTTGATTTGTTTTTAAAAGATCAGATTGACTTTGTCGCATCCGACCATTCCCCGTCGCCATGGAACTTGAAAGAAGATGAAACGAATTTTTTCAAAATTTGGGGAGGAATCAGCGGGGGACAATTTACATTGATGGCGATGATCGAACTAGCGGTTCGCTATCGCATTCCTTTTCCGAAGCTGATTCATTGGACATCTGCTAGACCCGCCAAACGATTTGGCTTGGACGGGAAAAAAGGGGAAATTGCAAAAGGAAAAGACGCAGATTTTGTGATTATAAGTTTAAAAGATTCCTTCACAGTCGAGAAAAACAGTTTGCTTCAAAAACACAAGCATAGTTTATATGTCAATCATACATTCCCTTGCAAAATCCTTGCGACATTTCAACGGGGGAAATTGGTATTTGACAACGGTCGCATACGGACTTCCAAGCCTATAGGCCAATGGCTGAAGGGATCGAGGTAAACATTATGATGGAAAGGGTAAGGGGGCTGTCTAATAAGTCGATTTTCCGGCTTATAGCCGCCCCTTTAAAGTTTTAGAAACGTTGATATATCAATGTTTATAATGTTTCGTTTTCAATGGATTTTGACTTTCTGGACAGCTTTTTTTGAACGTTTTCCGTATCCTCCATTTCGCAATCATGTTCCGTGAAAAGGTTTTTAAAAATTTTTTTAGCACGTTATCTGTAGCCTTAAAAGGCCTTGTCGGAAAACCGAAACAGGAAGTTTGGTTAGGCAAATAAAAATGTGAACAGGGGATCTGCGAATATTGAGGTTGGCTCAATAAATAAATGAATAGGTCAGTCTTACGAATTTGTTCAGCTTTTTTGCCGAGTGACAACAGGTTCGAGGTCTCCAAAAAATCGCATAGGCGCCTTCTCCTAAATCGTTACCTTTTCTTTAGAAAATTCAGGAAGAAAGAAGGTGAGGATTGCTGAAATGACTAATATGATTATTGAAAAATAAAAAGCAACATTATAATTCCCATGGTAACTGTATAGTAAACCTGGCACATAGGCTCCTAGTGCTGATCCAATTTGGTGGCTGAAAGATAGCCAACCAATGATAAAACCAACAGAGTGTTGTTTAAAGTATTGCGTTACCAACAATTGTGTAGGAGCAACAGTGGAAAAATCAACCAATCCAAAAACGATAGCGAAAATAATTAATAGCAGAGGGTTATAGCTATAGAATAGAATAAACAACGATAATGCCCGTATAACATATAGACAGATGAGCATTTTTCGACTACTCCAGCGATCTGCTAACACACCAGAAAATAGTATTCCTATAATATTAAAAGCAGCCAATATAGTTACTGCTGCACTAGTCGCACTTGTTGGAACTCCACACAACTGGGCATAAGGGATAAGATGTGTATCCATTAAACCTGTAGTGGTAAAACCGCAAACGCTAAATGGTAAAATCAAGAACCAAAATTGTTTTTTTCGAAAAGCATCCCAAATTGAAAAATCATTGAATTTACTTGGCTGTTCAGTTGTGCTTTCTTCTTGATCCATTCCGCCAATTGGCAACATACCTTTTTCATTAGGATGGTTTCGTAAAATTAACAGGACAATTGGAAACACAACAATCATTAAAAAACATCCTAAGATGATGACCGTTGCTTTCCAATTCAACCATTGAATTAATAATAGAGATCCTGGTACCAACAGCATTTGTCCGGCTCCAAACCCTGCTTCGACAATCCCTAAAGCAAATCCTCGTCTTTCATTAAACCAGTTTGTAACAACTACTGTTGCAGCCACGTTTGACGCTCCGCCAACCCCAAGTGATACAAATATGGCATATAGAATAAACAATTGCCAAGGATGATGGACAAAAGCTGTTAATAGAATACTAACTGCTACCAAAAAAGTACTGACAGAAAGGATCATACGAGGCCCAAATTTGTCGACTAACCTTCCTATAAATGGTTGGGAAACTCCATAAACAATAAAGCTTAATGTCGAAATAAGCGATACCGTCCCTCTGTCCATTGAAAATTCCCTTTCCCAAGGTTCAACAAAAGCCCCGAAAGAAAGACGAACGCCTTGAACAGCTAAAAGAGATAAAAACGTGACAAATAAAATCACCCAAGCATAGTGAAATCGTAATATCATTTTAGTTTAGTCTCCTAACTTCAAAATTTTAAAGATTCGATATTTTTTCCATTCTACCGAATTGGATGTTTAAGTCAAGCCATTTTTTCCAATATTTTTCTCCGTCAATCGCGACAAAAATCAGTTCATATTCCGAGATGGTGGTTATTTTACAGAAGAAGGTCTCAGTGATTTGAATAAGCCAATTGTCGTCGCCACCAATCGTGCAAAAATCTCTGTTCAACCGATGCAAATCAAAGGATTGGCAAAGTTTTCCTAAAAATAATCAATCAAGCATTAAAAATGAAATGCGTATATAACACTTTTTTGGGGTTTTTATCTTCACTATGAGGAATTGCAAGCAAATCGAAAGAGAGAAGTTTGTTTGACGTCTGGAGGCCATTATTTATCATACAGCCAAATTGCCAATTATTTATGTTTCAAAAGGAGCCGTGCCAACAATGATTGAACGTGCGGAAAAGAAAATAGCGGAGAGAAAAACAGAAAGCCTCTTCTGCCTTTAAATGGGTAAAGAGGCTTTGTCTTTGTTTGTGCATTTACAATTGCTTCACGGTTTCGTTCGCTAATCATATGATCAGTTGTTAAAAGTGTGCCGTCTAAGTCGATTGCGATTCATTTCATTAGCATTTTTCCACTGGCGTTAGGAATTTCACTACATCGTCAACAACTTCACAACTTGTTTTGTCCGTTCATGACTATTTATATCGGATTCAATTTTGCCGTTTTTCACGCAGTTTATAAATTCTTCTACTTCATAATACATCGTTTCAAATTTATGTTCCACGGTCAAATCTTTTATTTCACCGTTTCGATATTTGATGACAACTTTCTTCGGATCACTGATTTTGTCAATTTCAATAACACCTTTTTCTCCTTGGATTTCACTAGGGAAAAAGGAGTCTGTTATTTTGGAATACATTACGACTGCTTCAAAATTATCATAATTTAAAATCATACTTCCTTGACCGTCTGCACCGGTGGATAAGTAATAGTGATTTTTTACTATGGATTTTGGTGCGCCGACTAGATGAACAATCGGTGCTAAGCAGTATACACCCAAATCCATTTTCGAACCGTTTCCTAATTCCGGTTTAAAGGCATTTTCAATAATTCCTTCTTTATATTTATCATATCGTGAAGAATATTGATTGTAATGGAAAACAAATCGTCTGATCGGAGCGATTTCGTCAAGATGTTTTTTTAAATTTAAAAAGGTCGGTGTAACGGTTGATTTCATCGCTTCCATAAACATGGCATTGTAAGTTTTGGCCGTTTGAATGACCTCATCCATTTCTTGCACGGACGTTACTGCCGGCTTTTCGCAAAGAACGTGAATTCTATTTTTCATGGCCAAAATACTTTGTTCGGCATGGAATTTGTTGGGGGATGCAATATAAACGGCGTCAATATTGCCGCTTTGAAACATTTCTTCAAGGTTGGTGTACACGTGTTTTATCTGATATTTTTCGGCAAACATTTTTGCTTTTTCCATTGTTCTCGAATAAACAGCGCCGAGGGAAAATTCCGGGTGTGCGCTTGCAGCTTTTATAAAATGGTCGGTAATCCAGTTTGTTCCTATAATACCAAATCTCATGACGAATCCCACCTTTATTGTTCATATTTGTACATGAATATCATATTATAACATGTTCTGCAGCAGCTTTTTATTCGACTATCTGTTTTTTGAACTAACTTAAAACTCCATGTCAATAAAGACCAAAACATACTAACATAGTAAGAGCTGTCTGAAAAGTCCCGAAAAAAAAAGTAAACGACAGTTTCTTTTCATCTGCTTTTCTGTTTTGATCGAATTTCTGAAAAGGATAAACAGGCATTTAGAGCGGGAGCAACCCAACTCGCTTGGTCAATCGGACCGACCATTACATTTATACTGGCCGTATTTTTAGTGCCCTTAGGATTGTTCGGTTCGGGATTGCCTTGGCACCGAACACGCAGGGCGGGAAATTGAAAAAGAACGGTATGGAATTTTGGAAACGGAAGAAAAAGTTACGAATATTTAGAGAAGTTGCTTCACGACTTGCTCCAGCAGCTTGGTAATCCTTTGTCTCGCGTCAATAACCCGTGCAAAAGTTCATTATTTGAGGTAATATGATATTGAGTCATGTTTGCATATCTCTTAGTTGGTGTTTTTATCTGTCAAAGGGGAAGCAGCATGACTCTTTTTCTTTTTTTACACAATGATATGGACTTTACTCTTCAGCTATATATGTGTTTTTATTTTTAGTCACGATATTTTGATTATCCTCTATGACTATACTTCTGATTTTGTCTCTTCACCATTTTCTGTGATTGACACACAATCCCAGTAATGAACCTGTCAGAATGTCAACTTGATTCTTTGACCGAAAATGAATTTTCACATTCGTATGAACTTAATCATATATTGAAATTATATATACTAGATATATATTATTTTAGCCTTTAAAATAACTTTCAATAATGATTTTACCAATAAATCCGCTTGTTTATAATATATACTTAGTATATAATGGGTGTATAAAAGCAGATGAAATAATTGAGGTAGTGTCAAAAGTCCTTGAAAACTCAGTAGATGTTCATAGTTATTTCCATTAATTAGGTGGAAATGCCATGCAATTACTATTGGCAAAAGCGCCAATAGTTTTGACATTGACGTCAAGGGCAAAGGGAACAGAAAAGCATGCCAAAAAAGTTTTTAAAACCATTGTCGAATTCAGAGTTCACTTCATCTGTGGAGGGTTTTAAGGGCTAACCTAAACCAAAAGGCAGATCGTTTGTTCTATCAGCCATTAAGACGATTACACACTATTTTCGGTGCTGGTGGCATAGTGAAAATCGGAGGGAGCGTCGCGCTGTGGACAATTGATAGAGCGAGGCACTGACGATAATGAAATATAGTGATTTTATATGAAAATTTTTGACAATACGAATAATAGAATGGAGCGAACGCTATGATTAAAGTTAGCAATCTCACTAAAGAATTTTTGCAGGGGCAAGAGAGAACACGGGTGTTGAAAGGCGTCGATTTGAATATTAAAAAAGGCGAATTCGTAGCGATAATGGGACCCAGTGGCTCCGGAAAAAGCACTTTGCTGCAACTGATGGGAGGTCTTGACGTACCGACCGCTGGAGATATACAAATTGACGGGAAATATTTAAATAAGATGAGCGAAAAAGAAAGAACGATATTCAGAAGACAAAAACTGGGGTTCGTTTTTCAAAATTATCAACTGCTTCCGACTTTAACTGTAGAAGAAAATATTGCGTTTCCACTTCATGCCGACGGCAAACTGACAAAGGAGAAGAGTCGGGTGATCCAAGAATTGATTCAGGCGGTAGGATTGGAAGGACTTCATCGCAAACGCGCCAATTTGCTCAGTGGCGGTCAACAGCAGCGTGTTGCTATCGCCAGGGCACTCGTAAATAGCCCGACTGTTTTATTAGCGGATGAACCGACAGGGAATTTGGACAGAGCCAATGCAGAAGAAATTCTCCGGCTATTGACAGTCTTCCATCGTGAAAACAGACAAACGATCGTGATGGTTACTCATGATATTTTTGCAGCCGGATTTGCGGACCGGATTATTCTTTTCAGGGACGGAGGCATCGATCAGGTGGTATCGAGGGAGGAGGGCGACTATGCTAAATATTTGGCGAATTTCATGGCGTAATATCACACATAACAAAAAGCGGTTTTTCTTTACCTTGTTTGCGATTATACTGGGAACATCTTTTATCACCGCTATGCTGGTAGCCGATAGAACAACTAGAGACGTTTTTAATTACTACACAGATATGTATGTAGCCAATGCAGATTATTGGGTTTTAAGCGATAAGCATACTTATCCGGAAAAAATGATTGAGCCTGTTCAAGATGATCCCGATGTTACGAATATGCTGCTTGTTCTCCAAAAGCAAGCGTTCTTTGAACTTGAAGACGATCACTCTTTAAGTCAAAGATCTGTACGAATTATCGGAGTCAGTGACCAAAACAGCCCGTTACTGGTGCTTCCTGTGATTGAAGGCAGTTTGGATAATGAAGGGGTCATATTGCCGAAAACTGTTGCAACCCTTTTAGGAAAAAAGGTTGGGGATACGGTTCGGTTTGAAGGTTTGGGAGAGGCAAAAGTTTCTGCTATTGTTGAGTATACGCAGCTGCTTGCAAGTCCTAGTGATTGGGACAGTGCTGAATCAACTAGTTTTCGGGTTTTAGTTCCACTCGATATGTTAAGAGAATGGACAGGCAAACATGATGAGATTTCTTATATGCGGTTTCAGGTCAACGGCGATGGCAAGGACCTCTTTCATTCCTTACAGCAGCAGTTCCGTGGGTCAGGTGTGTTCATACAGCCTGTTGTAGCAGATGACCTTCAGAACAACGATATTAGCGGCCTCTATACCTTCTTTTATATTGTTGCCGGTTTATCGATGTTAGTCAGCGGTTTTATTGTCTTTAACACAATTTATACAAGCGTGATCGAAAGAAAAAAAGAATTTGCTATAATGAAAAGCTTCGGCTACACACAACGTTCTGTGTCTAAGCTTGTGCTCATTGAAATCGTACTTTTGTCATTGATCGGTACAGCCATCGGTGTTCCTCTTGGTATATGGCTCGGTGATCTGTTTATGCAGGAACTGCTCAGCATGCTCCAATTTGATATAGTTTATACTTTAAATTGGAGATTGCCGGCGATTATGGCGGTGACTGTTGGAGTGCTGTTCCCTGTTCTGTTTTCGCTTTTCCCTATTTATCATGCAGGCAGAACATCGATTTTATTGACGTTAAAAATGGCCAGCCAATCGAAGGGATCATCAAGACCTCTGCTGATTAGAGCTGTAGTTGGCTTGGTGCTTCTATGCTTTGTGTTTATCGACCACTCTGTAACTTATGCGGCCGTTTTAGCAGGTGTCATTCTTTTGTTTCCTTTGTTGTTGGCCGGTTTAAGCAGAATCATAAAACCTGTTTTAAATTTTCTTTTTCATTATGCGGGGAGTTTGGCTGCCAAAAGCCTCTTTCAACAAATCAATCGAAATGCAAATACGGCAGCAATACTCGGCATCGGAATTTCGGTTATTTTATTGCTTGGTGCGGTGGTGGAATCAGCTCCGGAAGGATATGAACAAGAAATCAGGAATACGTATGGGGGAGATATGAGACTTACGTCTGAAGCGCCTTGGTCTACAGAAGATATAACGAAACTGCGTTCTTATGATGGAGTTCTAGGCGTTGAGCCATTAATGGAAGCGACCCCGATTACGTGGGAAACGGTTGACGGCGTAAGCAGACAATTTTCTGTTTTTGCCGTAAGTGAAGATGGTCCGTCGTTATTTGCCGATCAACATGAGGAAAAACTGTATAACCGGTTAAAACAGCAAAATGCTGTGCTTCTTGGTGAACGCGCATTTGATGAATGGGGCGGGGAGATCGGGCAGAGCATTCGGATGAATACGCCAAATGGTGAACAATCTTATGAGGTGGTTGGAGTTGTCAAAACATCGCATTATTCCGGTTATGTCGCGTTTATGGATGAGGAACGTCTTAAGGAGGAATTTGGATGGACAAAAGGCTTTGATTTGCTGCTTACTGTTGACAACGAAGCGACCAGTTCCATCCGAGATCGGGTATGGTCTGATTTCCGCGATCATCTGTCAAAGGTTCAAACGGTTGAAGATGAAATTGAGTCCACTACTTCAACAATTTCCGGTATGAATGAACTGATCTTGATGTTGCTGTTTATGATCATCGGGTTAGCCAGTATCGGCACAGCCAACACCCTTTTGATGAACACGCTGGAACGCGTTTTCGAGATCGGAACGATGCGTGCTCTTGGGTTTACTAAACAACAGGTTAGAAATATGATTATCGCCGAAGGCTTGCTCGTTGGGTTATCCGGAGTTATCGGAGGAATAGCAGCTGGGTTGATCTTAATCTATGTAACAAGTCAGTCAGAACTCATGGACGGATTTATGTCTTTCAAGCTGCCATACAGTAATATGATAATGGCAGTGATATCCGGTGTTGTGTTGAGTCTATGCGCCGCTTGGATGGCAAGCCAAAGTGCCAGCAAAATAGATATCCAATCATCACTGAAAGAAGGTTGACAACTTGTCAGTTAAATATGGAATTTTGACATTGTTATACCAAAAAAAACATCATGGATACGAATTGAAATTAGAATTGGATTCCCTTTTTGGCATTAAAGGCAAAATTAATCCCGGTCAGATCTATACTACGCTTGATCGCCTGATTCGTGATCAACTTGTCTCGTCCGCGGGAATGGACGATCAGGAAAGAAAATTATACGAGTTAACACCAAAAGGTAAAGATGAGTTGGAAAAATGGTTGCTGGAACCGGTGCCATACACCACGACAAAAGAAGATTTTTTCTTTAAATGGAGCTGTGCCCGCAAAATTAATTTTGCTCAGGAAAAGAAAATGCTTGAACAGCAAAAAGCGGTGGTGATTAAAGAAGTGATGGAATTGACCAAATTAAAAACAGAGCTGCTGCTTCAGGGTGACGAAAGCAAATATTTATTGATCACCGGTATTTTATTGCATTTAGAGGCGGATTTAAACTGGATAAATCAAGTTGAAAATCGAATCCATTAAAAGCTGCCAAGTTCAAAGAAAAGTGCGGGCCAGCATAAATAGGATGAAAGGAGAATGGGCTTAGGATTGCGATTCTGGCATATCATTGGGAACTGTTTATCGTAGCGGAAGTGTTGTCAGTCATCTTTCGATATTTTTTAGAAAACCAAAACTCAGTATTTTGCTGAAAGCTGAAGCTCGACTCGGGTTGTATGTATGTCAGCAAACAGGTGAGATTTCAACGTTTCTCATTGTTATTACTATATTTGTCATTTATGCTTGTACTTTTGGAATATCCGATTTTATCAGGTCTAGATCAATAAAAATCGGTCAGCTGCGCGGTGTTGAGCTGTTAACAGATGAAGAAATATGAAAAGATAAGACAAAACCGTGATGCGAAATATATCGAAAAAAATCGTATATCCTCGCTCATTCACCTGGTGTTATTCGTTGTGCTTCCAGCAATATTTTGGTCTATGGGGATGGACTGTATTCTGAAATGAAACACTTAATAATGAAAATATGAAAGAAGAAAGTAAAAAGACCCCGGCTGTGGCTGCTCCTGTCAAAAAAGATTTCTAGGAGTATATGGATGAAGCAGTACAAATTCATTACTTAAATTTGGCGAAAAATCCTGGTGCTTACAAAAATAAAAAGGTTGTATTCACAGGAAAAGTTATTCAAATTATTGAACATGGGAACAACATTACTTTTAAAGTGAACGTCGATAAAAGTATAGACGGCGTTTGGAAAAATGCGATAGTCGTGAATTACCGAAATGCAAACAAAAAAAGCCATCTGCTTGAAAATGAAATGATTACTTTTTGGGGAACCATCAAGGGATTAAAAACTTATCAGTCTTCGGGAAAACAAGTAACAAGGAAAACAAGTAACAATCCCTGAAGTGTACGCAAAGTATATAACGATAATGGGGAATGAAAAATAAGTAACTGAAGCGAACTCGCTATCGAACGGTTTCATGTACGAGGATGTGGAATTAAAAGAACCTTACCGGAGCTATCTAAGCAGGTGATAGGTAATGAAAGCCAAGTGTTATGTTCATCAATTTTAAATTCATCGTAACGCTTTCTATTAATTCTAAGTCACTTATGATCGTGTACAATTTTAAACCGTTGACTCGGAACAGTATATCCGTCCCGAGTTTTTCTTTATATTCTAAAAACTTAAGCTCTGTTTTTTGTACTGTGAAAGCTAATTTTTTAGATTCAAATCGCTCTTCTTCACACTTCCATATGGATGGATCTTGACGTATAGTGGAAATTTCATTGAACATGGCACGATTGATGTCAGAAGTTAACAAGCCAGACCTTGATTGCTTTTCAGAAGCCATTTTCCGTACTCCTTTTTAGCATGAGCAATATGAACGGCGACTAATGATCAGCTCATCGTGTTACTCCGAATCTACTTAACACCTCTTATTTGTTTGATATGCCAATTTCCCCATTATCCACGCAAGCCTTTTTTTAGCCCTCAACAATTTCCTATGAATCATTCAAAAATGTATAACATAAAAAATATGGATTCTTCACCACATTTTGTGATTTAACCCAAAAAATAAGGAAAACACTCACGAATTCCTGGCAATAATGTTAGCGTCACTTAACATAACAGGAGGTTCTAAAGTGTTTTCCGTATCACTAGATTTGCCAGAATTTGAAGTTGTTAAACAAGTGTTTCTTGAAGATTGCAATTTGTTACATGTTGAGAAAAATACTACAGAAGAACGCTGTTCTTACTGCGGTTTTTTTTCTAGTCATGTCCATGACTGGCGGACAAGAAAGGTTCGTGACTTGTCCGTATTAGGTAAGCCCCTTTTCTTATTTGTCAGAGTGTATAGATACCGTTGTCACAACTGTAATGAGGTATTTTCACAAACATTTGAATCTATCAGTCCTAATAAGCATCAGACCAATCGGTACAGAGAATATCTGTACGAAATGTGCATTGGCTCTACTATCCAAGAAGTGAGTCGAAAGGAAAAAATACCTTATACAACCGTTGAAAGAATAGTTTATTCCGTTGCTAAAGAAAAAGAGAAGGAGCATTTAGAAACTCTTGAAAGTGTTTTAGAAAACAATGAATTAATCCTTAGCCTTGATGAGATCGCTGTCCGAAAGGGTCAACGATATGAAACAGTTCTTATGGATACCCAATCCGGGAGTGTGCTTGGTATGGAACATCAACGGAGTTATCATTCAACTCAGATCTTACTTGCCAAGAAGATTCTGTCTAATAAATGGGTTCATACCATTGTTATGGATATGTGGGATCCCTTCCATAAAGCTGTTAAATCTATATTCCCGGAGGCCTGTATCGTCATTGAGAAATATCATGTGGTGCAAAAGGTGACACATGCACTTGACCAAGTTAGAAAGAAAACTCCTGGACTAAAAAAGGGACGGTTTAAACTCTTGAAAGGTTCTGAAAAGTTAACGGCTAATGAAAAACAACAATTAGACGAGATGCTCAAAGAGCATTCAGAATTGTCATATGCCTATTTTCTAAAAGAACTCTTTAGAGAAATATACCAAGTGAATGACTATGATACAGCTGATTCGCTCTTAGAAGAATGGATTCAACTCGCATGGAGCAGCCCATTTCCTTCATTTCATCAAGTTGCCAAGACGATAGAAAATTGGAAGGCACAAATTTTACAATATTTTCTTACACCTTTTACGAATGGCCGGATTGAAGGTACAAACCATAAGATTAAGAACATCAAAAGACGTGCTTTTGGCTTCAGAAACCTTGAAAGATTTCGGCAACGTGTATTTTTGGAATGTACAGGTAAA